>JBBDXZ010000001.1:0-10013 GCA_040902075.1 Gemmatimonadaceae bacterium
TGGCGCGCTCTCGTGGATGATGGGCTACGTCGCCAACGAGACGTGGACGCAGGGCGCCTGGCTCGCGGGATATGTCCTCCTCGGCGGCGCGATTCTCGTGACGTTCGGCCGTACGCTCGACGCACTCGCCCTGGGCGAGGACTCGGCCGCGGGACTCGGCGTCGACGTGGACCGCGCCGCGAGACGCGTGTATCTCGCGGGATCGCTCGTCGCGGCCGCGACGGTGGCGGCGGCAGGGCTCATCGGGTTTGTCGGACTCGTCGTCCCGCACATCGCGCGCCGGCTGGGAGCGAGAGGGCATCGCTCGCTGCTGCTCGCGAGCGCGCTCACGGGCTCCTTTCTCGTGGTGCTCGCCGACCTCGTGGCGCGGACCGCGCTGCCGCCCGCGGAGCTGCCGCTGGGTGCCGTCACCGCGATGCTCGGCGTGCCCTTTTTTCTCTTCACGCTGCGCCGGCTCACATGATCGAGTTCAACGGCGTGCGGGTGCGCTACCCGGGGCAGTCGCGCGATGCGCTGGACGGAGTCACGCTGTCAGCGCCGCGCGGGACGATCACCGCCGTGGTCGGCCCGAATGGCAGCGGGAAGAGCACACTCGTCAGAGCATTGCTCGGCCGAGTGAAGCCCTCTGAAGGAACGATCGTGCTCGACGGTGGCGACGCGCGCACGTTGAGCCGGGACATGGTCGCTCGGCGGGTCGCCGTCGTGACGCAGCGCGAGGAGGCGGCGTTCCCGATCGCCGTGCGAGAGTATGTCGCGCTTGGCCGGCTGCCGCATCGCGGCGCGTGGGGCCGAGATACGCTCGCCGACCGCGAAGCGGTCGATGTGGCAATCAAGTGGGCCGAAGTGGAACCGCTTCAAGAACGCTCCGTCCACGAGCTCTCCGGCGGCGAGTGGCAGCGCGTGCGGTTCGCGCGGGCCCTTGCCCAGGGTGGTGACGCGTTCGTCGCGGACGAGCCCACGACCTTTCTCGACGTCGGCCACGAGATGGTCGTCTTCGAGCTGCTGGGGCGGATCGCTCGCGACGGCCGCGCCGTGCTCCTCGTCAGTCACCAGCTCAATCTCGTCGCCCGGTTTGCCGACCGGCTGGTCTTGCTGGACGCGGGCCGCGTCGCCGCGGCTGGCACGGTGGACGACGTCATGCGCGCCGAGGTGCTCGAGCGCGTCTACCAGTGGCCCGTCGTCGTCACCCGCGACCCGGCCGTCGGCGCTCCAGCCCTCGTTCCGCTTCGCCGTTCCACCATCTGACTTCCCACTCCCCACCTCCCACTTCCCACTCCCCACTATGTACGCCTACCTGGTGTTCATCGCCGCGTTGCCACTCGGGGCCCAAGAGCAGTCGCGCGACACCGCGCGCGTCGAGCCCGTCGTCGTGACCGCGACCCGCATCCCGATCAGTCAGGGCTCATTGCCCGTGGCGGTCACCGTCATCACCGGCGACGAGCTCCGGCTGCGCGGCGTGACCACGGTCGCCGACGCCCTCAGGGACGTCACCAGCGCGTATGTCGCCCAAACCGGATCGCCTGGCGCGACGACGTCGTTGTTCTTGCGCGGCGGGGAGAGCAAGTACGTGAAGGTGCTCGTGGACGGCGTGCCGGCCAACGATCCCGGCGGGACATACGACTTCGCATCACTCACGACGGACAACATCGAGCGCATCGAGATCGTGCGAGGGCCGGCGAGCGTGATCCATGGAGCGGACGCGGTCACGGGCGTTGTCCACGTGATCACGAGGCGCGGCCGGGGTCCGTCGACCTCGGAGGGAGAATTGCGGGTAGGAAGAACGACGCGCGAGCGTCTCGATCCCCCCCCCAACGCGCCGGCGCCGGGCCCGATGTGGTCCCTGGACGCGACCGGGAGCACCAGCGGCTCGTTGGCTTCGGGATCGTACTCCGTGGGGATCGCCCGCCACGAGGCGACGGGCTTGTACGAGCTGAATAATCGCTACCAGAACAACGTGCTCAGCGGCCGGTTTCATTTTACGCCGGTGAACGGCACCGAGCTTCGCGTCTCGCTGCGATACAACGACTACAAGTTCAACTACCCGACCAACGGGGGCGGCACGGTCGTGGACAGCAACGCGCACCGCACGGAGGACCGTTCGCTTCTGGGCGTCGAGCTCGAGCGGAAGCTGTCGTCGTCCGCGCGAACCGTGTTGACGCTCAATTCGTCCGTGAACGACGGCGGCACCGACGATCAGATGGACGCGGCAAATGGCAGCAGCTTCATCTCGCAGGACAAGACCCGCCGCCGCGGCGCGGAGCTGCGCGTCCATCTGGAGCCGGCCGCCAGCACGGCGGTGACAGTCGGCGCGCAGATCGAGCAGCAGGACCAGCGCTCGCAGTTCCAATCACAGTCGCCGTTCGGGCCGTTCAACTCGAGCTTCAAGGCTGCACGCCGGAACGCGGGCGCATATGCAGAAGTGTTGCTCACATCGGCCGACAACGTCACGGCGACGCTTGGCGCGCGGGTGGACGACAACGAGCAGTTCGGGCAGTTCGGCACCACCCGCGTCGGATTGTCATGGAGGCCGCGACCCACGACGCGTCTTCGGGCCACCGGTGGAACCGCGTTCCGCGAGCCGAGCTTCTTCGAGAACTATTCTACCGGCTTCGTGGTCGGTAATCCGGATTTGCAGCCGGAGCGGACGACGAGCTGGGACGCGGGGATCGATCAGGAGTTGTTTGCGGGACGCGCGCAGGTTGCCGTGACCGGCTTCGCGCAGCGCTTCGTCAACATGATCGACTACGATCCGGGCAACTCGTGCGGATTCAGCTACTGCAACGTCGCGAAGGCGACGTCGAACGGCGTCGAGGCCGAGGTCAGCGGGCGAGTGGCGGGTCCGCTCTGGGCGAGCGCCGGCGCGACCTTCCTGCGCACCGAAGTGGTAGAACCGGGATTCGACAACACCAGCGGCGGCCTCTATCGCCGCGACGAATCCCTCATCCGTCGCCCGGAGCGAAAGGTCACGGCGGAGCTGTCGTATCGTGGAACGGGGCGCCTGTCGGCGGCGGCGCGTGTTCTTGCCGTCGGGATTCGCCACGATCGCGACTTCAGGCCATTTCCCGCGACGCCCGTCACGCTGCCATCCTACGAGCGCATCGACCTCGGCGCCGAGTACAGGTTGCCAACCTCTCGCGTCGCACGCTCGTCGCTGACGCTTCGCGTGGAGAACCTCACGGACGAGAAGTACCAGAACGTCTTCAACTTTCTCGCTCCTCGACGCACGGTAGCGATCGGCGTCAGATCGATGTTCTAGAAGAGCAATCCAACGACCTGCGGTATCTTTCCCTGTATGCCGCTGCTGGTCAGCGAAGCCATAGTTCTTCACGCGTTCGACTATCTCGAGTCCTCGCGCATCGTACGTCTCGTCACGCGCGACGCCGGGATGCGCTCGGCGCTGGCGAAAGGCGCGCGCAAATCCCGGCGCCGGTTCGGCAGCGGACTGGATCTGTTCGGGCAGGGAACCGCCTTTCTCTACACGAAAGCCGGCCGGGACCTCGACACCCTGAGCGGTTTCGAGGACGTCCGGACTCGCACCGATCTCGCCAATGACCTCGAGCGATTCACGGGCGCGGAGACGATCGCCGAGATCGCGCTGGCGTTCGGAAGGGAAGGCGCGGATGCGGCGCTCTTCGACGCGATCGCGGCCGCGCTCGACGCGCTGGCGGAGAAGTCCGGCGATGAGGCGCGCGAGGCGACGCTCGGCGGTCTTTGGCGGATCGTCGCGACGCTGGGCTTCGGTCCCGTGCTCACCGAGTGCGCCGACTGCGATACGCCGCTCGGCGACCAGGACCCGGCTCTCTTCACCCATTCCGCGGGCGGTGTATTGTGCAAGCGCTGCGCGGCGTTGAGCCCGGGGGGGCGCAGACTTCCGGCCGCGGCTCGCTCCGCGATCGCCGGCTGGATGAACGGACGGCACCTCGACGCGCTCTCCGAGAGCGACGCGCGCGCGCATCAGCGGCTCTTGCGCGAGTTCCTGAGCTACCACTTGCACGACGGCCGTACGCTGCGCGCGTTCGACATGTGGGAACGCGCCGTCTGGGGCGCGGAACCTGAGTCGCGTCTCGTCGAGACGGGCAGCTCGATCGCATGATCCTCGGCACCGCGGGGCACATCGATCACGGCAAGACGGCGCTGGTACGGGCGCTCACGGGCGTGGACACCGACCGCCTGCCGGAAGAGAAGCGCCGCGGGATCACGATCGACTTGGGCTTCGCGCCGCTGCGCCTCGCCAATGGTGACGTGCTCGGCGTCGTGGACGTCCCCGGACACGAAGCGTTCGTGCGGACGATGCTCGCGGGTGCGAGCGGCATCGACCTCGCGCTGCTCGTCATCGCCGCCGACGAAGGGCCGATGCCGCAGACGCGGGAGCATCTCGCCATTCTCGAGCTGCTGGAGATTCCGCAACTCGTTGTCGCGCTCACCAAGAGCGATCTCGTGGACGACGAGTGGCTCTCGCTCGTGACGGAAGAGGTCAGGGAGCTGCTGAACAAATCGCGTTTCGCGAACGCCGAGATCATCCCGACGTCTGTCGTCAGCGCGCAGGGCATCGACGGCCTGAAGAGCGCTCTTCAACGTCAAGCGTCGAACGTCGAACGTCGAACGTCGAACGATCTTTTCCGTCTTCCCGTCGATCGAGCTTTCACTGTGAAGGGCACGGGGACGGTTGTCACGGGCACCGTCTGGTCAGGCGATCTGTCTGTCGAGGAAACGGTTCGCATCATGCCCGCCGGAACGCAGGCGAGAGTGCGTGGCCTCCAGAGTCATGGCCAATCCGTGGAGGGCGTTACGGCCGGGATGCGCGCGGCGATCGCGCTCGCGGGGGTAAGCTCGGAGGACCTTGGACGCGGCGCGACACTCGTGACGCTCCCGGAGTGGCAGTCCACCGTCGTCATTCGCGCCGATCTCACGCTGCTGCCGGACGCATCGGAGCTGCGTCCGCGCACCAAAGTCCGTTTTCATCTCGCCACGTCCGACGTTGGCGCCCGAGTTGTCGCCGCCGGATCTCCCGTGGCGCCGGGGACGTCGCGGCCGGTTCGCATCGTCCTCGACGAACCCATCGTGGCACGCGCGGGCGACCGCTTCGTGCTTCGGTCCGCGTCCCCGCTCGCGACGATCGGTGGCGGAGTGATCACCGACCCGAACGCGGCGCGCCGCGCGCGTCCGATGCCCGCGCTGGAAATGCCGAGCCACCACGTGCTCACAATCTTCACTGAGGAAGCGGGGTTGCATGGGCTGGCGGAGTCCACGCTGCCGGTGCGCCTTGGCGTGCCGCCGGCGCCCGTAAAGAGCTTCGCCATCAGCACGACGGGACTTTCCCGCGTCGCCGGCCGCTGGTACTCGGACCTCGGGCTCTCGGCCGCGCGCGCGAAGGTGCTGGAGCTCGTGAAGACACACCACGCCCAGCATCCACTCGACACCGGTGTGCCTCGGCAGGAGATACGGTCGCGGGTCGGCATCGACCAACCGCTCTTCGACGAGCTCGTCGGTGAGCTGACGGCGAGGAAGAAGCTCGAAGCCACGGGCGCCGAGCTGCGATTGCCGGGCAAGGGGGGCCAGCTGTCCGATGCGCAGCGGAAGGTCACCGATGACATCCTCGCGGCCCTCGATACTGCCGGTTCCGAGCCGCCGTCGGTGTCGGAGCTCCAGGACCGTTTCGGGCCACAGACGGCCTCATTGCTGCGGCACCTGGAGCGCGAGCATCGCGTCGTTCAGGTGGAGGACACCAGGTTCTACACGCCGAACGCGGTGCGCGAGTTGCTCCGGCGTCTGGAGAGCGGCATGTCCGGACGAGGCGAGCTGGCCCCGACCGACCTGCGCGAGGTGCTCGGCTTCTCACGCAAGTTCCTGATCCCATTTCTCGAGTACTGCGACCGCAAAGGCTACACCTTGCGACAGGGCAACGGTAGGATTTGGCGAGGTGTGGCCGGAGGCACGCCGGGCTAGCTTCACCGTAGCACCCAGCACCTAGCACCTAGCACCTAGCACCCAGCACCTGCACCACCATGATCAACCCCGATCGCCTTACCGTAAAAGCCGGCGAAGCCTTCAACGAGGCCATCACGCTCGCGCGCCGCGCGGGCAACCCGCAGGTGTACGACCTGCACCTGCTCGCCGCGCTGCTCGATCAGGACGAGAGCATCGTCGTTCCCATTCTCCAGAAAGCTGGCGCCAGCGTGACCGCCATCCGCGACCGCGTCCAGGCCGAGATGGCGAGGTATGCGAAGCAGAGCGACGCGCAGCCGTCCGTGTCGCGCGAGCTCAATCAGGTCTTCGACAGAGCCGAAGCGGAAGCGAAGACGCTCGGCGATGCGTACGTCTCGACGGAGCATCTGCTGCTCGCGCTCGCGGACACGAAGGGAACCGAGAGCAGGAACATTCTCGGCGAGGCGAAAGCGACCGGCGACGCGCTTCGCGCCGCGCTCGAGGCGGTCCGCGGATCGCATCGCGTCCAGGATCAGAATCCCGAGAACCAGTATCAAGCGCTCGAGAGGTACACGCGCGATCTGACGGAGCTGGCGCAGAAGGGCAAGCTCGATCCGGTCATCGGCCGCGACGAGGAAATCCGCCGCGTAATCCAGGTTCTGTCGCGTCGCACGAAAAACAACCCGGTGCTCATCGGCGAGCCCGGCGTCGGCAAGACGGCCATCGTCGAGGGGCTCGCGCAGCGCATCATCAACGGCGACGTCCCGGAGAGTCTCAAGAACAAGCGCCTCGTCAACCTCGACCTCGCCGCTCTCATCGCGGGCGCGAAATTCCGCGGCGAATTCGAGGAGCGTCTAAAGGCGGTGCTCAAGGAGATCACCGAGTCCGAAGGGAAGTACATCGTCTTCATCGACGAGATGCACACGCTGGTCGGCGCGGGAAAAGCCGAGGGCAGCATGGACGCGGGCAACATGCTGAAGCCCATGTTGGCGCGCGGCGAGCTGCGCGTCGTGGGCGCGACGACGCTCGACGAGTACCGCAAGAACGTCGAGAAGGACCCTGCGCTGGAGCGCCGCTTCCAGCCCGTCTATGTGGGTGAGCCGACGGTCGAGGCGACGATTGCGATTCTGCGCGGTCTCAAAGAGCGGTACGAGGCGCATCATGGCGTGCGCATCACAGATGATGCCCTCATAGCCGCGGCCACTCTTTCGCACCGCTACATCGGCGACCGCTTCCTGCCCGACAAAGCCATCGACCTGATCGACGAGGCCTCATCGCGTCTTCGCATCGAGATCGACTCGATGCCGCAGGAGATCGACGAGGTCGAGCGGCGCATCATGCAGCTTCAGATCGAACGGACGGCGCTGCAAAAAGAGAAGGACAAATCCGCGGTCGAGCGTCGCAAGTCGATCGAGAAGGAGCTGGCCGAGCTGAAGGAGAAATCCGACGCGATGAAGGCGCAGTGGCAGCGCGAGAAAGACACGCTGGGCGCGGTCGCGAGGGTCCGGCTGGCGATCGATCAGGCGAAGACCGAGGCCGAGCAGGCCACGCGTCGCGGAGATCTTCAGAAAGCCGCCGAGATCACCTACGGGAGAATTCCCGACCTGCAACAAAAGCTCGTCGAAGCCGAGAAGCAGACGGCCGGCGCTGCCGGCAAGGCGCGCTTCCTCAAGGAGGAAGTGACCGCGGAGGACGTCGCCGAGATCGTCGCGCGTTGGACGGGCATACCGGTGACGCGGATGTTGGAGGGCGAGCGCGAGCGTCTTACGAAGCTGGACAAGGAGCTCGCGCGCCGCGTCATCGGCCAGGACGAAGCCGTGGAAGCCGTCGCGAACGCGGTGCGTCGCTCGCGCGCGGGGCTTCAGGATCCCAATCGTCCGATTGGCTCCTTCATTTTCCTGGGGCCCACCGGCGTCGGCAAGACGGAGACGGCGCGCGCGCTCGCGGAGTTCCTGTTCGACGACGAGCACGCGATGGTGCGCATCGACATGTCCGAGTACATGGAGAAGCACGCGGTCGCTCGGCTCATCGGTGCTCCACCTGGTTATGTCGGGTATGAGGAAGGCGGGCAGCTCACGGAGGCCGTGCGCCGGCGTCCGTATGCCGTGATCCTGTTCGACGAGGTCGAGAAGGCGCATCCCGACGTGTTCAACATCCTGCTCCAGATCCTCGACGACGGCCGGTTGACCGATTCGCAGGGGCGCACGGTGGATTTTCGGAACACCGTCGTCATCATGACGTCGAACGTGGGCAGCCATTTCATTCTCGAGCACGCCGGCGGCGACTGGGCGCTGGTGGAGACGCAGGTGATGCTCGATCTGCGCAAGACGTTCAAGCCCGAGTTCCTGAACCGCGTGGACGACATCATCATCTTCCGGCCGCTGGGCACCGAGCAGATCGAGAAGATTGTGGACCTTCAGCTCAAGAAGCTCGACAAGCTGCTCGTCGACAAGAAGATCACGCTCGAGGTCATGCCGGAGGCGAAGCAGCTCATCGCGGAAGAGGGGTACGATCCGGCGTTCGGCGCGCGTCCGCTCAAGCGCGTGATCCAGCGGATGATCCAGAATCCGTTGGCGATGGCGGTGCTCGAGGGTCGGTTCCTCGAGGGCGATCACGTCGTCGTGCGTCCGGACGGGAAGGGCGGTCTCGCGCTGGAGAAAGCGGGAAGCGCTGTGCCCGTCGGCGCCTAGCCGTTACTTGCGCGGCTCGGCGATGCGCGTCCACAGGACGAGCACACCGCACGACGCTTCCCCACGATCCGCGCGATCCCACATCACCGGCGTCTCGGCCCCGCCGGCGTAGAACTCGAGACCCGCCAACGTCAGTACACGGACCGTCGAGAGGTCGAACGGTCCCCGTTGGCTCGCCGCGACTCCGTCAAGGACTACTTTGACCGCGCAGTTTCCACGTATCAGGGAGCTCGGCCCGCGCCGGCCTTGAGCGTACGGATACCCACAGGGTCGAAAGTCGTTGCAGTTCACCAAGCGGACTGGAATGCCGAGCTGCCGGAGCACGTTGTCGAGGTTGGTGTGCTGGAGATCGCGAAGCTCGGCGGGGCCCAGGAATTTGCCGTTGCCCATGCGACGCCGATCGGCGAAGCCCACCATCCGCGGATTGTAGACTTCCGGGTTGACGTCGCTCACGGAGATGGCGCTCAGAGCGACCGGCACGACCTTCATTCGTAAGACGACGCGCGCAGTGTCGGCCGACTCGATGAGCAAGTCCTGCGTCGACGGCTCGTATCCGAGGCGTCGCGTCTGGACGCGGTGGCGTCCCAGTGGAAGATCGGCGAGCAAGAAGGCGCCAGCGGTGTCTGTCAGCGCCGAGCGTTTGAGCTGCGCGATCTCGACCACCGCGCCTGACACGGGTGAGGAGCCGCTGTCCGCGAGCACGACTCCCCGAAGCACTGCTTGCGCGATGGCTGTGCTGGGGAAGACGAAGACCAGCGCGAACGCGCTCAGTCGGCGAAATCGAGTCTTCACATAGCCCACGATTGTATACGATAGGACTCGATTCGGTATGGCGCGAGAGCCGCATCTGCATTGTGGCCGCGAACGAGGCAGATTCCAAGTCATGACAATTCCGACCCCGGACGACGATCGCTGGATCGCCGAGGCACTCGAGCAAGCGAAGGCCGCGGCCCAGCAGGGGGACATTCCCGTCGGCGCAGTGGTCGTGCACGAGGGCCGCAGCATCTCGGCGACGTCGAACCGAACGGTGCGCGACATGGACCCCACGGCGCACGCGGAGATTCTCGCGCTGCGCAACGCCGCCCGCGCACTCGGCCGGTGGCAGCTCAACGGGTGCACCCTCTACGTGTCGCTCGAGCCGTGCGCGATGTGCGCGGGCGCCGTGGTGCAGGCCCGGCTCGATCGTCTCGTGTTCGGTGCGTGGGATGACAAGGCAGGGATGGTGGGCTCGCTGGGCGATCTCGTGCGTCACCCGAAGCTCAACCACCGGGCCGAGGTGTTGGGGGGAGTGCGCGCGGAGGAGAGCGCGGAGCTATTGCGGGCTTTCTTTCAGGAGCGACGGTAGGACGTACTCGGCGGGTCGCGCAAGCGCGATCCGGTCGGTTCTCGGCGGCGCTT
>JBBDXZ010000002.1:0-9925 GCA_040902075.1 Gemmatimonadaceae bacterium
TCCGGTGGACCACCTGGGCCAGCTTCCATCCCAGATTCACCGCATCCTGCACACCAGTGTTGAGGCCCTGTCCACCGACGGGGGAATGCACGTGCGCCGCGTCGCCGGCCAGCAGAACCCGTCCCTTGCGGTAGGCCGCGGCCTGCCGAGTCATGTCGGTGAACCTGGAGATCCAGGTGGGACTGTGGATCCCGTAATCGGTCCCGTATAGGGCGATGAGCGCCTCGCTGAGATCGCGCAGGGTGGGTTCGCTGGTCCCGACGTGCGGTTCGGTCAACATGACCCCTACGGTCCCCCCCTCCTTGTAGACCACCTCGCCGTCGCGGACCTCGTATTCCACCTTGCCGAGGGCATGCATGCCAGCGGCGGTGCGGCGGATGCCCAATTCGGGCTCCTCGGCCATCTCGACCTGGGCGATCAGGGCGCTCGTCGTCGCATCCCACCCGGGGAACTCGATGCCGGCTGCCTTACGGATCAGACTGCGTCCTCCGTCGCACCCGACGAGATACTGCGCCCGCAGCGACTGGCCGTCGGACAGTTCGACGTCGACGCCGGTGTGGTCCTGCGCGAAGCCGGTCACTTCACGGCCATAATGGATCGGCACCGCCAGCTCGCCGACCCAGCCGGCCAGGATGCGCTCGATGTGGTTCTGCCACAGCCCGAGCCCGTAGTTGTGCCGGGTGGGAAAGTCGCTGATGTCCAAACGGACGCTGGCGAACCCCGCGACCTGAGCCGGCTGTCCCTCCGAGAGAAACCGATCCGCGATTCCACGCTGATCGAGGACCTCGATGGTGCGTGACTGCAGGCCGCCTGCGCGCGATCCGGCGAGGGCCTGGCTGGCACGCCGCTCGACAATGGCGACGTCGACCCCCGCCAACGCCAGCTCGCCCGCCAGCATCAGCCCCGTCGGACCTCCTCCGGCGATCACCACCGCATGTTCGGTCATCGCAACTCTTGGTTAAGAATGAGCGCGAAGTTTGAACTCGCACGGGGGCCTTGCCGCAAGCCTTGGGGTGCGTGATAATGTCAATTGGCGCACAATGGTAGCAGGGCGATGCTAAACTGGCTCCTGGTCCGTTCTCCGGAGGCGGCAACTCAGACCGCGCATCGAGCCGACGCCCAACGGCTGCGCGAGCCCAGGCAGGGCATCCCCTCGCCCGGTCGGTAACCTCTACTTGCCTCGTTTTAGCGGTCTTTCGCTCGGAGAGAAGGTCCCGATGTCGAACCCGATTTCTCTCAATGAGAATGCCGTTCGAGAAGTTCTCGCTCGTGCCGTTGAACTTGAGCGTGAGCATGGTGGCGCTTTGACGGAAGCCCAGGTTCGCGTGTTGTCCTCGCAGCGATGGTCGGCATCGCCATCATAGGGCTGGCATTGGCTTGGATCACTGCACGCACCATACCCTAGGCGAGCACTCTCGCGTCGCGCCATCGGAAGGGGAAGTCCCTGGCGCACTTCGCCGTAGGCTTCCGAGATCCGAGGGAACTTCGACCCCTTAGTCACCCAGCCAAGTCTGAGGACTGCGCTGTCGGCGCTTAGTCGTAGATTGGACCATCAGCCGACTAAGGAAGTGATGTTCGGTCGTATTACCGGGACAGGAGGCTCGCATGACTCCGGACCGTCTTACCCCGCAGCTCGCTGCTGAGCTGAGCCGCCAGTTCGACATCATTCGCCTGCTCGGTGAGGGCGGGATGGGCTCCGTGTGGCTCGCGCGCGAGCGGTCGCTCGACCGCCTCGTCGCGATCAAGGTCCTCGCCGGTGAGGGTGTCACCACGTCGGGCATGCGCGAGCGGTTTCGCCGCGAAGCACGAATCGCCGCGCGACTGCTCCATCCGAACATCGTGCCGCTCTTTGCATTCGGCGAGACGGCCGACGCCCTCTACTTCGCGATGGGCTACGTCGAAGGCGAATCGCTGGCCGCGCGACTCGACCGCGACGGGCGCCTTCCCCGTGCCGCTGCCATCCGCATCCTGAGCGAGATCTCCGACGCGCTATCGTTCGCGCACCGGGAGGGCGTCGTCCATCGCGACGTCAAGCCCGAGAACATCCTGCTCGACGCAAAGTCGGGGCGCGCGATGCTCGCCGATTTCGGGATCGCACGGCTCGCGGACGCCGCGGGAACGACCGTCACGCAGGCCGGCATGGCCGTCGGCACGCCGAGCTACATGTCGCCGGAGCAGGCGATCGGCGCGAGCGACGTGGACGGTCGCGCGGACATCTACTCACTCGGTGTGGTCGGATATCGCATGCTGCTGGGCCGGTTGCCCTTCTCCGGCGGCGCGCAACAGCTCATGGCACAACACGCCACCGCGAAGGCCGCGGACCTCACTCTCGCGGTTGCCGCCTCCGAGCGGAAGCTCGCCGAGGTGATCATGTGCGCCATCGAGAAAGATCCAAAGGCGCGCTGGGCGCGCGCGGAAGATCTGCGCGACGAGCTGCAGACTCTGGCTCGCGAAGGCAGCGACCTGCCCGAAGGACTGCAGCGAGTCGAGATGCTGGGGACGAAATTCCTCCTCACCGACCTGATAATCATCGTCATCTTCTATTTGTCGGCTCTCTGGGACCCGCAATGGATGTCGCATTTCGGCTCGGGCCAATGGGAAGTGTGGGCGCTTTTGGCGGGCAACTTGGCGTTTCTGCCTGTAGCCGCCCTCGCCTGGGCGATCCCAACCATAAAAAAGTTCGGATGGCGCGATACGCTCCGCGCCATGCTGCATCCCCCAAAATCGTGGGTGCACTGGTGGCCGCGCGCGCTGCGTCGAGCCGATGACATCTGGGACCGTCTGCCCAAACCGCTTCGGCGGTTGCGCAACATCATCGACGGCGTCGCCGCGTTTCTGATACTCGACATCTCGCTCTTTCTGGTCGTGGCGACAACCGGCGGCGGCGCGTATGGAGATTGGTTCCTCTCGGTGATGCGCGACGGGAATGGCCTCGCGTTGCAAGGAGCCGTGCGTGGCCTGCTGCCCGTTGTCTGGGTTGGCTATGAGTTCCTCCGCGCGAAAAAGAAACTGGGACTCACCGCGCACGAGCTGACCAAGCTGCTCGGCACACCGCACCTGGCCGACGATGCGGGGTGGGTCAAGCCAAAGTTCGCGCGCCTCCTCGGCGCTCAGATGGAGACCACAACGGTGCGCGCGCCGCAATCGCCGGAGGAGCTCGTGCGCTCCATTCGGTCGCTCGCGTCGCGTCTGGTGCGGTCCGGCTTTCTGCCGGACGACGAGAGTGCGCGTGCTGCCGAAGCCGTGCGCAGAGCGATCGAGGGGCTCGAAGGCGAGATCGCACGCCTGCATCAGGACCTCGATCCCTTGGAAAGCGAAAAGCTCGACCGCCGGCTCGCAGCTCTGACTTCCAGCGAGGAGGACGCCGAGCTTCGTAATCTGCTGGAAGGACAGCAAGCCGTGCTGCAGCGGCTCGAGCGACGGCGACAGGAGAAGGAGGCGCGGCGCGACCGCCTGCGCGACCAGCTCGTCTCGTTGTACATGCACCTGCTGGAGCTAGACGGCCGCCTGACGCGCGGCGCCGCGGCGGACCCCGAGCTGACGGGTCGCGTGCGGGCGCTTAGCAGCGAGCTCGGACACCTCGGCGAGGCGATGAGCGAGGTCGACCGCCTGCTCATGCCCCAGCGAACGCTCGAGGTCACTCCAACCTGAGCGGACATTCCGTGCCGGTGGCTACGCCTTCCGCGCCAGTTATGCGCAGACAGGGAGGACATCTCTATCAATCAGCTGGTTGCGACCGCTTTGGCAGAAAAAATGGCCGTGCTGATGACTGGAGAATACCTCGCAGAGCGCGCCGCACGAGGAAGTCGCCGGAAATTCGATCGCGTTCTCAAGAAGGTACGAGAGCGTAATGCTGATCCCATCAAAGGCGACGAGCTTTAATCTCCGCGCGATCTAACGAGCAGTTTGTTGCTAGGCTCAATCCTCCCGTAACGCGACGTTCGGCTGAAGGCCCGCGGCGCGACGCGCTGGAATCCAGCACGCCGCCGCGGCGATTGCGAAGAACAGCGCCGTCATCGACGCGAACGTCACCGGGTCCGTCGGCGTCACGCCGACGAGCATCTTCCCCATCGCCCGCGTCAGCCAGAACGCACCGATGAGGCCGGCCACCACTCCGAATATGCTGAGTGCCATGCCTTGGCCGATGATCAGCCGGAAGATGCTCGCCGGCTGCGCGCCGAATGCCATGCGCACACCGATCTCGGATGCGCGCTGCCGCACGAGGTTCGCCAGCACGCCGTACAACCCGATTGCGGCGAGCGTCGCGGCCAGCGCCGCGAACACCGAGATCAGCCCCAGCGCGAACCGCGTCGGCGCCATCGCGCGCGATAGGTTGTCGCTCAGCGGCACCATTTCGGTGACCAGGAGCTGCGGGTCCACGTCGCGAAGCGCCTGGCGCACCGGACCGGCGACCGCGAGCGCATCGCCGCTCGTGCGCACCAGCCACGAGTTGCCGAAGTCCCCTTGGAAGTAGATCGATTCGTTCTCCTCGCCGGCCAGCGTAGTATGCCGCAGGTGCTTCACCACGCCGACGACCGCGTAGGGCACGGCATCCGGCCCGCCGGGCCGCGCCAGCAGCGTCTTCCCGATGGCCGGTTCGTTCGGGAACGCCATCTGCGCGACGATGTCGTCGATGATGATCGTCCTCGCGCCCTCGACCTCGTCGCTGGCGTCGAACTCCCGTCCGGCAATGAGCCGCGCGCGCATCGTCGCGAAGTATCCCACCGGCACGAAATGGAACTGCCCCTGCTGGTACAGCGACGGATCCGCGCGCGCTTCCTCTCGTCCCCACCGGCCGCTCGAGGGCTCCGCATCGAGCGGAAGCTGCCCCGCCCACGTGACGCCGCGAACGCCGGGAATCGCGGCGAGCCGTTGCCGGATCACCGCGAGCTTCGCCTCCGCTTCCTGCGCCGACCGCACCCCCATGTTGCCAAGCCGGAAGGTGAGGAGATTGTTGGCGTCGAAGCCGGGGTCCACGCGATTCAGGGCGATCGCGCTCCGGATCATCAGCCCGCAGCCGACGAGCAGGATGAATGAGAGCGCGACCTCCGCGACCACGACGGACCGCCGCAGCAGCGCGCCGCGACCACCTGTCATCCCGCGGCCGCCGGCACGGAGCGCGTCGGTCAGCTGCGGACGTGAGGCGCGCAGCGCGGGCACGAGACCGAAGATCACGGCGGAGACGACGCACGCCGCAATTGTGAAACTGAGCACCCACGGGTCGATCGAGACCGTGTCGATGAGCGGTAGGTCCTGCGGCGCAAGGCGGAGCAGCAGCTTCACCCCGGCCCACGCCAGACCAAGCCCGAGAACGCCACCCGCGAGCGAGAGGACGAGGCTCTCCGCGAGCAGCTGCCGCGTGAGCGCCCAGCTCGAGCCGCCGAGGGCGGCGCGGACCGCCAGCTCGCGCTCCCGTCCCGAGACACGCACCAGCAGCAGGTTCGCGACGTTGGCACACGCGATCAGGAGGACGAAGACGACGGCGCCCATCAGCGCGCGAATCGTCGGCCTGACCGAGCCGACGACGTCGTCATGCATCCCCTCGGCGCGGAAATACAGCCCGACGGTCTTCTTCAGCGGGAATCGCTCCCACAGCCCCTTCGCGATCTGGTCCACCTGGTTGTGCGCGGCGGCGAGCGTCACCCCCGGCCTCATCCGCCCGACCGCATACCATGCCACGTTGTTGCGCGCGACGTCGGCCTCGTAGTTGATCCGCGCGGAGATCCAGACGTCGGGCCGGCGTTGCATCCCGGCCCTCGGCGGGAAGTGCAGCTCGACGCCCGGCGCCAGCACGCCGACCACGAGCACCGGCGCGCCTCCACCGATCTGGATGTTCTTGCCGACGAGCGACGGATCGGCGCCGTACTGCCGGCGCCAGAATTCGTCGCTGAGGATCGCGATGCCGGGGAGCAGGTTTGGCGGCGGTCCGGCCAGGGCCTGGCCCGGCTGGATCTGCGCCGGCGGATTCGGTCGCCCGTCCTCAGCCTCGAAGTTGCGGCCGCGCGCAAGTCGGACGCCGAGCACGTCGAAGATGTTGGGGGTCGCGAAGGCGGTCCGGATCTGCTGCGGCGGCGATCCCGCGACGATCAGGGGAGCCCGGCCGGTACGCACACCGGCGATCCCCTCGAACAGCGTCGCCTGATCCATGACGTCTTTGAGGTCGCCTGGCGCGAAGATCCAGTCCGCGACGTTGCGCGAGCGCAGCTCGCCCCAGATGATCGCGAGCCGGTCCGGCTCGTGGTAAGGCAGGGGGCGCAGGAGAACCGCGTTCGCGACGCTGAAGATCGCCGTGGTGGCGCCGATGCCCAGCGCGAGTGTCGCGATCGCGGTGACGGCGAACGCGGGATTCTTGCGCAGCGTGCGAACCGCGAAGGCGATGTCTCTGCGGAAACTGGACATGGCTGGAGTCTCGCTTGGTAGTGGCTGAACCTAGTGCGTCATGGGTTCGACAGCATTAAGCCGGGTTTAGGTTCGGACGACATTCCGATGTGGTTCCTCATGCTCGGAACGACGCGGCTCGTGGAACGCATCTTAAGGCCTAAGGCGCGAGCCCGTTGCGGTATAACGCTCACGCTCGCAGCATATGTCATCCACCTAATCTGGAGTCAGATCGTATGGACACGCCGCATTAGCCCTACGTGTTGCAGGGTCCTCTTGACAACCAAGAGGACGGTTCATATCGTGCGGCCAGTCCTCTTGGCATCCAAGGGGAGCCAACGTTCACCGCTACCGATGTCCGCCTCGACCGACGTCATCCAGGGCACGCTCGACATGCTCATCCTCAAGAGCCTGAGCCTGCAACCGATGCACGGGTTCGGGGTCACCCAGCGCATCGAGCAGATCAGCAAGGGCGTGTTCAAGGTGAACCCGGGGTCGCTGCTCCTCGCCTTCCAGCGACTCGAGCGTGACGGGTCGATCGACGCCGAATGGCGCGTGAGCGAGAACAGCCGTCGAGCGAAGTACTACCGGCTCACCAGCAAGGGCCGTAAGCGTCTCAAGCTCGACACGAGCGACTGGCAGCGCCGCGTCGCGGCGATCGCCCGTTTGCTCGAGGCATAGACCGGATCGGAGACGACGATGTCGCTGTGGCGCACCGTCAGAGCGGGGATGCGGTCCTTGCTTCGCAGGGACGTCGTCGAGCAGGAGCTCGATGACGAGCTGCGGCACTACCTCGCCATGGCCACCGAGGCGAACGTCCGCGCCGGGATGTCGCCCGAAGCCGCCGAGCGCGCGGCTCGCGTGAAGATGGGCGGTGTGGAAGCGACCAAGGCGCAGGTGCGGTCCGGCGGTTGGGAGGCGACGATCGACGCGCTCCGCCAGGACGTGCGCGTCGGCGTGCGCGGACTCCTGCGCAGTCCCGGTTTCACGGCGATCGCCGTCCTGTCGCTGGCGCTCGGCATCGGCGCGACCACCACGATGTTCAGCGTCGTCAACGCGGTGATGTTCCGGCCCTTCCCCTATGCCGACACCGATCGGCTCGCGCTGATCTGGACCGACGACGTCCGCCGCGGACTGCCTCGCGAGGAGACGGCGTATCCGACGATCACCGACTGGCAGACCCGGAATCGGACGTTCCAGGACGTCGCCTACTTCACGAGCCAGCGCGTGTCACCCATCGCGAACGATCCGGCGCGCAGCCGCGGCCGCACGCGCAGGGCGTTCGTCTCGGCGAATCTGTTCTCCGTGCTCGGCGTGGCGCCGCTGCAGGGCAGGTTCCTGTCGTCGGCGGACGAACGGGATCGCGCGCCGGTCGCGGTGATCAGCTATGCGTTCTGGCAGCGGTGGTTCCAGGGCACGCCGGACGTCATTGGCAGGACGCTCACGCTCGGTGGCGCGTCGAAGGACGGTCCTGAAGGGCTCATCGTGATCGGCGTGCTGCCGGCCGGATTCTACTTTCCGGACCGGCTGACGGATGTCTTCACCCCAGCGACGACGTATTGGCGCTTCGACCGCGAGAGCACCGAACGTTTCTCGGGCTCGGCGCGGCGCTGGACGGCCATCGGGCGGCTCGCGTCCGGCGCGTCCGTCGCCGACGCTCGGAGCGATCTCGATCGGATCGGCCGCCAGCTGGCGCAAGCGCACCCGGCTAACGTTCCCGACTTTCCCGGCTTCGCTGCCGCTGTTGTGCCCGTGCTCGACTCAGTCGCCGGAGCGAGCTTGCAGTCGGCGCTCTGGATCCTGCTCGGCGCCGTATCGCTCGTGCTGCTCGTCGTGTGCGCCAACGTCGCGAATCTCCAGCTGGCGCGCAGCGCCACGCGGCAGCGCGAGTTCGCCGTGCGCCGCGCGCTCGGCGCGGGGCGCGGCCGCTTGGTGTGCCAGCTCGCCGCCGAGAGCATGGTGTTGTTGCTCGCCGGGGGAGCGGTGGGAGCGGCCATTGCCGCATGGGGAACGCCGCTCCTGGCCACCGTCGCGTCGGCATATGTCCCGCGCATGGACGAAGTAACGTTCGATTGGCGCGTGTTGTCGTTCGCGGCGATAGCGTCGATCGTGTCGGGCCTCGCGTTCGGTCTCGTCCCCGCGCTGCGGTTGTCCGCGACCGACGCGAACGCGGCGCTGCGGGAAGGCGGACACGGAACGGCGAGCGGCCGTCTGCGGCGCAGCCAGGGTTTGCTCGTGCTCGCGGAATGCGCGATGGCGCTCGTGCTCCTCACGGGCGCCGGCCTGTTGCTCAAGAGCTTGAATCGCTTGCAGTCGGTCGATCCCGGTTTCGACGCGCGAGGCGTGCTGACGATGCGTCTCGAGTTTCCTGTCGAGTCGCCGTCACCCGCCGTAGGAGCATCACAACAGGCCGCGATGGCGCAAGGCAGAGCCTCTGCGTGGGTGCAGTGGGCGCATGACCTCACTGCGCGCGTGCAAACCATTCCCGGCGTCGAGTCGGCTGGCTTCATCGATGATTTGTTCATCGGCGGCCAGGGCAACGAGTCGATCACGATACCGGGACGCTCGGCGGACGAGATTCCCGCCGGAGAGCTGGCCGAGGGGCTGGTCACGCCCGGGTTTTTCGCGGCGATGCGCGCGCCGCTGAAGCGCGGGCGCTATCCAACGCGCGACGACGCGGCGGTGAAGATCCGGGCGCTGTGGTCGCCGACGAGCGCCGGTCTGACGCTCGCGGAGAAGGAGCGGCTGGCCATACCCGAGCCGGTCGTCGTGAACGAAGCGTTCGTGCGCCGCTTTTTCTCCGGCGAGGATCCGATCGGCAAACGCTTCTGCATCGACCCGACCAACAAGACGTATTGGTATGTCATCGTCGGCGTCGTCGGCGACATGCACCGTCAGGGGCTCGAGCGCGCCGCGATCCCCCAGTACTTCGGACCGTACATTCCTTCCTCGAATGGTCGCGCCGATCTGGTCGTCCGAACCGCCGGCGATCCGCTGGCGCTCGCGTCGACCATCCGTGCCGAGGTGACGCGGGCCCTTCCCTCCATCGTCGTGGTGAGCGCCGCGACGGCGGAGGCGCAGCTCGGCGGCTTCAGCGCGCAACGGCGACTGCAGACTCTGCTGCTGACGTTGTTCGCGGCGCTGGCGCTCATGATCGCCGGCGTCGGCATTTTTGGACTGGCACATTACACGGTGGCCGACCGTACGCGCGAGATCGGAGTTCGAGTGGCACTCGGCGCGACACCGCGCGACGTGCTGCGTCTCTTGATCGCGCAGGGAATGCGCATGCCGGCGTTGGGCATCGCGATCGGGCTCGTGGCGTCGGTCGGGTTGACCCGGATCATCTCGAATCAGCTGTACGACGTTGAGGCGACGGACCCCGCGACGTTCATTACGGTCGCGGGCGTGCTTGCCATTGTGGCCGCGGTGGCGTGTTACACCGCCGCGCGTCGCGCCGCGCGCGCCAATCCGGTAGACGCGCTCCGCCAGGCGTAGCCGGCAGTTCCCCACCCGACCCTGGCATGGCCTCGCCCGGCGACCCTGAGAC
>JBBDXZ010000003.1:0-9845 GCA_040902075.1 Gemmatimonadaceae bacterium
CGCCGAGTTCAGCTCTGCTCGCCCAGCTTGCGGGCCAACATCGAGCGATACGTCTCCAGTCGCGGGTCTTCCGGGTGACGCGCTGCCGCGCCCTCCCAGACTGACTTCGCCCGCTCCAAGTCGCCTGCAAGATAAGCGGCCAGTCCTCGTAACAGCATGGCCTCGAGCCATTCGGGACGCTCTTGCAGGATTTCGTCGAGCTCACGCGCCGCGTCGCCGGGCTCCCCGGCTTCGATCAAGGTCCTGGCAAGCTCGAGACGGAGGTCGGCAAAACTCGATCGGATGGCGAGCGCGCTGCGGAACTGCTCGATCGCCGCCGTGAAGGCTCCGGCCTCACGATACGCCTGGCCCAATTCGGCGTGCATGTTGGCCAACCGGTTGGCGACAATGCTCGGAAAACCGGTCGCATCCGGCCTTCCCAGTTCCTGCGCCCGCGTCAGCGCCTCGGCGGCTTCAGCCGACCGTCCCATGTCGCTGAGAACGATGGATCGGTTGAGGTGCGCCTCGACGTACCGTGGGTTGAGCCGAATGGCCTCGTCGAAGGAGCGCACGGCCTCTTCTCTCCACTCGGTGAGGGCGTAGCAGAGGCCGAGCATGTGATGCGCGTCGGCATAGCCCTGCCCCGCTTCGATCGCGGATGCGAGCAGGAGCGCCGCGCCGCGGTAGTCTCGGGCGGCGAAGCGCTCGCGCGCAACCGTCAGGAGATCAGACTCGGCTTCCAATCGGAGGCGTCGCTGATCGCGCGGCCATGCGCGCGGTACCCACGAGACCACGGAAATAGTCGATGGTGCGGCGCAGGCCCTCGCGCACAGCGATTTGGGGCTCCCAACCCAGCAGCGTGCGCGCCCGGGAGATGTCGGGCCTCCGCACCTTGGGATCATCCTCGGGCAGTGGCTGGTACTCGATCGCCGATCGCGTCCCCGTAATCTCCTTCACCATGTTCGCGAGCTCGCCGACCGTGTATTCGTCGGGGTTCCCGATATTCGTCGGCATCGAATCGCCGCGCATGAACAGCGAATAGATCCCGTCCACTTCGTCGTCGACGTAGCAGAAGCTGCGCGTCTGTCGACCGTCGCCGTAAATCGTGATGGGCTCCCCGTTGAGCGCCTGGACGATGAAGTTCGACACGACGCGCCCGTCGCGGGGCCGCATGCGCGGGCCGTACGTGTTGAAGATGCGAACGATTCGCGTATCGAGGCCATGCGCCCGGTGATACGCCATCGTGATGGCTTCGGCGAACCGTTTGGCTTCGTCGTACACACCGCGCGGACCGATCGGATTCACGTTCCCCCAGTAGGACTCGCGCTGAGGATGCTCCAGCGGATCGCCGTAGACTTCGGATGTCGATGCGAGAAAGAATCGCGCGCCCTTCGCCTTCGCCAAGCCGAGGGTGTTGTGGGTACCGAGGGACCCGACCTTGAGCGTCTGGATCGGCAGATCGAGATAGTCGATGGGACTCGCCGGCGACGCGAAGTGCAGGACCCCATCCACCTTTCCGGGCACGTCGACATACGTCGAGACGTCGTGACGGATGAACCGGAAGCGCGGGTTCCCCGTGAGGTGCGCGATGTTGTCGGAATGGCCCGTGATGAGGTTGTCGATCCCGACGACTTCGTGCTCGTCGGCCAGGAACCGGTCGCAGAGATGCGACCCGAGAAAACCGGCGGCGCCGGTGATGACAACCCTCATGCGCCCGCTTTCGCGGTCACCGACGGCACGGATTTCGTCGCGGGCGCGCTGGCCGAATCGCCGCCGCGTCCGATCGAGTAATACTCGAACCCGAGCCGTTGCATCTTGTCCGGCGCGTAGAGATTGCGGCCGTCCACCACCAGCGGGCGCCGCAGCAGTGTGCGCATCCGCTCGAAATCCGGATGGCGGTACTCATTCCAATCGGTCACGACGCCGAGGGCCTCCGCGTCGCGAAGCGCCTCATAGCTGCTCTCGGCGAACTGGATCCGGTCGCCGAGACGGCGACGCGCCTCGGGCACCGCCACCGGATCATGCGCGACGATCGTCGCCCCGCCCGCCAGCAGATCGTCGATGACCGTCAACGCGGGAGATTCGCGCATGTCGTCCGTGTTGGCCTTGAACGCGAGCCCCCAGATCGCCACGCGGGCGCCGCGCAGCTTCGCGCCCAGCGCAGCGGCGAGCTTCTCGCCGACCCGGTGCTTCTGGCGGGCGTTGACGTTCTCGACGGCCTCGAGCACCTCGAGCAGACCGCCGTGCTCGCGCGCCGTTCTCGCGAGGGCGTGCACGTCTTTCGGGAAGCACGACCCACCGTATCCGGGCCCGGGAAAGAGAAACGACGGGCCGATGCGCTCATCGCTGCCGATGCCCCGGCGCACGAGGTCCACGTTGGCGCCGACCCGCTCGCACAGGTTCGCGATCTCGTTCATGAAGGAGATCCGCGTCGCGAGCATGGCGTTCGCGGCGTACTTCGTCATTTCGGCCGACGGAATGTCCATGAAGATGATCGGTCGGCCGGTGCGCACGAACGGCGCGTACAGCTCCGCCATCACGCTGCGCGCTTGATCCGTCTCGGCACCCAGCACGACACGATCCGGCTTCATGAAATCGTCGACGGCGGCGCCTTCCTTGAGGAACTCCGGGTTGCTCACCATGTGGAACGGATGCTGCGCGTGCGCCGCGATCGCTTCAGCGACCCGGGCCGCCGTCCCCACCGGCACCGTGGACTTGGTCACGACCACGATCTCACGCCGCAGCGCCGTCCCGATCGTCTTGGCGACCGACAGCACGTGACTGAGGTCGGCGGAACCGTCTTCGTCGGGGGGCGTGCCCACCGCGATGAACACGACGTCCGCCTCGCCAATGGACCACGCGACGTCGGTCGTAAACGACAACCTGCCGTCGCGCTGATTGCGTTCGACGTAGGAGTCGAGCCCGGGCTCGTAGATCGGCAGCTCGTTCCGCTTGAGCCCTTCGATCTTCGGCGCGTCGACGTCAGCGCAGATGACGTCGTTGCCCGTTTCGGCCAGGCAGGCGCCGACGACCAGCCCGACGTAACCCGTGCCGATCACCGAAATGTTCACGACGACTCCATGATCAGGAGGTCCATTGGACGCGCCGCCCGGTCAGGCAACGACTTTACCCTTGGTGCGCGGCAGGTGCGCTTCGACGACGTTCGTGGGCGGGTGCGACGCGCTCAAGGACACGATGCGAGCGCGGCCCGGCGTCTTTCCCGCGGTCACGTTTCGCGTATCGATGATCAACGACGTGCGATCGATGAGCCGTTGGTAGTTGATGTTGCTGTGATCCGTGATGATCACGACGGCGTCGCAGCGCTTCAGTTCCTCGTCGGTGAGCGCCACGCTCTCGTGCCGAACGCCGTCTTCCTGGACGCTCTGCACGTAGGGGTCATGATACGACACGTCGGCGCCCAGCTCTTCGAGCAGGCGCATCACGTCGAGCGCCGGGCTCTCGCGCACGTCGTCGATGTCCCGCTTGTACGCCACGCCAAGCACGAGCACGCGACTGCCGTTCACGGCTTTGCGCTCGTCGTTCAGGGCGTCCGCCACTTTGTCGACGACGTACGCCGGCATTTCGCTGTTGATCTCGCTCGCGAGATCGATGAAACGCGTCTTGTAGTTCAGCGTGCGCATCTTCCACGCGAGGTAGTGCGGATCCAGCGGAATGCAGTGGCCGCCGATACCGGGCCCCGGCGTAAAACGCATGAACCCGAACGGCTTGGTTGCGGCGGCATCGATCACTTCCCACACGTCCACTCCCAACTTGTCGCAGACGATCGCCATTTCATTCACCATGGCGATGTTCACCGACCGGAAGGTGTTCTCGAGCAGCTTGGTGAGCTCCGCCGCTTCGGGCGACGACACGGGCACCACGCTCTCGATGCAAGCGGCGTAGAGCGCCGACGCGACCTCGGTGCAAGCCGGGGTAATCCCGCCCACCACTTTCGGGGTATTCCTGGTGTTCCATTTCTCGTTGCCCGGGTCCACGCGCTCGGGACTGAAGGCGAGAAATGCGTCGCGTCCGATGACGAGACCGCGCGCTTCCATTGCCGGCTGCAGCAGCTCGCGCGTCGTGCCCGGGTACGTCGTGCTCTCGAGAATGATGATCTGCCCGGGCCGGGCCGTCCGGGTGACGGTCTCGGTCGCCGACACCACGTACGACATGTCGGGATCGCGCGTCTTGGCGAGCGGTGTCGGCACGGCGATCGAGATGGCGTCCAGCTCGCCGAGGCGCGCCGCGTCGCTCGTCGCCTCGAGGCGTCCCGCTTTCACCAACGCGGCGACGGCGCTGGGCAGCACGTCCGGGATATGCGACTCCCCGTCATTGATCAGCTTGACCACGCGCTCGCTCACGTCGTAGCCGACCACGTGAAACCCGGCGCGGGCGAATTCGACGGCCAGCGGCAGACCGACGTATCCCATGCCGATCACGCCGATATGAGCCGTCCGGCGCTCGATCTTCGCGAGAAGCAGATCCTTCGTCGACGTCGACATACGACTCCTATCGCGAGTAGAAATCCCGGATCGCCCCGATCACTTCGTCTTGCTGCGCGTGCGTGAGCTCGGGAAACACCGGGATCGAGATGACTTCGTTCGCCGCTCGCTCAGACTCCGGACACGACCCTTCCTTATATCCCAGATACGAGAAGCAGGGCTGCAGGTGGAGTGGCAGGGGGTAGTACACGTAGTTGCCGATCTTCGTGGCGTTCAGATGCCGCTGTAGCTCGTCGCGGCGCTCGACGCGCACGGTGTACTGGTTGAAGATCGAGACGTTGTTCGGGTCGACGAACGGCGTCACGACCTGCGGGAGATCCGTGAGCGCTTCGTCGTAGTAGCGCGCGTTCGCGCGGCGCTTCTCGCTCCAGTGCTCCAGGTGCGGCAGCTTGGCCCGAAGGACCGCGGCCTGCAGGGCGTCGAGGCGGCTGTTGAAGCCGACTTCCTCGTGATAGTAGGTCTTCAAGCCGCCATGCGTGCGCAGCCGACGCAGGCGCTCGGCCAGGGCGTCGTCCTGCGTGACCATCATCCCGCCGTCGCCGTAGCCGCCAAGATTCTTCGACGGATAGAAGCTGAAGGTGCCGATGGTCGCGACCTCACCGGCCATGCGCTCCGTGCCGGCGAGGCGGCGACGCGCACCGATCGACTGGGCCGCGTCTTCGATGATCGGAACCGACGGCAACAGCTCGCGAATGCACTCGATCGCCGCCATCTGTCCGAACAGGTCGACCGGAACAACGGCCTTCGTGCGCGATGTAACCGCCGCTGTGGCGGCCGCCGGATCGATGTTGTAGGTCTTCGGCTCGATGTCCACGAACACGGGCGTCGCGCCGACGTTGTGAATGGTCCCCGCGGTCGCGAAAAACGTGAACGGCGTGGTTATGACCTCGTCCCCGCGCCCGATATCGAGCGCTCGATACGCCAGCAGCAACGCGTCCGTACCGCTCGCGCAACCGATGGCGTGCTTCGTCCGGGAGAGCTTCGCGATGTCGGCCTCGAGCGTCGCGACCTCTTCACCGAGGATGAACACTTGCGAGTCCACCACGTCCATGACGCGCGCGACGACTTCGTCGCGGATCGTGGCGTGTTGCGCACGCAGGTCGAGCAACGGTACTGGCATGCTCAATTATAAGGGGCTGCGGAGAGGAAGCGGCACGTCGCGGCCGGTCTTCGCCGATTCGTAGATGCCGAGAATCAGCTCGAGCGATTTCCGTCCCGCTCGCCCGTCCGTGTCCGGTTGCGCTTCGCCGCGGAGGACCGCCAGCACGTTCCGGTAATACCCTTCGTGGCCGAAGCCATAGACGCTGGACGGATTCGTGGCGGCGGCTTCGATCAGCTTGTCGTCATCATCGTAGTCGGCGAACGCCCAATGCTCCACCTTGTTGACCGCGGTTCCACCGATCTTGGCGGTGCCTTTCTCTCCGATAATCGTGATCGAGCCTTCCCAGTTTCGCGGATGGGTGAGAACGTTCACCTCGATCACGCCGATGGCGCCATTGCGAAACTTCAGGACCGCGACACCCGAGTCTTCAGCCTCGATCTTGCGCGCCTGTGTCGCGGTTTTCGCGATGACACTTTCGACGGGGCCGATCAGCCACTGAATCAGATCGACGTAGTGCGACGCCTGGTTCATGAACGCGCCGCCGTCGAATTCCCATGTGCCGCGCCACGGCGCCGCGTCGTAGTACTCCTGGGGCCTATTCCAACGCACGGTGGTGTTGGCGACATAGATGCGGCCGAACCGCCCCTTGTCCACGGCGCGCTTGAGCAGCTGGACGGACGGATTCAGGCGGTTCTGCTTCACGACGAACAACTTCACGCCGGCGCGATCGGTCGCTTCGACCAGCGCGTCCGCCTGCTCGAGCGTGATGGCCATCGGTTTCTCGGTGATCACGTGCTTGCCCGCCCGTGCCGCGGCGATTCCCTGCGCCGAGTGCATCCCGGACGGCGTGGCGATCGTCACCACGTCGCTCTCCGCCGTGGCGAGCATGTCGGCGTAATTCGTGAACCACGGAACACCCAGCTCCTCGCCCGCGGTGCGCGCGCGCTCCTCGACCGTGTCGCTCACGGCGCTCATGCGCAATCCGGCGACTTTTCGGATCGCATCGAAATGGTTCTTGCTGATGCGTCCGCAGCCGACGAGCGCGATCTGAAAATCGCCCTTCGTGCGTTTCGGGTGGCTCATCTCTTCGGAGGGTTCGTCCGGTGAAGGGTCTCACCCGACCGCTCGTACGACGATCCGCACACGCGACACGTTCCCACGCCAGTATCCGGCAGCCGCTCGCCACACTGACACATCCATCCGATGCGCCGCGCGGGCACGCCCGCCATGAGCGCGTACGACGGCACGTCCTTCGTGATCACGGCGCCGGCGCCGATGAAGCTGTATTCACCCAGCGTCGTGCCGCACACGATGGTCGCGTTCGCGCCAATCGTGCTGCCGCGGCGAACCAGCGTCCGCCGGTACTCGCTCTTCCGCGACACATGGCTCCGCGGATTCAGAACGTTGGTGAACACCATCGACGGCCCACAGAACACGTCATCCTCGAGCTCGACGCCTTCGTAGATGGACACGTTGTTCTGCACTTTGACGTTGTTCCCCAGTCGAACGCGGTTCATGACGACGACGTTCTGGCCGAGATTGCACCGCTCGCCGATGACCGCGCCCGCCATCACGTGGCAGAAATGCCAGACCTTCGTGCCGGCACCGATCTCCGCGCCTTTGTCCACGTAGGACGATTCGTGGACGAATGCGGGCTCGCCCTTCTTCGTGGTGGTCCTGACGGTTTTCTTGGCCGCCCGTTTCATGACGCCACAACTCCGAGCTCCCGCTGCCACTCCTGCAACGACTTGACGCTCGGCTTTCGCGATCGCAGCGCGAGAATCGCGTCGCACGCCGCGTTGGCGGCGGACATGGTCGTCGTGTACGCGATCTTGTTCCGCAGCGCCGCCTCGCGAAGGATGTAGTCGTCCACCTGCGCATGCTTGCCGAGGGGCGTGTTGATCAGAAGCTGCACGTCGCCGTTCACCACGTAGTCAAGGCAGTTCGGGCGTCCCTCGTGCACCTTGAAGACGGACGTGACGGGAATGCCGCGGGCCTTCAGGTATTTCGCCGTTCCCGTCGTCGCGAGCACGCGAAAGCCCATTTCCTGGAAGCGCCGCGCGATCGGAGTCACCGTCGGCTTGTCCGGATCGTTGACGGTGATCAGAATGCTCCCCTCCAGCGGCAAACCGTTCGAGGCAGCCAATTGCGCTTTCGCGAACGCCCATCCGAACGAATCGGCGATGCCCATGACCTCGCCCGTCGAGCGCATCTCGGGGCCGAGCACCGGATCCGTGCCCACGAACTTGTTGAAGGGGAACACGGCTTCTTTCACCGACACATATGTGGGAACGATCTCGTCGGTGAGTCCGACGTCGGCGAGCGATTCACCGAGCATCACTCGCGCGGCCAACGACGCCAGCGGCACGCCAATCGCCTTCGAGACGAAGGGAATCGTGCGACTCGCGCGCGGATTCACTTCGAGGACGTACACCACGCCGTTTTTGATGGCGTACTGTACGTTGATCAGGCCGACGACGCCCAGCGCCTTCGCGAGCGCGACGGTCTGCTCGCGCATGGTTTGCATCGCCGCTTCGCCAATCAGATACGGCGGTAGGACGCAGGCCGAATCGCCGGAATGGATGCCCGCGTCCTCGATGTGCTGCATGATGCCGCCGATCACCACGTCGGTCCCGTCGCTGATCGCGTCGACGTCCGCCTCGAACGCGTCCTCGAGAAACCGATCGATGAGCACGGGACGCTCCTCGGACACGCGCGCCGCGGTCGCGAAGTACTCGCGCAGGGACTCCGGATCGTACACGATCTGCATCGCCCGCCCGCCCAGCACGTACGAGGGTCGGACGAGAATCGGATAGCCGATGCGCTCGGCGGCGTCGACCGCCTCGTCCACGCTCGTCGCGGTTCCGTTGGGCGGCTGCTCGAGATTGAGCGAGCGCACGATCGTGTCGAAGCGGCGTCGATCCTCGGCGATGTCGATCGCGTCGGGCGAGGTGCCGAGAATGGGCACGCCGGCCGCCTCGAGTCCGCGGGTGAGCTTGAGCGGTGTTTGACCCCCGAGCTGCACGATGACGCCCACCGGCTGCTCCCGCTGCACGATCTCCAGCACGTCCTCGAGCGTCAGCGGCTCGAAGTACAGCTTGTCCGACGTGTCGTAGTCGGTCGAGACGGTCTCGGGATTCGAGTTCACCATGATCGTCTCGTATCCCACTTCCCGCAGCGCCATGACCGCGCGGACGCAACAGTAGTCGAATTCCACGCCCTGACCGATGCGATTCGGGCCACTGCCCAGAATGACGACCGATTTCTTGCCGGACCGGAGCGCCTCGCTTTCCTCGTCGTAGCTGCCGTACAGGTACGGGGTCGCGGACGGAAACTCGCCGGCGCACGTGTCCACCATCTTGTACGCGGGCCGGACGCCGAGCTTCCACCGCCTGTCCCGCACGTCCTGCTCGGGCTCACCGCGGATCGCCCCAAGCTGTGCGTCCGAGAAGCCGAAGCGCTTCATGCGGCGGAGGTCGTTGGCCGAGGGTGTATCGAGCGCACCGTACCACCGCTCCGCCTCGACGAGCTCGCGCATCTGCTCGAGGAACCACGGGTCGATGGCCGTGAGCTCGAACAGCTCGCGGACGCTGATCTCTCGCTCGAGCGCGCGCTTCACTTGAAAGATGCGCTCGGGTGTGGGCTGCCGCAGGGCGCCCCGCAGCGCTTCCAGGCTGTCGTCCGGCAGCCGGTCGTCTTGCGGACGCACGCCAGTCGTCCACCCTGCCCTCCCGATCTCGAGCGAGCGCAGCCCTTTCTGAAACGCTTCCTTGAACGTCCGGCCGATCGCCATCGCCTCGCCCACGGACTTCATTTGCGTCGTCAAATACGGGCTCGCCTTGGGGAACTTCTCGAAGGCGAAGCGGGGCACTTTCACGACGACGTAATCGAGCACCGGCTCGAACGACGCGGGAGTCGTCTTGGTGATGTCGTTCGGGATCTCGTCCAGCCGATAGCCGACGGCGAGCTTGGCACCGATCCGCGCGATCGGAAACCCCGTCGCCTTCGAGGCCAGGGCCGACGAGCGGGAGACGCGCGGATTCATCTCGATCACGATCATCTCGCCATCCGCCGGGTTGACCGCGAACTGGATGTTGCAACCGCCCGCGGCGACGCCGACCTCGCGAATCACGGCGCAGGCGGCATCCCGCATCACCTGATACTCACGGTCGGTCAACGTCATCGCCGGCGCGACGGTGATCGAATCGCCGGTGTGCACGCCCATCGGATCGAGGTTCTCGATCGAGCAGACGATCACGACG
>JBBDXZ010000004.1:0-2953 GCA_040902075.1 Gemmatimonadaceae bacterium
TTCCGGGTGGCAGCGGCCTCGGCGCTTTTGGAGGGGGTGGGGGTGGCGGCGGTGGCGGCGGGTTTGGTGGTGGGCAGGCGCCCCTGGTGCAAACCGGCGACTACCTCGTGACGCTGAAAGTTGGGAATGATGTGCAGCGCCAGATACTTCGTGTCGAGCACGTTCGTACGAGTGGCTCGTCCGTCATCTCGTCGTCACAGCAAGACAAGTAGCGGATTCTGAGTTTGACGCACCAAGGGGCCGGATGTTTCGCGAGGAACATCCGGCCCCTCGCGTATTTAGCTTTAGTCCGTGCGGCAAAAACTCAAAGAGCTTGTGACCAAGTTTCGCGATCTACTCCTCGAGTACGGAGTGATCGCGCTGATCGTGCATTACGTCATATTTGCTCTCGTCATTGTCGGATTTTGGGCGGCCATTCGCACCGGCTGGGAGCCGACCAGCACGGTGGCGAGCGTCGGCAGCTGGACCGCCGCATACATCGCGACGAAGGTCACTCAGCCGCTTCGCATCGTCGCGACACTCGCGATTACTCCGTTCATCGCCAGGATCTATGAACGGATGACGGGCAAGAGTGGCGGGCCACCCGCCCGATCCCATCCCACCTGACGCGTTTACGGAACCTGGTTGCCTTCCACTCCCGCCTGCCAAAGCAGGAACGAGTATCCGAGCGCAATCTCGCGAAGCCTGTCGTAGCGGCCCGACGCGCCTCCGTGCCCCGCCCCCAGGTTCGTCACGAGCAACAGCGGATTCTTGTCCGTTTTCAGCGCGCGCATTCTCGCCGTGTACTTCGCCGGCTCGTGGTACATCACCTGACTGTCGTTGAACGATGTGCGAACCAGAATAGCCGGGTAGTCCTTCGCCGCAAGGTTGCTGTAGGGGTCGTACGATTTCATGTAGAGATACTCGTCTTTCTTCTTGGGATTTCCCCACTCCTCGAACTCTCCGACGGTGAGCGGCAGCGTTTCGTCCAGCATCGTGTTCACGACGTCGACGAACGGAACGTCCGCGATGACGGCCTTGAATAGGTCCGGCCGCATGTTGGTGACTGCTCCCATGAGCAGCCCGCCAGCGCTGCCTCCTTGGATTACCAACCGCTGCTTCGACGCATAGCGCTGCGCGATGAGGAATTCTGCGCTCGCGATGAAATCGGTGAATGTGTTGATCTTGTTCAGCATCCGGCCTTGATCGTGCCAGGCCTTGCCCATCTCGCCGCCGCCGCGAATGTGAGCCGTCGCGACGACGACCCCGCGATCCAGCAGGGTGACGCGGTTCGAGCTGAATCCGACGTCCGATGACGAGCCGTACGAGCCGTAGGCGCCCAGATGCATCGGGGCACGGCCGTCGCGCTTCACGTCTTTCCGGTACACGAGCGAGATCGGAATCGATGTGCCGTCCTTGGCCTTGGCATACACCCGCTCGGACACATACCGCGACCTGTCATAGCCGCCCAACACTTCGGTCTCCTTGAGCAGCTTGCTCGCGCGCGTATTCATGTCGTAATCGAAGATCGAGCTCGGCGTCACGAACGACTGGTAGCCGTAGCGGAGCGTTCCGGTGTTCCATTCGACGTTCCCGGTGAGTCCGGCGCTGTACGCCGGCTCGGGGAACGACAGCTTGTGCGTCGCGTTGGAGCGCATATCGGTGATGACGACTTGCGGCAGTCCGCCCTGGCGCTCGCTTCGCACCATGTGATTGGCGAACAACGTGACGCCGTTCAGCATCACGTCAGGTCGGTGCGGGATCATCTCCTTCCAGTTTTGCTCGCGCGGATCGCTCGCCGGAGCCGCAACGAGCCGGAAGTTGCGGCCCGTGTCATTCACCCGGATGTAGAACGTGTCGCCGTGGTGATCCGCCGAGTACTCGCGATTTTCCTTGCGCGGCGCGACCTGACGCCATGCAGCGGTTGGCGTACTCGCGGGAAGATAGTACTGCTCGTCGGACGTCAGGCTCCCCACGTACATGAAAACGTACTGGCGGCTGCGCGAGCGGCCGACGTACGTGCTGAACCGCTCGTCCTTTTCCTCGTACAGCAGCGAATCGCCCGGCTGCCCCAGTACGTGGCGGTACACGCGATAGGAGCGCTTCGAGACCGAGTCCTCCACGGTGTAGAAGATGGTCTTGTTGTCGGCCGCCCAGGCGGCGGACGTAACGCGCGATACGCGCGTCGGCAGCAATTCGCCGGTCCGCAGGTTCATGACGCGCAGCGCGTACTGCCGGTATCCTGTCGAATCGAAGCTGTACGCGAGGAGATCGTCATCGTCGCTGAGCGCGTACACGCTCACGGACATGAAACTCTGGCCTTTTGCCATCTCGTTGACATCGAGCAGGACTTGCTCGGCGGAGTCGAGCGATCCCCGTTTGCGGGCATAGATCGGATACTGCTTGCCTTCGACGGTTCGAGTGTAGTGGAAGTAGTCGCGCAGCCGGTACGGAACCGAGAGATCGGTCTGCTTGATGCGGCCGAGCATCTCCTTGTAGAGCTGCTCGCGCAGCGGCGCGAAAGGCGCGAGCACGGCTTCGGCATACGCGTTCTCCGCTTCCAAATAGCCGCGCACCGCTGGATCGCTCTTTACGCGAAGCCAGAAATAATCATCGGAGCGCGCGTCGCCATGGAGCGTGTCCACGTGTGGGCGGCGTTCCGCCACCGGCGGTGCCTTGTTCGCCTGTTGGGAGACTTGTGCGGACGCCGCGGACGCCAGGACGAGGCACGCCGCCGAGTAAAGCTTGAGTCGCATATGTACCTCAGAAAAGATTACGAGTGACGAGCATCAGATTCGACGGCTTTTCCGCGAGCCGCCGCATGAACCAGGGATACCACGCTTCCCCGTAGCTGATCAGAACGCGGGTCCTGAGTCCGTCCTGGGCGAGTTTTCGGCGTCCGGCATCCTGGATGCCGTAGAGCATCTGGACCTCGAGCGCCGAGTCTTTGACCCCCAGTTGCCGCGCCGCGGCG
>JBBDXZ010000004.1:2963-9781 GCA_040902075.1 Gemmatimonadaceae bacterium
ATCCGTTCGACGAGAGCGAGATCGTGGGTGCCGAACACCACCCGCGCTCCACTCTTCACGTGTGCCGCGAGCAGCTGTATCGCGAGCGCCTCGTATTGCCGGTCGATCTCGGCGCGCTGTTGCAGCGCGATATCGCTGGTCTCCCGGTAGGCTCCTTTCACCAGGCGGATGTACGGCGGGAGGGGCAGCAGACGCACCACGTCTTTGGGCGTCCGATGCAAATACGCTTGCAGACAGAGCGCGACGTTGCTGGATTCGCGCGCGAGCCGCTCGTACGCATCGACTGTGGAGTCGACGTACGGCGACGACTCGATGTCGATGGCGAGGATCGTGCTGTTGGTCGCGGCAAGGCCGGCAAGACGGCGGACCCGATCGAGCGCGCGCGCCTTGTCCACGTCCCAGCCGAACTGCGTGAGTTTGATGGAAACGTGGGCGTCCGCGCCCTCCCACTTCAGCGCGGCGAACAGTCGCTCGTATTCGGCGACGGTCTCCTCGGCGTTGGCGTCGGTGGCGACGTTTTCGCCTAAATACGTCATGATCACAGGGGTGCCTTCGGCCTTGAGCCGGCGCACCGCGCTGATGGCTTCGCCGATGCTTTCGCCCGGCATGAAGCGAGATACGAGCGGGCGCATCGCCCGGCTCGAGCGCACGATGCGCTCGACGCGTCCATTGCGCGACGCCCACAGGAGCGATGACCGGAGCAGCTGCATTACCGCTTGTCCGCCAGCAGCACCGCCCCCATGAGCACCATCGCGCCGCGCTCGATGTCCTCAGCGGTGGAGTACTCTTTCGGCGAATGACTTATCCCGCCGATGCTCGGAATGAAGATCATTCCCATCGGGCCGAGCTGTGCCATCGCCTGGGCGTCGTGTCCCGCTCCACTCGGCATCACGCGCGTGGAGTACCCCAATGTCCTGGCGGTGTCGCCGATCATCTCACGGATCGCGGGATCGCTTGGCGCGGGAACGTTTTCATGCCGACCCCGAAACTCGTAGCTCGTTCCGGTGGCTTCGCCGATCCGTCGCGCTTCTCCTTCGATCGCGTCGAACAGTCGCTGAATCTTCGACGAGTCAAGATCGCGCAGCTCGAGCGTAACGGTGACCCGCCCTGGAATCACGTTCGGCGCGCCGGGAAATGCCTCGATGCGCCCGACCGTTCCCACTTGGCGGCCTGGCTCGGCGCGCACGACTCGATTGACCATGTCGACGAACTTGGCGGCCGACAGGAGCGCGTCACGTCGTTGGTCCATCGGCGTGGTGCCGGCGTGGTTCTGCACGCCGCTGACCGTCACGTTCCATTGTCTGATGCCGACGATGCCCTCGACGATCCCGATGTGGAGGGATTCGCGTTCGAGAATCCCACCCTGTTCGATGTGGAGCTCGAGATACGTGGCGATGTCGCCGCGCCGGCGACGCACTTCGGCCACGCGCGCCGGAGTACCGCCCAGGAACGCCATTCCCTCCTGAATGGTCTTGCCGCTCCACGCCCGGTTCGAGAGCTCCTCGGCGGTGAGCTGGCCGCTGACCGCGCGGCTCCCGTACAATCCGCCCTCTTCGTTCGCCCACACGACGACCTCGAGAGGATGTCGCGTGCGAACGCCGGTCTCCGTGAACGTCTGGGCGACTTCGATTGCCGATAGTGACCCGACGGTTCCGTCGTAGTTGCCGCCGTCGGGAACACTGTCGATGTGCGAACCGAAGACGATTGGCTCGAGAGAAGCATCCGTTCCGCTGCGCCGGCCGAAGATGTTGCCGGCGAAGTCCACGCGCACGTCGAGACCCGCGGCGCGCATGCGCCCCAAGACGTACGCCCGGCCCGCTCGATCGGCGTCGCTGAACGCCACGCGCGACACTCCACCTTGTGGATTCGCGCCGAAGGCCGAGAGCTCTTTGAGATGTCCGTTGAGTCGAGCGCCGTTGAGCGTGAGCCTTCGCTCCCCGTGATGACCAACGGCTGCGAAAGGCGCTTTGGATAGAACGGCGCCCGCGAAGGCGCCCGCGAGACTACTGGTGAATTGACGGCGATCCATCATGGCGTGTGGAAGTTGGACAACCTTATCGCCCGGACCAGCCCGGGTCCAGAACGATGACGGCATGAACACGGCGGTCAGCGCTAAGGCGTTTCGCTCCAGAGCCGGCCAAGATGCGCGACGATCGCCGCGTAGACCTGCATTCCGTCGAACAGGTTCTGCAGCCGGAGATTCTCATTCGCGGCGTGCTGGTTGTTGTCGTGGTTCACCATCGGAACGGTGACCAACGGCGCCTGTAACACTTCCGCGAAGTGATACAGCGGAAGGCTGCCCCCTGAAGTCGGGACCACGATCACACGGTCGCCGGAGCCCATCTCGGTCGCGCGAATGACGGCGAGAGATGCGGGACTCGACATGTCCGAGCGCGACGCGGGATAGCCCTCCTCCCATTCCATCTTGAGAATGCGAGGATGCGCAAGCCGCTCCTCGGGCGTAGGATCGCGGTGAACGACGAAGTACCCCTGTTTTCGGATGTGATCCTCGACGAGCGCGCGAACGCGCGCCGGCGTCTGACGCGGCACCAGACGAAAGTCGATCGACACCCGCGCCGTCGTCGGCACGGCGTTGGGCGCGAGTGTGCCGACGCCTCCACCACTGATGCCGCGCACGTTGAGCGCCGGCGCCATGATGCGTCCCATCAACCGGGCATTCCCCGACTCCGTGCCGCTCAACAACAACTCGAGGCGCAAAGCGGAGTCGGCCGCGGGAGCCGCCGCGATGGCATCGCGCTCGGCGCGGGTGGGCGGCTGCACGTCGTCATAGAAACGGTCGATCAGAATGCGACCGTCGGTGTCCCTCATGCTCGCGATCAGGTGGGACACCAGCACGAGTGGATTCGGCGCCCAGTTGCCGTAATGCCCGCTGTGGAGCGCGCGCGCGGGCCCGAACGCCGTGAGCTCCAATCCCATGACGCCGCGCACGCCGAACGACACCTGCTGGCGCCGCGACTGGTGCACCGGTCCATCGCCGAAGATCCAGAGGTCCGCGTTCAAGAGGTCGCGATGCCTGGCGAGCGCCTCCCGCAAGTGGTCGGAGCCTGCTTCCTCTTCCCCTTCGAAGTAGAACTTCAGGTTCACGCTTGGCCGGATGTTGGACGCTCGCAGCGCGTCCAACGCCGACAGAAACGCGACGATGGGACTCTTGTCGTCGCTGGCGGACCGGGCGTAGATGCGCCATTCGCCCTGCACCGTTCCAGGCTGCGTCGGAAGCGGAATGATCTGGCCGCCAAGGTTCAGTGCCGCTGAACGCAGAGACGGCGACCAGGGCGCAGTAGCCCACTGCAACGTATCCACGGGCTGACCGTCGTAATGCGCGTAAAACATGATCGTGCGCGTGGCGCCTGGCGACCGCAGCTCGCCATACACCGCGGGGGGTGCGCCAGGGGTCTCGAGGACTTGGCCCCGGATGCCGCGACGTTCCAGCATCTGGACGATGTGCCGCGCATTCCGCCGAATATTCACGGAATCGCTCGCGAGGTTTGGAATCGCGAGGAACGTCGCGAGCTCGCGGACGATTTCGACGTCGTGAGCCTGTTGGTAGGCGCGGACCGCGGCGCGTACGCGGGCCGGATCCTGCGCCTGCCCGGGCACTGAAAACGCGCTCGCGCAGAGGAGAAGGAGGCCGATCAGTCGGCCCCATTGCGCCGCACTGCCATCCACCGCACCGGGTTGTGAAGGCCGCTGCATCTGTTTGCTCCCTGTTACGTCATTTGTCCCGAATTTGGCCGCGCTCGCGTCAGTCGCGGAAGATGACGCCCGACGCTGTACTCGCCAGACCGACTCTGTAGGAAGCGCGGCCGCTCGGATCGGCGCGTCTGGAGCGGTTCTACGCCGTTCTTGACGCCGTTGGTGTTAGTTAGCATATATGAGAGGATTTGAGAAAACACACGAGCAGTCGCGCCGCGACGATTCTGCCGTCCGACAAGAGGGGTCACCGCGTCAATGCGTGGGTGGATGCCTATACCGACTGGGTCATTCGGAACTTGGTGGGGTATAAGGGCACGAACCCCACTGACGTGGCTTCGACATTGCTTCGCGAGTGGGTCACGGCGAACAGGGCCGAACTGCAAGAGCTTGGGCTCTGGCCGCCAACGATCCGCGCTGGTCGCGCCGTGATTGTGCCGCCTGGAGCATGATCGGCGAACGAACAGAAGCGCTCGCTCTTGCCGATACTACATTCGGGGGCTACGCTTTCCGCCCCCTCCGTTCAGACGTCCGGGCTAGGCTTCCGAAGGGAACCATTGGCTAACGTGCCCCGCTCCACGCCCGTCGCTGGCGCCACGCGACTTCTACCAGAGTACGAAAAGCCTCCGGTCGTGGAAGTCGCGTGCTCGATCCAGTTCGAGCCGATAAATGAACTGCACGCAGGTCGCTTGGGCTTGCTGTGGGGGGAGTACGAGGATCGATACCCCCGCGTCGAGCAGCAACCGCCGCTCTCACCCATTCGAGAAAAGTTCGAATCGAAAACGCGTATCGGGTTCAGCTTCGAAGGCGCTTTTCCGATGTTTCCGATGCCTCGCCTGTGGTTCCTGAACACGGACGGGACGCGTCTGATTCAAGTGCAGCGGGATCACTTCATTGTGAATTGGCGAAAGCTCGACACTCAGGCAGAGTATCCGCGTTACCAATCGATCCGCGACACGCTCGTTGAGGAGTTTGGAAGGTTTCGGGACTTCCTCAAAGATGAAGAGCTTGCCCTGACACCCATCGTTCAGACTGAGTTAACCTACGTCAACCACATCGACGCGCGGCAGACCGACGCTAGCCGAAAACCGTTGTCGCAAATTGTTCGGATTTGGACTGGTGAAACTCCTGACGGCAAGCTGCCGCAGTTTGAGGAGGCGTCGTTCAATGCGCGCTACCTGATGCGCGATGGGGACCAACCAACAGGAAGGCTGCACATCAACTTGGAGCCGCAGCTGTACGTCCGTGATAACGCGCCCGTGTACGCATTGACTCTGATCGCTCGCGGTGCTCCGGCATCGTCCGAGCTCGAGGGCGCCTTGGCCTTTCTCGACAAGGGACATGAGGCGATTGTGGAGGGCTTCACGGCTATTACGACCGACGAGATGCACGCGGTCTGGGGGAGACAGCAATGACGACATCGACGGCTAGCACGATACCACGACAGACGAAGGCGTGGGACACGCTGCGCACGTCCGAGCCGTTAACGGTCCCAGCGCGACGCGAGCAACGGCGCCTGCTCACTGATCCCATTGTCGCCAAGCTGACCTTGCGCTCGTCGGAGGTTCGTGTGGAGGTTCACCACCCAGAACCCGCTTGGCTGTATCCCGTCCTCGACAGACTTCAGCATCTGTCAAAGCTCGTCGAGGGGTGGGACTCATATGGAGGTCAGCCCCCAACCGACAAGTCGATATTCGGCGCGTTGGCAGTGATCTCTCAGGTACTCAAGTATGAGAGCGCAGCGCCGCCGATCGTTCCTTTGTCCGAGGGCGGCGTGCAGGTGGAGTGGCACGGTGGCGGCGAGGAATTGGAGATTCGTGTTGGTCCAAATGGCGAGATCTCCGCGTTCCGGTTCGACGAACGCGCAGGTCGTGGCGAGGAGATCGACCAGGTCGCACTGTCGAACTTGTCGCGCTTGTTGGCGCTGACCGGCACTCGCTAGGGTTCCCGCGGCACAGACAGCTTGGGAAACCCTCCCCTCCATGATGGGGATGACGCAAGCATCCCCGACACTGCAACTCTGTGGCGGCGCATCAGTCCCGAATGGTGGGTCCTCGACGCAGCTGCGGGACAATACCGCCTCAGTTCTGCTGCCTTTCAGAACAGAAGAGACGCGGACAAGAGAGACACCAATGCAATTTCAGTGGGTCTCGCGGATGAAATAGAAGGAGTGGAAACATTCTTAGCGGGACACGATGGTTACGGCGTCGCCGCGTTTACCGCGGGAAGGGCAAGGCACGATTGCAAACAATCTGTCGCGCGCGCACCTGAGGCCGGGCAACCTTGGCACGCACACGTGATCGGAAAGAAGACCGGCTCGGTGCAAAAGTGCCTTCGCGATGGAAGTAAAGTCATAGTCGAGCCGAAGCACTAGCACTAGTCAGTTGGTTCTTCGCCGGAATGCGCGCCTTCCCGCCGTCCCCTCGCACGCCATAGACGTTTTCCGACGAACCAACTACCAAAGGCGAGCAGGCCGGCGGACACAAAGTTTCCGATAACGCCAGTGAAGATTGATTCCAACAGTCGGTCCCAACGACTCGCTGGCTGTTGTGGAGAGATCGCTTTCGCGGCTGCGTCTAGGTTCCGCGCGATTTGATCACGGGTACGCTCTAGCTCCGCGACCTTGCGGTGTAATGACGTTCGTCTCGCATCCAGCACGGACGCTTCGGCTTTAATCTCAGAGGCAACTTTGGTGATTTGCTCAAGCCGCCCCTGAGCCTTCGCCAACTCCACGTGGACGTCTTCGAGTCGGTCGATCGCTCGACCTTTCTCACGGGAGTGAAAAGAGACAAAGCCGAAATACCAAAGCACTCCGAGAAGAACGAGAAGACAGCCGGAGTCATCGGACTTTGAGCTGGCATTGGGCGAACCCTGCGTGCGGCGGCTCGCGCGTTTCCGGTTGTATCCCACTGGCTAATAGTCAGTAGCTGCGGCGAGGCGCGGCAAGCTTCGCGTCGGCCTTGATCTTCGGGACGCGGCGGACCGGGGCACGATCCTTCCCCTATGTTATTGGGGTAGAATCAGTTGGTAAGAGAGGCGCGGGCCGGAATCGAACCGGCGAATAGGAGTTTTGCAGACTCCTGCCTTACCACTTGGCTACCGCGCCG
>JBBDXZ010000005.1:0-9526 GCA_040902075.1 Gemmatimonadaceae bacterium
TTCTGGGCTGGTTGGACCGGGCAGATGCGTCTGGCGTTCGCGGCGTTGACCGGGGTCATCGTCGCGGCCCTCGCGGCGCGCCAGCTCGCCCCGTTCATCGCCAAACGCGCCGTCGCCAATCGCGATCCCGTGGTCCGGGAGCGTCCCTATGAGGCGACGCGCGCCGGCTACACGCGACGGGCGTTCGGTGTCGACCGAATCACCACGGCAGACACCGGCGTCGTCTACGCGACTGTGGCTGACGCGGCGCCGCAGGTCCCGGTCTGGGACGACGGCGCGCTCCGACGGGCGAGTGATCGCGCACGCCCGGGAGCCGGTGTCGGGTGGTTTGCCACCGATAGCGGGATTGTCGCCATGGTGCCAACGCTGGTGGGTGGCGGCGCCGTCGCGACTTACATCGCCAGCGCGACCGAGGACAATGGCACACCAGCCCGTGCGGTCCGAAGCGACGTGCGAGACGCACCGATCGTGCTGGTGGTCGCGGACTCGGTGGCGAGATCGATCGTCATCGCCGATTCCACGGGACACATCGCGGGGCCTTCGTTGACCACTCCGATCTCGCGATTCGCGCACGCTCTCAGCATGCAGGATTTCAGTCTCTGGTTTGGTGCACTGCCCACGCCTTCGCCCAAACTCGTCGCACGGCGCGCGGTCCGCGAGCGCGTCAACGCGCTCGCTCCATTCTTCGCGCAGGGAAGCACCGTCGCACCAATTTGGCTTGGCGACTCCCTCGTGTGGGCGCTGGAGCTCTATGCGACGTCGCGGACGTATCCGCTGAGCCGACGCGTGATCGTTGGCGGCGCTGAGCGCGCGTATTTCCAGCACGCCGCGACCGCGCTGGTCAATGCCACGACAGGACGAACCGTGCTCGTGGCGGATTCGCTGCCCGATCCCGTCGCGGTCACGTGGATGACGCGGTTTCCAAAGTTGTTTACTCGGCCGACGTCGTTGCCCGTCACCGTGCGGCGCCAAATGCCGCCGGCGCGCGAAGGCGCCCGCGCACAAGCATCGGCTTTTGGCCGATACGGAACGCGTGGTGAAACCGACGTGGCGCGGCATCTTCCGGACGATGAGGGGCCGGACAGCGCGCTGGCCGGGACGCCCGCCCCTGTCCTAGCGTTTCCACGCCTTGGCACGACCGGGTACATCGTGCCACTCCTTGATCGGACCGAGCGACTGCGTGGCCTGTTTGTCGCGCTTGGCGGGCCCGCGCACCGAAGCATGTGGCTTCCGGCGAGCGAACCGGTCCCGCTCTGGAGCGAAGCCCTGGATCGCCTTCGCGCCGCCGATACGGTGAGCGCGTCGCTGCTCGTGCGCGGTTTCGTCCGCGCGGTTCCGGTAGCGGGCCGCATCGTCTTACTCCAGCCGCGATATGACTGGCGCGGCGGTGGGGCTCCCAGGTTGCTGTACGTCACGGTGCTCGATGGCGACACGGTTCGCGCCGCGCGGACGCTGCTGCAGCTTGCGGGTCGCGTGACCGATACCACCGCGGTCAGCTCGGGCGATTTCCGCTCGCGGGTCAACAGGCTGTATGAGGAGATGCGACGCGCGAGCGCACGCGGCGACTGGGCCGCGTACGGCCGGGCATTCGAGGCGCTTGGCGCGATCCTCAGGGAACGGCGACGCTAGCATGCCGGCCAAAGACCCCATCCCGCGACGGCGCAAGAGCCGGACTCCCGCGGCGGTCATCGCGCTTGGGGGCAATGCGCTCGCTCCAGGTGGCGAGCGGTCCAACATCTACGACCAGTTTCGGCACACGCGCGAAAGTCTCGGTCCCATCGTGGATCTCGCACTGGACGGCTGGAACGTCTGCGTCGTCCACGGAAACGGTCCGCAAGTGGGCGACGAGCTGGTACGCAACGAGCTCGCGCGCTACAACGCCCCGCCGCTCCCGCTCGGTGTGCTCGTCGCGGCCACGGCCGGATGGATCGGATACATGGTGCAGCAGTCGATCGAAAACGCACTGCGCCGCCTTGGCTCTCCCCGTCCCGTCGCCACCATCGTGACGCAGGTCGAGGTGGACCCCAATGATCCCGCGCTCAAGGAGCCGACGAAATTCATCGGGCGGGAAGTCAATGCGAAACGGGCGGCGGAACTGGACCGCGAAGGGCATACGATCAGAAAAGATGGGCACGGCCGATTGCGTCGTGTGGTCGGCAGTCCTCGCCCCATCGCCATCCATGAGCTGCCGATCATCAAGACCCTGGTGGACTCCGGCGTCATCGTGATCGCCGTCGGCGGTGGCGGCGCGCCCGTGTACGATCATCCGCAGCTCGGATGGGAAGGGATCGATGCCGTCGTGGACAAGGATCTCGCGGCGGCGGTGCTCGCGCGCGATCTCGGCGCCGAGCTGCTGCTCATACTCACCGATGTGGACGCCGTGTACCTGGACTGGGGCAAGCCCACCAAACGAGCGCTCACCAGAATCACCGCGGACGAGGCGGAGCGTCTCGACCGGGCGGGAGAATTCGGCGAGGGAAGCATGGCGCCGAAGATCAGAGCCGCGATAGACTTCGTGCGCCGGACGGGCGGGCGCGCGGTGATTACCGAGCTCCAGCGCGGTCGCGACGCGGTCCGCGGCAAAGCAGGAACCACAATTACGGCATTGGCGGAGACCGAGTGAACATTCACGAGTATCAGGCGAAGGACCTGCTTCGCGCGGAAGGCGTGCCGATCCCCGCCGGCGATGTGGCGACGACGCCGCACGAAGCAGAGGCCATCGCCCGCAGGATCGGCGGCCCGGTCGTGGTAAAGGCACAAGTCCATGCGGGGGGCCGCGGTAAGGCTGGTGGCGTGAAGCTCGCGAAGACGCCGCAGGAAACCGCCGAAGTCGCGACCAAGATCCTCGGCATGAAGATCAAGGGGCTCACGGTGTACAAAGTGCTCGTCGCCGCGGCCGAGGACATCGCGAGCGAAGCGTACGTGGGCATCATCGTGGATCGCGCGGCGAAAAAGCCGGTCTTCATGGTGAGTCCGGCGGGCGGTATCGACATCGAGGAAGTCGCCGCGAAGACACCCGAGAAAATCATGAAGCTTTCAGTGGACACGCGCTACGGCTTGACCGCGTATCAGGCCAACCAGCTTGGCTTCTTTCTCTACGATGATGTAAAGAGAGTGCGTGCGGCCGCGAGAATCATGCAACAACTGTACGCCGGGTTTATGAGGTCCGGCTGCTCGCTCGCGGAGATCAACCCGCTCGTCGTGACCCCCACGGGCGACGTGGTGGCCCTCGACGCCAAAATGTCCATCGACGATAACGAGCTCGATCGGCAGCCCGAGCTCTCGAAGCTGCGCGACCTCACGGCTGAGGATCCCAGCGAAGTGCAGGCGCGTGCGGCTGGCCTCACGTTCATCAAGCTCGAGGGAAATGTCGGCTGCTGTGTGAACGGCGCCGGTCTGGCGATGGCAACCATGGATCTCGTGAAGTTCTACGGCGGCCAACCGGCAAACTTCCTCGACATTGGCGGCTCGTCGAACCCCGAGAAAGTCGTCGCGGCGCTGAAGATTATCACCTCCGATCCGAGCGTGCGGGCGATCCTGTTCAACATCTTCGGTGGGATCACGCGAACCGATGACGTGGCCAACGGAATAGTGACCGCCACAAAACAAAGCCCGTTGAAAGTTCCGATCGTCATCCGCCTCACCGGCACCAATGAAGAAATCGCGTTGACGATTCTCAAGGAGAACGGCTTCTCCGCCATGACCGACATGGACGAAGCCGTGCAAAAAGCTGTGCAGCTCGCGACGGCGAAGGGGGGGAGGACCGCGTGAGCATTTTCGCCGACAAGCAGACGACCCTCATCGTCCAGGGGATCACGGGGCGCGACGGTTCGTTTCACACGAAGCAGATGATGGAGTACGGCACCCGCGTGGTCGGCGGCGTCACCCCTGGCAAGGGCGGTCAGAAGTTCGAGGCCAAAGTCCCGATCTTCAACTCGATGCACGACGCGGTCCGAAGCACGGCCGCGAACGCCAGCGTGATCTACGTGCCGCCGACGTTCGCGTCCGACGCGATCATGGAGGCCGCGGACGCCGGGATCAAGCTGATCGTAGCGATCACCGAGGGCGTCCCGGTGCTCGACATGACGAAGGTCGTCCCGTTCGTTCACGAGAAAGGCGCGCGCCTCATCGGGCCTAACTGTCCGGGACTCATCTCTCCGGGTAAGACCAAGATCGGCATCATCCCGGGCAGGATCTGCGCGCCGGGCCGCATCGGCGTCGTGAGCCGCTCGGGCACGCTGACCTACGAAGTGGTTTACCAACTGACGCGCGCCGGCCTCGGACAGTCCACCTGCGTCGGGATCGGCGGTGATCCGATCAACGGCACGAACTTCATCGATTGCTTGCGCGGCTTTGAGGAAGACCCGGACACGATCGCCGTCGCCATGATGGGAGAGATCGGCGGAACCGACGAGCAGGAAGCCGCCGCGTTCGTAAAGCAATACATGACGAAACCAGTGGTCGGGTTCATCGCCGGTCAGACGGCTCCGCCGGGGCGCCGTATGGGCCATGCCGGGGCAATCATCTCCGGCTCAGCCGGCACCGCCGCGGAGAAAATCGCGGCGTTCGAAGTCGCGGGAATGGGCGTCGCAAAGCGACCGAAGGATTTCGTCGAGCTTCTTCAGGCCCGGCTAGCGGGCACGAAACGAGGAAGGACGAGCAACCGGAAAGGACCTCCTCGCGCGAAAAAGGCCGGCAAGAGGCGCTGACGGCAACTTCACTCGATGGCTCGCGTTCGCGCGCGCGGTCGGAGCTCGATGAACGGAACGCGGCGCTGGTCAAACAACGTCGTGTCCGAGAAGAGCTGCGGGGGCGCGTGGCCACCACTGGTCGCGCTGAAAGAGGGTTCCATCGTATCCGTGCAGCGCCAGCGATTCGTCGCCGACGGCACGAAGTTGGGTGGGCAGGCAGCGGAGGTCGCTGACCAGCGCCCCGCGTCTCGAACCGGCGGGTTACGGAATCGCGCCGTAGCGGCGCGAAGAGCGATGCGAGCCTGGCGCCACGGGCGAACCCATCGCTTCGACCACCACGAGGACAATCTTGTCGGGTCCGTTCTGCGGAACACCGCGAGCATGAGCAGCGAACGCATCGGTCCCGCGATGCCGTTCAGCAACGGCTTCCGGCTGGAAGCATTCAACCCGGAGTTTTCCCTCATGAGCAGGTCGATCGCTAGATTGTCCGCCGCAACTATCGAGACGCCAGTGAAGCCGGGAAACTACACGCTCACCATCATCAAGCCCGACGCCTTCCTCTCCGGGAAAGCCGGCAAGATCATCGCTCATCTGGAAGCCGGCGGATTCAGGATCCGCGCGGCCAGATTGATGCGCATGACCGAGGTGCAGGCCGGCGAGTTCTACGCCGTACACCGGGAACGGCCGTTCTACAAGTCGCTCGTCTCCTTCATGACCTCGGGCACGTGCATGCCGATGGTGCTCGAGAAGGCAGGCGCGGTCGCCGCGCTCAGAATGGCGATCGGTGCTACCGATCCGGCGGAGGCCGAGGCAGGAACGGTCCGGAAGCTGTACGCCGAGTCCAAGGAGCGGAACGCAATCCACGCCTCGGACAGCGACGAGAACGCGGCGCGCGAAACGCGATTCTTCTTCGCCGAGGCAGACATTATTGCGAGTGGGTAGTGGGGAGTGGGTAGTGGGCAGTGGGGAGGGAAGGTGACTACCCACTCGCCACCTCCCACTCCCCACTCGGAGAGTTGATAAGTCCAACAGCCACAAGTAGTTTTGGTGGCTATGCTGTCGTTCGACAAGCGGGCTGTCGAGGCCAAAGCTGCGATCGTCGATGACGTTTTGCCAGCCGATGACCCCGTTTGGCAGCCTACCGATCCCGTTCCCGCTGGCCCGCTTCGGGTGACTGGCAGGCTGTCGGCGGCGGGATCGTCGCGGTTCTATTGGCACGGTCAGGTCGTTGGCGACATCGTCCTGTCGTGCCGCCGGTGTCTCGCGGATGCGTCCGTTCACGTGCAGGATGAGTCGCACGTGATCTTCGCTGAAGCGGGGAGTGACGAGGCGGACGATCCGGACGTGCAGGTGCTGGACGAACGATCCAATCAGATCGATCTGCGTCCCACGCTGCGCGAGCAGTGGATGCTGAATGTGCCGTCGTATGTCGTGTGTCGCGAAGACTGTAAGGGTCTGTGCGCGACGTGCGGAAAAGATTTGAACGAGGGACCGTGCGACTGTCCGTCGTCGCGGGACTCGCGTTGGGATGCGTTACGGCGCGTCCAGACGAAAAAGTGATCAACTGACTACTTGCTACCTGAGCGACTCCAATGGCCGTACCAAAACGACGTACCTCCAAACGAAAGAAGCGGGCGCGAAACACTCACAAAAAGGCACCTGCCATCGTTCTTCAGAAGTGCCCCAAGTGCGGGGCAATGAAACGTCCGCATCGGGTTTGCCCGGATTGCGGGTATTACGCGGGCCGGCAGGCAGTCGAGGCGAAGGAAGCCTGAGCCTTGGCGCGGATCGCGTTGGACGCGATGGGTGGCGATCACGCTCCCCAAGCGCCAGTAGCCGGTGCCCTCGAGGCGTTGGCTGAGCTCGACTCCGCGCACTCGATCCAACTCATCGGGCGCCGCGCCGCAATTGAAGAGCAGCTCGATCGCCTCGGCAGCGCGCCGGATGGGAAGCGCAAGCGTCTCGAGATTGTCGATGCGCCTGACGTCATCGAGATGACCGACAAGCCGACGACCGTTCGCGGAAAGCCGAACAGCTCGATGATGGTGGGCCTGAAGCTGCAAGCCGACGGCAAATCGGAGGCGTTCGTTTCAGCCGGCAACACCGGTGCGCAGATGGCGGCCTCGATGCTGCTGCTGCGTCTCCACGCGGGACTGAAGCGCCCCGCCATTGCGACCATTTTTCCGACGGGCAAGCAGCCGGTCGTCGTCGTCGACTCGGGCGCGAATGTCGATTGCTCCGCCGACGAGCTCGTCCAGTTCGCCAGACTCGGCGTCGTGTATGCCGAGGACATCATGGGTCGCACCAATCCCGCCGTCGGTCTCATGAGCATCGGGGAAGAGCCGGAAAAGGGGAACACGGTCACCAAGGAGGCGCACGGGATGCTTGCGGAGGCCGGCATGAATTTCCTCGGCAACGTCGAAGGACGCGACTTGCCCGCCGGGACCTCGCATCATGGCGATCTCGACGTCGTGGTCTGTGACGGATTCGTCGGCAATGTGATTCTGAAATTCTATGAGGCCGTGGCGCCCTTGATGATTCGTCTTCTGGTCCAGGAAGGCATGCAGGAACAGAACATTCGCAAGGCGCTCCACTCCCTGGACTACTCGGAGCACGGCGGCGCGCCGCTGCTCGGCGTCAAAGGCGTCAGCATCATCTGTCATGGACGCTCTTCTCCGGCGGCGATCAAGAACGCGATCAAGGTCGCCGTGCGGGCAGTCGACAGCAAAATGAACGAGCATATCGGCCGGCGTTTGGAGCACACGGCCGCGGCCGGCGGGACGTCATGAAGCGACCGATCGTGGGCATCGCCGGGACCGGCCGTGGCATTCCTGCCACCGTCATGGCGAACGCCGACTTCGCGAAGATTGGCATCGAGACCACCGACGCATGGATCGTCGAACGGACGGGCATCAAGCAGCGCCACATCGCGAAGACGGAATCCACGACCGATCTCGCCGCCCTGGCCTCTCGTGAAGCGATGAAGAAGGCCGGCGTGCACGCGGGCGAGCTCGATATCATCGTGCTCGGAACCGCGTCGCCTGATCGCCTTCTGCCGTCCGCGGCTGTCGATCTCCAAGCCGCCATCGGCGCCGGTCGCGCGGCCGCGTTCGACGTCGGGGCCGCGTGCTCCGGTTTCATCTACAGCGCCACCGTCGCCGAAGGGTTGATGGCGACCGGCGCCTATGAGACGGCCCTCATCGTCGGAGTCGAGAAGTTGAGCGCCATTACCGACTGGCAGGATCGATCCACCTGTGTGCTCTTCGGCGACGGCGCGGGCGCGGCGATCCTCAAGCGATCGAAGCAGCACAAGGGGATCCTCTCGACCTACGTGCGCAGCGACGGGACACTCGGCGATCTCCTCTGCAGGCCCGGGGGTGGCGCCGCCCGCCCGTTCAGCACCGAGGTGCTGGACGATCGTTCGAGCTTCATTCGCATGAATGGACGCGAGGTCTTCAAGCACGCGGTACGCTCGATGTCCGATGCGGCGGCACGCGCTCTGGACGGCGCGAAGCTGACCGGGGCGGACATCGATTTGATGATCCCGCACCAGGCGAACGTTCGGATCATCGAGGCCACCGCGAAACACGCGAATATCCCCATGGGCAAGGTCTACGTGAACGTGGACCGGTTCGGGAACACGTCAGCCGCCTCCATCCCGATTGCACTCGACGAGGCACTGGAAACCGGGCGCATCGGCGAAGGGAGCATCGTCCTGCTCGTTGCGTTCGGTGCCGGCTTTACGTGGGGCGCGATGGTCGTTCGCTTCTAAGCCCGGACAACATGGAAGTCGTCCTGCTGTTTCCCGGGCAAGGCTCGCAGAAACCGGGAATGGGGAAGGACCTTTACGAGACTTTTCCGGCGGCGCGCGACGTCTTCGATGCCGCGGACGCCGCGCTCGGCATGTCGCTTTCATCGCTGTGTTTCAACGGGCCGGCGGACGAGCTGACCCTGACGCACAACGCGCAGCCCGCGCTCCTTGCCCATAGCGCGGCCGTGTGGGCAACGGTCCGTGACCGGATCGGGCCTCATGTGCGCGCAGCGGGCGGACATTCTTTGGGTGAGTTTAGCGCGTACCATGCGGCCGGCACGCTGTCGCTTCCAGACGCCCTTCGCCTCGTGCGACGGCGCGGTGAGCTCATGTACGAGAGCGGCGTGCGCCGGCCGGGAGCCATGGCCGCGATCCTTGGTGATCTCATGGAACCGGTCGAGTCCATCTGCGCCAAGGCGGCCGTCGAGGCGGGCCTGGTCTCTCCGGCGAACTACAACAGCCCAGGTCAAGTCGTCATCAGCGGCGAAGAGGCGGGCGTGGAGCGCGCCATGGCCTTGGCCAAGGAAGCGGGCGCGAAGCGTGCGATGCGCCTGAATGTCAGCGGTGCCTTTCACTCCGCTCTCATGGAAACAGCTTTAGATGGCCTGTCCGAAGCTGTTGCTGGCACGACATTTACAAATCCTCGCTTTCCGGTCTATGCGAACGTCAACGCCGAGGCAGTTACGCTCGCCGACCGGGCGCGCCAACTGCTGCTCCAGCAGTTAACCCGGCCTGTCCGATGGAGCGATGAGGTAACAGCCATGGCCGAGCGACTGCCGGCGGCGATGTACGTCGAGATGGGGCCGGGGAGCGTTCTCACTGGCCTCGTGAGAAAGATCGCTCCGTCGCTGAAGACGATGACTTGCGGAAGTGTTTCCGAGGTGAACCATCTGATGGAACTCGCGGCCTGATGCAGATCGATCTTTCGGGGCGATCCGCCCTCGTAACGGGAAGCACTCGGGGCATCGGCCGGGGCATCGCCGAGCTGCTGTCGGCGAGCGGGGCCAACGTCGCGGTCGTGGGT
>JBBDXZ010000006.1:0-6563 GCA_040902075.1 Gemmatimonadaceae bacterium
TCGGCCAGCCGTACCACGCGTCGGTCGACATGCGGCGGCCGTACTACGTCTGCACGGGCCTACAGGACAACGGCAGCTGGTGCGGACCAAGCTCGATGCGCTCGGGTCCGATCCTCTCCCAGGACTGGTATCGCGTGGGCGGCGGCGACGGTTTCTATAGCCAGATCGACCCGACCGACTGGACGGTGCTGTACACCGAATCGCAGCAAGGCAACATGAGCCGAGTGGATCTGCGCACGGGGACGTCGGTGAGCATCCGCCCGCGCGATAACCGTCCGCCCGGTGGTGGTGGTGGTGGTGGTGGTGGTGGTGGCGGCGGTGGCGGCGGAGGGGGCGGGGGCGGGGGCGGTGGAGCAGCACAACCGTCGAACATCGTTCCGGCGCCCGATACCAGCGTGCGACTCAGAACGCAGTGGAACACGCCGCTGGTTCTCTCGCCGCACGATCCGAATACGATCTACACCGGCACCAATCGCTTCCATAAGTCGCGCGATCGCGGCACGACGTGGACGATGAGCGCCGATCTCAGCAAGAACATCGATCGTGAAGACCGGATGATCCTCGGTCTCAAGGGCTCGCTGCCGAGCTGCAGCCGGCAGCGCGTGGGTCAGTGCATTCTTTCCAGGAACGACGGCGTCAATGCTTACGGGACGCTCACGACGATCGACGAATCGCCGGTTGCGCCTGGCGTGATCTGGGTGGGCACCGACGACGGCAACATCCAGGTGAGCCGCGACGGCGGCGCAACGTTTACCGAGGTGAGCAAGACGCTCCCCGGCGGCGCCAAGGAGTACTTCATCTCGCGCGTCGAGGCGTCGAACTTCGACGCCGGGACGGCCTATGTCTCACTCGACGGCCATCGCAATGACGACCTCAGGCCGTACGTCTTCATGACGCGCGACTTTGGGGCGACCTGGACAAACATCACGGGCAACCTCCCGGCCATCGGCAACGTGAATACGGTGAAGCAGGACGCGAAGAACAAGAACCTGCTGTACGTCGGAACGGAATTCGGCTTCTTCGTATCGCTCGACGAGGGCAAGACCTATAAGCCCTTCATGACGAATCTCCCGGTCGTGCGTATCGACGACATCATCGTGCATCCGCGCGACAGCGACCTCGTGTTGTCCACGCACGGTCGCAGCGTCTGGATCATGGATGACATCACGCCGCTCCAGCAGCTGAGCGCGAGCGTCCTGGCCAGCGAGGCTCATCTGTTCGAGCCGAGAAACGCGGTGGCATGGGGGCAGGACATCCGCATGCGCCGCGCGGTCACCGGCGATCACAACTTCGAGGGCGAGAATGCGCCCCGTGGAACGTCGATCGCGTACTATCTCAGGAACGCGCCCTCGGGCGACGTGACGATCACGATTCGGTCGATCGGGGGTTCCGAAGTATTCCGCACGATCCAGGGGACGAAGACCGCCGGGCTCAATCAGGTGCAATGGAACCTTTGCAGCGATCTGCGCCAGGTTCGTCCGGGCGAGGGTGGCGGCGGTGGTGGAGGAGGCGGCGGCGGTGGCAACCCGTGCGCTCAACCCGGCGGTGGCGGCGGTGGAGGAGGTGGCGGCGGTGGCCAGGGCGGCCCGCAGCGAGTTGCGCGTCTCGCGACGCCCGGTGCCTACGTCGTGACGCTGTCGGTCAACGGCCGCGATTACACGCGCAGCGTGACGGTGCTCGAGGATGTCTGGATGAATCCATAAAGCAGCGGCTAGGGGCTAGGTGTTAGGCGCTAGCCGCGAAAAGGGAACAGCGTCGCGCGCTCAGACGGTGTTCCCTTTTTTCTGTTCGCGAGCCCATAGCCCCAGTTCTTAGCACCTAGCACCTAAGACCCAGCACCTAGGACCTAGGATGGCTTCTCCACGGGAGCCGCCGCCGCAGGCCTTCCCGGCGGACGACCGAACTGCGGGCGCGGCAGAGGCGGACGCGCGCGATCGGCCAGGACTTTCTCGTAGTACGCGATCATGCGCGACTTCACCGACGCCGCGGTGTCGCCCTTCGCCTTGTGAAAGGCAGCGTACCGCTGCCCGTCGCCGGAAACCTTGACCCACCACCATACCGTCTCGGGGGTCGCCATCGAGGCAGCCGCCTCGCAGGTAAACGTGCGGCCTTCGTCCTCGAATGTGAGCTGATTCATCCTGCTACTGCCTCGTGCGAGCTGGGATATGGAATTTAACTAAGAGACCGTCTTGGGGAGGGATCAGGGAGCAGGGAGTGGGATTAGGGAGCAGCGGGCAGAGACAACCGGGCTTGTTTTTGCCTTGCCTCCCTGCTCCCTGCTCCCTGCTCCCTTTCCTCGTGACTGACGTCACACCAACCCGCGTGACGCCGCCAAGCTCTGCTGAGTTATCCCAATAGGACCTGTTTCGGAGCCAATTGATGCGCTCGGCGTTCGTCATATCGCTCGTTATCCTCACGTCCGCCTGTTCGTTCGAGCGGGGCGCCGGACCCACGCCACAGCCTCAGAAGAGTGCGCTCAGCATGTGCCTCGCGACCGTGTGTGGGACGCCGATTTTTGTCGTGGACGGCAAGCGCCTGCCCAACGACGGCGCCGACCTTGTTCCGAGCGACATCGAGACCGTTGAGGTCTTCAAGGGTCCGGCGGCCATCAAGCTCTACGGCGACGATGCTCGGCACGGCGTCATCGTGATTACGTCAAAGCAGGCCGCGGCCAAAAAGATCGGGGGCTGAGGTCAAGTACAGATCCCTCGCGTCGCTCGGGATGACAATCGACTACTCGTACCTGAGCGCCTGCATCGGATCCACCTTCGATGCCTTGCGCGCCGGCACATACCCCGCGCCAAGCGCGACCAGCGCGAGCACCACCGACGCCACGGCCATCACTGACGGATCGTGGCTCTGGAGCTCGTACAGCAGTGACTTCGCGCCGCGTCCCAGGGCGAGTGCGCCCGCGAGTCCGATCACAGCGCCGATGACCGTCATGATCGCGACCTGACGGAGCACCATTCCCCGCACGGACCGGCTGCTCGCGCCAAGCGCCATGCGCACGCCGATCTCGCGCGTCCGCTGCGCCACCGAGTAGGCCAGCACGCCGTAGAGCCCGATCCCCGCGAGCAGCGTCGCGACGAAGGCGAACGACACCGAGAGAATGCTGATCATCCGGTCCAGGAAGACGTTCTCTTTCACGACCTGGGGCAGCGTCTTCAGTTCTTCGACCGGAAGGTTGGCATCGAGCCGTTTGATGACCGGCGGAATGGCGCGCAGCATCTGCAACGGGTCGCCCGCGGTCTTCACATAAAAGTTGATTCGTCCGATGTTGCCTTCCTGCCGGTACGGAATGAAGAATTGCGGCGGAATCGTGTCCTTCACGTCGCTGTACTTCGCGTCCTGCACCAGGCCGATGATTTCCGTATCGAGCGCGCCGGTATCCGAGCGCGTCATGCGCTTGCCGACCGCGTCACGGCCGAGACCGAACTTCTTGGCGAACGACTCGTTCACGACGGCCACTTCGGGCCTGCCCTTGTCGTCCGCCGTCGAGAATTCGCGGCCCGCCAGCAGCTTGATGCCGAGTGTCTTGAAATACTCCTGACCGATGAGATTGAATCGGGAGCCTGCGTCGACGTCTGGACCGCTCTGAAATCCCTGGACGCGCACACTGTTGCCCCAGTTGCTCCCGGACAGCAGCGGGACCATGCCGGCCGTCACGCCGGTTACGCCGGGGAGCGCCGCCAATTCCTGCTCGACGCGAGCGAACAGCGCTTTGCTGCGCGTTGAGTCGTAACCATTGCGAACGGGCGAGATCGTGAACGTGACCACCTTGTCGATATCCAGGCCAAGGTCCACTCGGCTCACGTTGGCGAGGCTCTTGATGAACAGGCCCGCGAACATGAGCAGCGCCATCGAGAGCGCGATCTGCGTCGTCACCAGCGACGTACGGAAGCGCGCCGCCCCGCGGCCACCGGACATCTTGCCCGAGTTGTTGCGCAGCGAGGTCACGAGGTCCGGCCGCGTGCTCTGGAGCGCGGGGAAGAGGCCGAACAGCAGTCCCGTAGCGATCGACATCGCCCCGGCGAAGTAGATCGCCATCCAGCTCAGCTTGAACTCCATGGTGTTGGTTGCGTCGTCCGGCAGCAGCGCGGTGATGCCGTTCAGCGTCCAGTGGGCGACCACGATACTTGCGAGACCGCCGATCATCGCGAGCACCAGTGACTCGGTGAGCAGTTGCACGAGCAGCTGCCGCCGAGTGGCGCCGAGCGAGAGACGCACCGCCATTTCCATGGATCGATGGGCCCCACGCGCGAGCAGCAGGTTCGCGATGTTCGCGCAGGCGATGAGCAGCACGATCCCGGTGACCGCGAACAGCAGCATGATCGGCGTGCTGGCTTCTTCGTGCACCGAGCTTTGGCCTTTGCGACCGTCCGCCAGTTTCACCTCTTTCGTCTTGAAGCGCGCGAGCGTCTGCGCGCTCATCCCCTCCTGGAGCGGGACTTCGACGTTGAGGAGGATGGGCTTGTAGACGGCGTTGATCGCGGACTTCGCCTGGTCCACGGTGACGCCGTCCTTCAGGCGAGCGAACGCATAGACCCAGTAGCTCCGGCGATTCTCGAATCCCCTGAATCCGGGCTGCATGGCCGTGCGCATCGAGAGCGGCACGAAGACGAAGGGCCGCGCGCCCAACGTGGTTCCATTGAAACCTTTCGGGGCGACGCCAACGATGGTCATGCGCTGTCCGTTGATGATCACCGATTTGTCGATCAGCGATGAGTCGGCGCCGAGCCTGGACTCCCAGAACCGGTGGCTCAAGACCGCGACGAAGTTGGCGCCGATCGTCGCGTCGTCCGACGGGCCGAGGAGTCGTCCAAGGGCCGGCTGGAGGCCCAGGACCTGGAAGTACTTCCCCGACACCATGGCGCCTTCGGTATTGAGAGGCGTCTTTCCGTCGAACGCGACGTTGACGCCGAAGAGCAAGTGACCCGCGATCCCGCTGAATTGACCCGGCGATTTCTCCAGGTCCCTGAATGTCGGGTAGCTCCAGATCACGTCGCAGCCCCCCGACTGATTACAGGAGTTGGAGCCGCTCATCACGCCCGGCGCGCTGATGTTGACCAGCCGCTCAGGTTGAAAGACCGGAAGTGGCCGGCGTAACATCTCATCGAACAGCGAATAGATCGCCGTGTTGGCCCCGATGCCGAGCGCCAGGGAAAGCGCGGCGACGACGGTGACGAAGGGGGTCTTGAAGAGGGTCCGGAGGGCGAGCTTCAGGTTGCGCATGGCGATGGGACGAGTCGGTATGGCGAGGGCAGCAGCGAGGGCCATACAATAGACAGCCCCAACCGGCGCCTGGTTGCCATGGTCTCAACGGATACGTCGCGCGACAAGTTTCCAGGGGGCTGCAATTCGGCGGCCGCGGCCATTTCCCGCCAATAAATGGACCACTCCAGGCTTCGCATCGCCCTGCGCACGCTCACTCGGCATCGTGGCTTTACCGCAGTGGCGGTGCTCTCGATTGCCGTCGCGATCGCGCTGAACACGACGATGTATAGCGCGTTGGAGCGCCTGGTCGACCCGCGCATCAACGCGCGCCAGCCGGACCACATCTACTCTTTCCGGTATTTCGGCGACCACAAGAACCAGCTGCATCCAACCGCTATCGAGGAGGCGCTGGTCGCGGGGATGAAGGGCGTCGAAGCTCTGAGCGGCTACGACCGGATGCGGTTCGTGAACCTTGTCACGGGATTCAGCTCCCCGCTTGCGGAGGCTGGAAGCCGGTATATGCGCGTCGACCCGATCGTCGTTCGCGCGAACTTCTTCGAGTTTCTCGGCACTCCGGCGACCGCGGGACGCACATTTCTCGCGCGCGACGAAGGGACGACGAACGTCGTCATCAGCAACCGCCTGGCCACCAAGTTGTTCGGGGACGAGTCCCCAATCGGTCGGTCGCTGAAGCTGCACGGGCAGGACTTTGTCGTCGTCGGCATGGTGAATCGCACGCAGTCGTTCGCCCCGCTCTCGTATGATCTCTGGGTCCTCAGCCCGTCAAAAGCGCCGGCAGTGCCGATCACGCTCATTCGATTTCGCGAGAAGATCGACCGGTTCGCGATCAACGATCAACTGGACCTGGTCGCGAGGCGGCTCGCGGTCGCGGCAGCCGAGCCGGTAGGCTCGACGGCGTTTCGCGGACAGGAGTTCGTGCTCCGGGACCGTCCGCTCAACAACTTTCATTGGTCGCTCATCGCGGCAGTGGCAGCGGTCCTGTTGGTGGCTTGCGCAAACCTCGCGAACCTTCAGCTCGCGCGCGGCTTGGCGCGAACGCGGGAGCTCGCGCTTCGCTCGGCGGTCGGCGCGTCGCGGCGGCAGTTGATCTCGCATCTCGTCACCGAGACCGGCATCATTGCCGTGGCCGGACTGGCGCTTGGCGTCGTCCTCACGCTCTGGGGTATCCATCTCGTCCGCGCGACGATTCCGCCCGAGATGGACAGCTATGTCATCGAGCCGCAGACGAGCTGGCGGATGTTCGTGTTCGCCGCTGTGGCGGCGCTCGTCTGCCTTTTTCTCGTCGGGCTGCTTCCCGCGGTGCGCATCTCGCGCGTGGACCCCAATGA
>JBBDXZ010000006.1:6573-10801 GCA_040902075.1 Gemmatimonadaceae bacterium
GATTTGCTCAAATCGGGAGCGGCACGGGCGCGAACCGCGAGCACCGCAGGCGCTACGGCGTCATGGTGATCGCGCAGATCGGCTTCGCGTTGCCGGTCCTGATCGGCGCGGTCGTGCTGCTGAAGTCCAGTTGGCGGTACGCCTCCAAAGACTATTTGATCCGAGAGCTGTACGGCTACGATCCGTCACCCATCGTGACGGCAAGCCTTCCGCCCCCTCCAAGGCGCGGATCGGAGGTCCGGCTGGCGAGCGTCGCGAGCCAAGTGATTGCGATCGGCAAGTCCGTGCCCGGCGTGCTGGACGCCGCGGTCATCGCATACCAGGAACCGGAAAGGCGACGAGTCACCGTCGACGACGCGAACGGAGTGTTGCGCGATGAAGCGGCGTACGGATGGTCGTATCGCCTCGTGTCGCCCTCGTATCTGCGCGTATACGGCCATCGGATCGAGCGCGGCCGTGATTTCGCCGACTCCGAGTTCGATGGAAACTCGGTCATCATGGACGCGCGGACCGCGAAGTTTCTCTGGGGCAACGAGAATCCGATCGGTCGGGTCATCAAGTTCGGGAATGCGCAGTCGAGGCAGCCGTGGCACGTCGTCGTCGGCATCGCGGGCGACCAGCGCGATACAAATGCGATCAGGCGTTCGGATCCCAACGCCAACTTCCGTCTTAACGCGGTGTATCGCGTGATCATGCCTTCGGACAGTCTTGGCCACCCGGACGGTTCCCGTCGGGCCGGCGGCGTTCGTTTGGTCCGAGGGCGTATAGCGATGTACCTCCGGGTCCAGGGGAATACCGAGCTCGCAGCCGTGCGGCTTCAGCGTGCGTTGCGAGGGTATACAGCTGGAGTTGAACCGACCGTCGTTCCGATGGTGGAGGACCTGGGCATCACTTTCTGGCGCAGGCGGTCGGAGTTCGCCGCGTCGCTATTCACCACCTTCGCGTTCATCGGCCTCGGGCTCGTCGCGATCGGCGTGTACGGCATCGTCTCGCACTCGGTCGAGGAACGCCGACGCGAGCTGGGCGTGCGCATCGCACTCGGCGCCACCGCCCGCGACATCCTCCATTCGGTGCTCCGCGAGGGGAACGTGCTGATCCTGTCCGGCGTCGCCGTGGGATTGCTGCTCATTAAATCCACGGTCGGCTGGCTCAGCGGGTTCATCGCAGAGGGATATTCGTACGACGCGTTGCTCTTCGCCGGCATCGCCGCCGCGCTCTTCGCCATCGCGGCGTTCTCGGCGTTCGTTCCCGCGTGGCGCGCGACGCGCATCGACCCGGTCGAAGCGCTGCGGAGCGAGTAGCCGATGCTCGACCGCTCGGCCCTCCGCATCGCGCTCCGCACCCTTGGCCGGCATCGCGGCTTCACGGTCGTCGCGGTGCTCTCCATCGCGGTCGCAATCGCGCTGAACACGACGATGTATAGCACGCTCGACGCGATGCTCGACCCGCGAATCAGTGCGCGGAAGCCCGATCACATATACGCGTTCTTCTATAGGAGTCAGGCACGGTATCAGCCGCATCCGAAAGTTCTCAGTGACGCCATGCGCGGCGGCTTGCCAGGATTCGAGGCAATGACGTTTGTGCCGGTGATGTCCAATGACTTTCGGCTCGCCGAGAATGGCCCCCGCTATGCCCGCATCACCTCAGTGGCCGTGCAGCCGGATTATTTTGAGTTCCTCGGCACGCCACCACTCGAAGGTCGCACGTTCCTTCCGCGCGATGAAGGAACGGCCAACATCGTGATCAGCGATCGTCTCGCGAACAAGCTGTTCCTGGATCGATCCGCTGTGGGGCGCACGGTGGTCATCGACGGCACCGGATTCACCGTCATCGGCGTGGTCCGGCGCAACTCGACGTTCGGTCCGCTCTTCAATGATGTTTGGGTGCTCAATGCCGGCCCAATGGCGGCGATCTCACACACACTCATCCGCTTTCGAGAAAAGCTCGACCCGTATGAAGTGAAAAGACAATTGAACACGGTCGCGCCTCGTATCGCGGAGGCGACCGGCGCGCGACCGGGGGAAAGCGCCTTCATGGGGGGCAGCTTCGTCCTCCGGAAGCTCAGGATCGGCCGCTTTCATTGGGCGCTGATGGGGGCGGTGGGTGCCGTGCTCCTCGTGGCATGCGCGAACCTCGCAAACCTGCAGCTCGCGCGCGGGCTGGCGCGCAGCCGCGAGCTCGCGCTGCGCTCGGCGGTGGGTGCGTCGCGGCGTCAGATCGTCGGCCATCTGCTTCTCGAGACGGCAATTCTTGCCATTGTGGGACTCGCGATGGGGGTCGTGCTCACACTGTGGGGAGTTCACGTCCTGAAGGCGACGATGCCACCGGGTCTGCAGGACGTCCTCATCGAACCACAGACGAGCTGGAAGATGTTCGTCTTCGCAGCAGCGGCAGCGGTCCTATGTCTTTTCCTCGTCGGGCTGCTCCCCGCCCTGCGCATCTCGCGCGTCAACCCCGACGAGCTCCTGAAATCGAGCGCTGGAACAGGCGCCAACCGTCATCATCGCCGCCGATATGGTTTGATGGTCGTGGCACAGGTGGGGTTTTCGTTACCGGTGCTGATCGGCGCGATCGTGCTGATCCAGCGCATGTGGTTGCTGCACTCGCGCGAGTATCTGGTAAACGAGTTTCACGGGTTCGATCCCGCCCCGATCGTCACCGCCAGCGTTCCCTTCGGAACCGGAACTACAACGGCCGACTCGAATATTCGGATCGGTTCTGTCGCGGCGGAGATCATCTCGCGGGCCAAGACTATTCCCCGTGTTCACGACGCCGCGGTTTTCATGTGGAGGGCGCCGGCGAAGAGGAAGGTGACGGTGGACGACGCGTACGGCGTCGTCCGTGAGGAACCCGCGCCACAGTGGTCGTACAACGTGGTTACGCCGTCCTACTTTCGGGTGCTCGGACTGCCGATTATCAGGGGACGCGATTTCTCGGAAGGCGAATCGAAAGGAGATGCGGTGATCATCGACGCGCCCACGGCTCGATATCTCTGGGGTAACGACAACCCGCTGGGGCGCATGATCAAGTTCGGAGACGCCGGATCGAGCTTGCCTTGGCATACGATCGTCGGCGTGGTCGGCGATCTGCGCGATACCTTCGCCATTCGCCGGAGAGACCCGACGGCCAATTACCGGCTGAAGGAGGTTTATCGCGTCATGACTCCGCGCGACAGCCTGATGCTCCGAAAGCCCTCTCCCTGGAACCGGGCGCGAGGAGAGGTGGACGTCTATGCTCGAGTGCGAGGCAATCCGGAGCTCGCGGCGATTCGAATGCAGCGCACTCTTCGCACCGCGTCCTCCGCAGATAAAGCTACCGCCATTCCTTTGGAGTACGCTGTCATCGGGTACGAGCGCGAGCAGAACGACTTCGCGGCGTCGATCTTTGGCACCTTCGCCTTCATCGGCCTCGGCCTGGTTGCAATCGGTTTGTACGGCATCGTGTCGCACTCGGTCGCGGAACGACGTCGCGAGCTCGCCGTTCGGATCTCGCTCGGCGCAACGGCACGGAACATCCTGCACGCAGTGCTGCGCGAAGGTAACGTCCTGATCCTCGCCGGCATCGCGATCGGCTTACTCCTCATCAAGCCCAGCATTTTCTGGCTGGCACGTTTGATCGATGAGGACAACGATCCGTACAACGCGCTCCTCTTCGCCGCGATCGCCGCCGGCCTCTTCGCGATCGCCGTTATTTCGGCGTTCATCCCCGCCCTTCGTGCTACGCGGATCGACCCGGTCGAGGCGTTGCGGAGCGAGTAGCAGGCATCCGGGACCGTCCGCAGTCGATTGATGCTCAAGGAGGCTGGTCCGACGGCCAAACAGCTTATCACGGAGCACACGGAACACACGGAACACACGGAACACACGAATTACACGGACTGCTTCCCCGATGCTCGAAGCCAATCTCACCGGCCAGGTACTTGGTTGTTTTTATCCGGTTTACAACGACCTGGGATTCGGATTCTCGGAGCCGGTGTACTCGAATTCCATGTGTGTGGAACTTCAGAGCCCAGGGATTGCAACAAAGCGCGAAGTGTTGACCGAGGTTCTCTATCGCGGCGTCGTTGTGGGCAAGTCCATTTCGGTCCCAAGCCCGCCTTTGGTCGGCTGATCTACACCAACGACCGCAAATAACTCTCTCGCTCTTCGCCCTATTCGTGTCATTCGTGTCATTCGTGTGCTCCGTGTGCTCCGTGTGCTCCGTGTGCTCCGTGTGCTCCGTGTGCTCC
>JBBDXZ010000006.1:10901-53882 GCA_040902075.1 Gemmatimonadaceae bacterium
GTGCTCCGTGTGCTCCGTGTGCTCCGTGTGCTCCGTGTGCTCCGTGTGCTCCGTGATAAGCTGTTTCTCGGTCTGAGGGGCCCGAACAGCCAATAGGCAGGCCACCGTCCATGAGACATATTCTCGCCCATGAAGACCACGCTGATCGCGCTCGCGATTCTGTCCACCGGTTGCGCGCCGGCCATGCCGCGCCGCGGACCCGTCGCGCGGTTCGCGATCGAAGAGACGACGATCGCGGCCCTGCACTCGGCCTTTCGTGAAGGGTCTCTCACCTGCCGCGCCCTCGTCTCGCTGTACCTGGCGCGGATTGCCGCGTACGACAAGGAAGGGCCCGCGCTCAATTCGATCGTCGTCGTGAATCCGGACGCGCTGCGGACGGCCGATTCCCTCGACACGCGCTACAGGCGCGAGGGACTCACCGGACCGCTCCACTGCGTCCCGATGATCGTGAAGGACAATTTCGAGACCCGCGACCTTCCCACGACTGCCGGCTCACTGTCCCTGCAGGGATTCGTGTCGGACAAGGACGCGTTTCAGGTTCGCCGCATTCGCGAGGCGGGCGCGATCGTGCTCGCCAAATCCAACATGGCGGAATTCGCGTTCACGCCCTACGAGACCGTCAGCTCGATTCTCCCCGGGTACACCAAGAACCCGTATGCGCTCGACCGCGTCACCGCCGGCTCGAGCGGCGGGACCGCGGCCGCCGTCGCCGCGAATCTTGGCCAATCCGGGCTCGGCACCGACACCGGCAACTCGATTCGCGGCCCGTCGTCCCACCAGGCCCTCGTCGGCATTCGCTCGACCATGGGACTCACGAGCCGCGCCGGCGTGGTGCCATTGAGCTACGCGGCCGACGTCGCGGGCCCCATGGCGCGGACGGTGGCCGACGCCGTCGCGATCTTTCAGGTCGTCGCGGGCCACGATCCCAACGATCCCGTGACCGAGGCGATGGTCGGCCGCGAGATCCCGAACTACTCGGCGTCACTCGCCAAGGAAGGGCTGCGCGGCGCGCGCATCGGGATTCTGCGGCAAGCCTACGTGCGCGCGAGCCTCGACTCCGAGATCGGCTCGGTCTTCGCGCGGGCGGTTGCGCACCTGCGCGCGCACGGCGCCACGGTGATCGACAGCGTGCCGATGCCGGAACTGGATTCGATCTTCCGTGTCCAGCGCCAGGGATGCAACCGCTTCAAGTACGATCTCGAGAAATGGATGGCGAGCACGGGAACGGCCGGCCCGAGAACGCCGGTCACGTCACTCGACGAGGTCGTGCGGTCGCGTCGTTTTCACCCCACGGTCCAGCCGCGTCTCGAAGCCGCGCAGCGGGCAACCGTTCCTCCGGATTCACAACCGGGGTGCGCGCAGGTCGCGCAGCTTCGCGCCGACGTGCGCCTGCACCTTGGCGACGTCATGGACAGGCTGCAGCTCGACGCCGTCGTGTATCCGACGTGGAGCAATCCGCCTCGGCTCATCGGCGATCTCAACACGCCGCACGGCGACAACAGCCAGGTCTACTCGCCGCTCACCGGTTGGCCCGCGATCACCGTGCCCATGGGCTACACGCGCGCAGTTCTCCCGGCGGGGATGACGATCCTGGGCCGAGCGTGGAGCGAGCCGACGCTGATCAAGCTCGCGTACGCATACGAACAGGCGACACATCACCGGAGGCCGCCCGCGAGCGCGCCGCCGCTGCCATGAGCACCATCGAGCGCGTCACGCGGGAGAACAACCGGCTCTTCCTGATCGAGCTCGCGGTAATCCTGCTGCTCTTCGTGGCCGACGTCTATGGCTACGTCCCGTTCAGCAAGACGCCGTTCCTATTCGCGCTCGCCTGGATCTCGCTCCGGACGCGCGGGTTTCGCTGGCGCGACGTTGGCTTCGACGCGCCAACGAGCTGGGGCGCAGCCATCGGCATCGGGGTGGTCGCGGGCATCGCAATGAGTGCGTTGGAGCTCTTCGTGACTCAGCCACTGCTGACCGCGACGCTCAAGCAGCCGCCTGACCTCTCGGAATTCGCCGGCATCGCGGGCGACCCGGCGGCGTTCGCGGTCGTTCTCGCGATCGTTTGGATTCTCGCGGCTGTCGGCGAGGAGTTGGTCTACCGCGGCTACCTCATGACGCGGTTCGCGCGATTGCTTAACGGCACGCCGACCGCGTGGGCGCTGAGCCTGGTCGTCGTGAGCGCGCTGTTCGGCTTCTCTCATTTCGGCCAGGGGATCACTGGCGTCCTCGAGAACGTAATCGCGGGCTTGCTACTGGGCGGCCTGTACCTCGCGACTGGCCGTAACCTGGTTGCGCCAATCCTCGCGCATGGCGTCGCGAACACCGTCGATCTCACGTTGATCTTTCTGGGCAAGTATCCGGGGATGTGACACAATCGCCATAGACACGTAGGATTCACAGCATGGAAACTCAAACTCCGCCGACACCCGCCAAGCGCCCTGGGTACAAAGGCCTGTACTGGATTGCCGCCGGCGCGATGACGGTCGCGGGCGCGCTCGCGATCATCCAGGACTCCGACTACCTGAAGGCCGGGGGGCAGTTCGCGCTCGTCGTCGCACTCGTGCTCCTGGCGACCGCCCGGCCTGAGGAGACCCGCGCCAAGAAGGTCGCGATCTGGGCGCTGCTCGCGATCGCTATTGCGTTGCTGCTGGTGCGGGTGCTCGGGAGGAGTCCTTGACCCGCTGATACGACTTCCAGGCCGCGATCGCGAAGAAAGCAAGAATCGCGTGGCGGAGGATCGAGAAGAGGTACGCTTCTCGAGCGACCCAGTACAGCGTAACGATGATCGCGGCAATCGCGGCCGTCCACACGAGCCAGTCGATTCGTCCGCTGGGTTTGCGGACCCACGTCTGAAGCGCGAGCAGCAGCGGAAACACGATCAGCAACGCGCTCCCTGCGTATATCCGCCAAGCGCGCTGCGAATAGAGCAGGTCGGCTTCGTCTCCACGTAATCGCCAGACGGCGACCCCACCCGGCGGGTTGTCGAGGACATAGATGGCGCCGTCTGCCATCGCGATGCCGGTGGGATTCTTGAGTGACAGGCGCGCCAGCGACGGTGGCGTGCTCACGGAGCCGTCCGGGGCAAATCGGACCACGCGACGCGCTCCGTAATCCGCCACGTAGATGTTGCCTGCCGAGTCGACCGAAATGCCGGTAGCACGGGAGAGCTGCACGCCGCGTGGCACGATCGCGGTCGCGCTGTCTTCCACGATTCGCCAGACACGATTCTCATCGGTGAGATAGAGCGCGCCATCCGCGCCCCACGTCATGGAACTGAAATGCAATTCACCGAATTTTGCATTCCGCGCGATGGGAGTGACCTTGCCGTCGGTCGTGATTCGGACGACGGCGGGCGCCAGTTTGGTGGCGAGCGCGTAGACGTTCCCCGCCGCGTCGATCGTGAACGGATCGCCGCCGAACCCCACGTACAATTCCGGCTGTCCAGACGCGGGCGGGGCGCGGTTGGAGTTGAAGTGCTCCTGCAGCGTTCCATCCGCGCCCACGCGCCACACCTTGCCGTCGAAGTCCGACGCGGTGTATAGCGTCCCGTCTTTGCCGAGTACCAAGTGGTGTGGCAGCCGGAGCGCGTCACCTCCGTAGAGCACGCTCGCCTTCCCATCGCGTGTCAACTTCATGATCACGTTGGACCCGGCGATCACGAAGAAGACGTTGCCGTCGCGATCGACGACGATTCCCGAGCCCGGATGCGCGTCCGCGCGCGTCGCGAGCGACGACGACGCAAGAATGACGAGGAACACTACGCCCAGCGCCCGCGATGCGGTTCGCATGCTGACGATCATATCGCTTTCCACTGGCACTGGAAAGCGCCTGGAAGGCAACGCAATGAGGCGATTCTGAGGAAAAACCGTAACGTTGGGGCGCGACACGCGTATATAATGAAGGAGGATCCGACGAACGGTCCTCTCCTTTAACGGTCGCCACCAGGACGATGGACGAGAAACAACTTCAGAAGCTCATCCGGAAGAACGCCGCCAAGGCCGCCAAGCTCGCGAAGGCCCGTGACGGCCGGCAGTTCGACAAGACACTTCCACCCCCGCAGGACGAAGACGCGGACGTCGAGCGCACGCACTTCTTCAAGGAAATGAAGAAGCGCGAGTTTTAAAGGCTCAAAGTCAGTGCGCCCCTCGGTCCCACCGATCGAGGTGGTCGAGCAGGTAGTCGAGCGACACGACGTGTCTCGACTTGTCTCGATCCCGGCGAAAAACCACGTGCGACCACCCCTGCATGCCGACCGGGGTGTACACCTCGCGATCCATCTCGAGTCGCTCGCCACTGATCGCGTGGCCAAGGACGCGTTCGTAGCGCGACCGCGGCAGAACGCGCTCGGGGAATAGGTCGTCCCACTGACATAACCGGCCCACGCTGTCGTACTCGGGCGGCCGATCATCCAACTCGAGCAGCGATGGCGCGCGCCCTTTCATCACGCTGCCTATGAGCCGGAGCGTGAAAGGATCCGAGAATCGCTGGATGGACGGCCAGAAGAACTTCGTGATCCTACCCGCGATCTCCCTCAGCGACAACGTTTCACCGCCCGTCGACTTCCACATCGGCTCGTCGATATCCTGGATGAACGGGTTCTCGGGATAGCAGGTGTACTTCATCGACCAGCCCTTGCGGGAGCTGTGCGGCACCGGCTTCACGTCGCGGATCATCGGCAGCTCCCGCGCGAGACCAGTGAGCTCTTCCAACTCGTACGTCGGCCATCTCATGACCGACTTGATGATTCCCACGCACAGCGTAGCGGTCGCGATCATGAGCGAAGCGTCGGGCGTGAAGTCAGCCGTCACTTCGACACGGTTTCCGCGAGGCCGAACGCCGATGCCCGTGGACCGCCGGTTGGCGGCCAGCAGCATGACCGGAGCCGGCAGGAGGTAGGTGAGCAGGAGCCCCAGCTTGCCCACGGTGCAGTGCGCTTTCCGGCGCTTGTCGGACGAGTTGAACGAAACGTTGTAGTGCGTGCTGAAGCCAGCCAGTTCGACGTCGTGACCGTGCCGCTTCTCCCAGTCGTCCAGCTCCGTACGCAGGTAGCGGATGTTCTCCCAGAGCGAACGCCCCGCGCGCGCCGCGCACCCCTTGTCGATCTCGATCATCCCGGTCGCGATCTCGATGACGCCCGTGTCGAAGTACAGCGCGCCGCCTGTCGGCAAGTGGTACGACCGTCCCGTGCGGTGAACCATCGGCGCGCGCACGATGTTGGTCGGGGACTTGAACACGTCCTCCGGCTTCACCGGCTGTCCGTCCATCAAGACGGTGAACTCGGACTCGATCCCCATGGCGCCGAGCGAGACGGCCGCCGGCGGAATCTCCGCGCGCTCTTCCACCCTCGGCCGCTTCTGTTTCACCGTCATAGCGGCTCGACGTCCACTTTCGGATTGTACATCTCGAACGGCGCCCCTCTCGGCACCGCCACCACGTATCCGAAGTCGAGATGCAAATGGTCGTCGGTGTACCCCCGTACCTTGCCGAACGGCCGCACATACACACCCGGCATGGACCTGTACGCAATCTCGGCGTAGTGCTCGAGCGCTTCCTGCTCGTCGAGCATCGTGTCGCCGACCTTGTAGATGTTCACCGCCGTGCCCCAGGCATGCGGGGTGGCGTGCACCGAGAGCGCATGGCCGGGCGACCGGTATCCGCCGTTGGCCGCGATGTGCACGAAGCTCCCCACGGCGTCGCGGAACTGCTCCAGTCCGAGCGCCATCAGCGTGATCGCGCACGGCACGTATCGCGGGAACGTTCGCAGCGCCTCGACCTCGTGAACGTCCGTGTGGATGAACTCCCAGAGCGCGAAATGCTCGGACAGCTGCAGGTTCACGGCCACGTCCCACGAAGGGACCTCGTAGAAATAGCGCGGCAGGGCGTGTGCCTGACCCTGTGAATCGCTGAGCACACCACCTGGCCTCAGCGCATCGCGGAATTTCTTTTCCAGCCTCCGCCCGTCCACGATGCGGAGCGGAATGCTCGGCTTCCCGAGGGCGCCGTATTTGCCGTCGCCACCGTTCTCGCGCTCGGTCATTCGTCCACGTCCTTCACGCCCACGAGATGCTCGTAGACCATGTACGAGGCGGCGGCGATCGTCGGCGAGCGCCCCGTGATCTCCGGCTCCCATTCGCTGAGAATGGCGATGATGTATGGTTTGCGGTTCGGCAGGTAGACGATTCCGGCATCGTGCGCGATGGTCGAGATCTCACCCGTCTTGTGGGCCACGCGCGCGTCCGCGGGAAGTCCGGCCGGGATGCCGCTCCGAAATTCCTGATCGTGGAGAATCTCGAGCATGGTGCGCGAAAGCTCCGGTGTGAGAGCGCGCTCTTCCGCGATGAGACGGAGGAGCTGCACGAGCCCGTCGGCGGTGATGCGATTGTTGATGCCGTGCTCAAACGCGAGCTCGTCCTCGACGCCGCGTCGCAGATCGATGCCCGCAAGATTGTTCTCTTCGAGCACCCGCTGCAGGAACTCGATGCCAAGGAGATCGAGCAGCAGGTTCGTCGCCAGGTTGCTGCTGCGGATGATCATGTTCCGCGCCAGCTCACTGAGGCGCATGGTTTTGCCGATCGCGCTCTGGACTTCGGAATCCGCGTCCCGCTCCGACAGGATGCGGAAGGAACTGCCGTCGTACGCGCTCCGAAAGCGATTGCGGACGTGCAACCGCGATTGCGGTACGTATTTGCCGCGATGTACGGAAGCGTACGTGCCGAGCAGGACCGCGAGTTTGATCGTGCTCGCAGCGTGGAACCAGCGTTCCGAGCGATACCGGAACTGCCGCCCGGTCTCCAGATCGTGCAGCGCGACCGCCAGAGCTCGCGCTCGGGAGCGTTCTTCCAACTCTTCGAGTCGGTGGCGGAGCGAACTACCTGGTTCGAGACTTATTGGCGGGGCCGTGACGGGAGTGGGCATTGACGAGCTGAGCTTGTCGCAATGAAGGTGCCTGAGGACAACCGTACTCGGCGGCCCGCCTGGGCGGGACGGTAAGTTCTCGGCGCGCCTTTCGGCGCGGTAGCAGTTGCTCCGGACGCCACGCCAGCTGTCACCGGCGCGGGAACGCCGCTGAGAACAGTCTGGCACCGATGTAACTCCTTACGCCCCAATGGGGTTTACAGAGTAACTAGCTTGAGTCTATGACCGACAAGATCCATAAATCCAAAGAGGAGTGGTTGAAGCAGCTGACCCCGGAGCAGTACCACGTCACTCGCGAAAAGGGCACCGAGCGCGCCTTTACGGGCGCGTACTGGGATAATAAGGATGCGGGCGTCTACCGCTGCATCGGGTGCGGCGAGCCGCTCTTCGAGTCCGATGTGAAGTTCGACTCCGGCACTGGCTGGCCGAGCTTCACGAAGCCCATGGGCGGCGTCGAGACTCAAGAGGATCGCAGCCACGGCATGCGGCGCACGGAAGTTCATTGTAAGAAGTGCGGCGCGCATTTGGGTCACGTGTTCGACGATGGGCCGGGCCCCACCGGCCAGCGCTACTGCATCAATTCCTGCTCGTTGAATTTCGAGTCGCGCGAGGAGAAGAAGAAGTGAACGCGCTGGCCACCTTTGGGGGCGGATGCTTCTGGTGTCTCGACGGCGCCATCCGTCAGCTCCGCGGCGTCGAGAAAATCGTGAGTGGGTACGCCGGCGGCAAACGGCCGAATCCCACGTACGAGCAGGTGTGCTCGGGCACGACAGGGCACGCCGAGGTCGTCCAGATCTCGTTCGATCCCAGCATCATCACTTACCGTGACTTGCTCGGCGTGCTGTTCACGATCCACGATCCCACGACGCTGAACCGGCAAGGCAGCGACATCGGTACGCAGTATCGGTCGGTGATCTTCTATCACTCGCCGGAGCAAGAGCAGGACGCGAAGGAAGTGATTCGGGAGCTCGAGTCGAACAAAGTGTGGGAAGACCCGATCGTCACTGAGGTGGTACCATACTCCGTGTTTTACCCGGCCGAAGGGTACCACCAGGATTACTTCAACAAGAACCCGAACCAGCCGTATTGCTCGGCGGTCGTCGCGCCGAAAGTGTCAAAGATCCGCAAGGCGTACTTCGACCGGCTGGTGAAGGCTTAGCGCTTTTGTGAAGTAACCTCAGCGGCGACATCTAATGCGCGTTCTGCTTTGCACCGTCGTCTTCATATCCGCCGCGACATCCTGCTTCGGGCAGACGCCGCGTCGCAGCCAGCGCGCCGAGATCATGCAGATGCTCGGCGACACGGAAATCCGCGCGATGTACATCCGGCCCGTCGCTCGCGGCCGCGAGCTGTTCGGGAAGCTCGTGCCATATGGGCGCACGTGGACGCCGAGCGCGGATTCCGCGATGCGGATTTCGTTCAATAAGGACGTTCAGATCGACGGGCAGCCGCTCGAGGCGGGCAGCTACAGCGTTTGGGCCATTCCTGACTCCGCGCAGTGGACGGTGATCTTCAACAAGAAATCCCATGCGTTTCATATCGGCGGTTATTCCCAGAGAGAAGACGCGCTGCGCGTGATCGCCAAAGTGGATTCCCTTCCGCACGTCGAGACGCTGTCGTTGAGCTTTCCCGTGGTCGACGGACGCAAGGCGACGATGCAGATCCAGTGGGGGACGACCGCGGTCTCGGTCGGCATCGAGACGCCGTGACCCGAGCCTGAGCCGATCTGCGACGGGATTCCCCGTTCCTACTCCTTGCTTCGGTGTTCCTCTACGCGTTGCTCGACGCGGACATTCAACAGCCCGCGATCGGCGCGATCGAGCAGGCGCACCAACGGCTCCCCCGCCTCGCGCGCGGCCCAGCCGAGCGAGAACGAAACTGGCGCTGACTTGAGCGCCGAGCTCTTGAGACGTTCGGACACCCGGCGCGTGCGTCCCGCGTCCGCGCCGATGAGCATGATCACGAATTCGTCCCCGCCGACGCGCACCACGGCTTCCTCCGCGCGCACGTGGCGCATGAGGAAGCGCGCCATTCGCACGAGAACGCGATCGCCCGCTTGATGCCCGTGCTCGTCGTTGTAGCGCTTAAAGTGATCGATGTCGATGAAGATGCACCCCCACCGCGCGTCCGGAGTCTGCTTGAACTCCGCCTCGATCTGATCGAGATAGCGCCGGTTGTGGCATCCCGTGAGCGCGTCGTGGGTGCTCATCTCGATGAGCTCTCCCTCGAGCTGCTTGCGCCCCGTGATGTCCACGAGCACGCCGTGGCAGAACCGCTCTCCCGTCTCTGGATCCGTGACGATATAGCTCGTGTCCAGAGCCCAACGGATCTCGCCGTCGGGCCGCTTGATCTGGAACTCGAATTCCTTGACACGTCCGTCGCGCTCCAGCAGCCTGAGCTCGAGCTCGCGTTGTCTGGGGTCGACGAAGAGGTCGTACGCGGTCATCCCCGCGAAGTCCTCGAGCGATTCGACGCCGAACATCTCGAGAAATGCCGGGTTGGCGTCGAGAATGCGGCCCTCCGGCGTTGTGATGTAGATCCCTTCGCCAAGGTTCCTGGCGAACTCCCTCAGACTTTCGGGGTCCGTGAGGCTGCGATAGCGCGAACGCGGCGGCTCGCGTGACGGGTCAGCTGGCACGCGACGTTGGACGGCAGGGTTGCTGGCTCTGGGTGTCATGGATACTCGTAAAGTATTACCCCACATAGTGTCGGCTGATTGTGCAACACATCACATATCTTGCCGAAGCATATGTTTACGCTTCGGGGCTTTTGGCATGCCAATCGCGCAGGTTTAGCCGAAATTGCGTCTAGCGCAATGGCGACCCACTAGCGATTGTTGGGAACGCTTTTGGATGTGCCGCGGTTGTGTAACGGCCACGAGGAGCCATGAGCCTGTTCGGTCGGCGCGAAGCATCGCCCATACCTACCACAAATTTTTCGGTCTTCGACTCCCACATTTCGGTCAGTGGTGATCTCGAGACTGATGGGGCGCTGCGTATTGACGGCCGCCTGGAAGGATCCATCCACCGCGCCGACCTGATCGTGATCGGCCAAGGGGCATCGGTCGTCGGTGACATAACGGCCCGCGAGGTCATCGTTGGCGGCGCGGTCACCGGCAACATATTCGCCGCACAGCGCACCGAGCTTCAGTCGACGGGAATCGTCGCCGGCGACATTCGCTCCGCCGCCATTCTCGTTCATGAGGGCGGCGTCGTGCAGGGTCGCCTGTACATCCATCCGATCAGTGGAGCGGCGGAAGGAACCGGCAGCGGCGGCTCGTCGGGCACCACACCCCCCCGCGTCTCGAGCGGCGAGTCTTCCGACAGCGGCAGACTTTCTCCGGCATTATTGGGGAAGTAAAAACCAGGGCGAGTGAGAGGTCTGAGGAGAGAGGAGCCACGGCTTCTCTCTCCTTCTTGTTTCCCACAAGCCGCTCAGACCGAAGAACTCTATATTCGCGCTATGCCCGCTCGACCCCGGAAAAAGAGCTCCGCCCGAACGGCCGGCTCCCTCGCCGGCGCGCCGCACGGCTCGCGGCCTGACCAGGTGTATGCGCGCCTCCGCGACCTGATCGTACAGGGCTCGGTCGCCCCGGGCAGCCGCATCGTCGAGACCGAGATCGCTTCTCGACTCGGCGTGAGCCGCACGCCCGTTCGCGAGGCGCTGCAACGGCTTCAGCAGGAAGGCTTCGTCATGGGCGCGCCGGGCGCGCAGCAGTCGCGCCTGACCGTGTCCCCGCTCACGCGTGACGACGTGCAGGAGCTGCTGGATATCGTTGGTGCGCTCGAGGGACTCGGTGCGCGGCACGCCGCGGCGCTCGAGGTCGCGGATCGCCGGTTACTGGTAAAGGAGCTCCGGGCGTTGAATCAGGACTTCATCCGAGCGGCGCGCACGGCGCCAGTGGACCACGGACGGCTGTACGAGACGGATGAGCGACTCCACCGCAGGATCGTTCAGGCAGGAGTCGGGGGAGGACCTCGGCTGATCGCGCTGCATGACGCCGTGAAGCCGCAAGCCGAGCGATATATCCGCATGTACATCAGCATGCTCACCGGCGATCTCAAGTCGTCGGTGGACGAGCACGACGCCATGATCGACGCGATCGAGGAAGGCCGCATGGACGATGCACAGAGCGCCATCGTGACCAACTGGCGCCACGCGGCCGAACGGCTGTCCCGTGTGATCGAGGTGGCGGGCGAACGCGGCAGCTGGTAGGTGTCATCCCGAGCGTAGCGAGGGATCGGCAGTTGTGCCGACGTCATGTACTAGCTCGTTTGTGCTTCCTCGATCTCCGTTCTGAGCTTGAGATAGCTGTCGTACCGCGCCGAGCTCACCGCTTTCTTTTTCACGGCGGTTCGCACGGCGCAGCCCGGCTCGGAAACATGCGCGCAGTCCGTGAACTTGCACGCGTCGCGCAATCCTCGAAGCTCGGGGAAGCACTGGTCCAACTCCGCGATCGGAAACTCCCAGAGTCCGATCTCGCGCAAGCCGGGCGTGTCGACCACCGCCCCGCCCGATGATGCGGGCAGCGGATGCAGGAACGCTCCGACCGTCGTGTGACGACCTTTGTTCACCGACTCGCTGATCTCCGCCACGCGCAAGCCAAGGCCGGGAAAGAGCGCGTTGAGCAGAGAGGATTTGCCCACCCCCGAGGGGCCACTCACCACCGAGATCCGGCCGGCGAGCGCGATTGCCACCTCGTCGAGTCCGAGGCGCTGCTTGACGCTGGTGAAGTGCACCGGGTAGCCTGCGCGCGCATAGTCGGCAAAGCGCTGCTGCGCCGCTCGATCGCCGACGAGCTCGATCTTGTTGATGATGATCCGGGCCGCGAGGTCGTTGGCTTCCGCGATGACCAGAAAGCGGTCGAGCATGCGTACGTGCGGCTCGGGGTTCGCCGCCGCGAACATCACGATGACCTGATCGATATTCGCGACGATCACCCGCTCGCCGTGCCCGCCTCCGGGCGCGCGACGCGCGAGGCGTGACTTTCTCGGAAGGATCTCGGCGATTACCCAACTGTCGTGCTCTTCGTCGCGCTCCAGCCGTACCCGATCTCCGACCGCGAGCTTCAACATCCGCGCTGACGCCGAAACCGTATCGCGCCGCATGGATCCGTCAGTGCGCTTCCCCGAGTCTGTCTTTTTCAGACGGCCGCGCATACTCGCTTCGTATTCGTTCCCGTCGTCGGCACGGACGCGCCAGACGCCGCCCGTGCCATTGGCGACGATGCCGAGATGAGAGGGCGCGCTCACCGCGGCGGACTCTCACCTTCGTCGTCGGCGTGCATCGCATCCCACCATTTGCGCTTCGGCGCGCCGCCGGGGGCGCGGGCTATGAGCGCATCGAGCACGTTCTTGACGTCGGCGAGCGCCATGCCGCCGAGCCGGTCGCGCGCTTCAGTCGCCGTCGCCCCGCGGGCCAGGACGCCCGACTCGAGATGTCCCTCCGGCGAGCTGGCGCCGACGCGCGCCCATTTCACGAAGAACAGATACGCGCCCCATGATTCGCTGCCTGCGCTGCCTGCGCTGCCTGCGCTGCCTGTCTCGTCGGCGTCGGCGAGAATCTCGACGCTGTACGAGAACCCGTCCGAGCCTTCGAATGCGGCGGGCCGGTCGTGAACCGCGGTGTATCCGCCGAGCGTGTTCGGATCACCCTTCGAAAAGTCAGGCTGGCGGAACTGTGCCATCGGTCAACCGACGATGGGCCGGATGGGCCGCATGATCATCTCCGTCGCCGTGAGAACGCTTCTCTCATGATGCTCCCCGTCATGAACGCGACGTTCGCGGGTCGTTCGGCGAGTCGCCGCAGGAGGTACGGGTACCATTGCGTTCCAAACGGGACGTAGACGCGCATGCGCCACCCCTCGCGAACGAGGCGCTCCTGCAAGTCGCGCCGCACGCCGTACAACATTTGAAACTCGAAGCGATCCGCCGTGACCCCGCGCTTGCTGGCGAACCGCTTGGCCTCCGTGATGATTCTGGGGTCGTGTGAGGCGAGCCCCGGATAGTTGCCGCGCTCCACCAGCGCATGCATGCACTTCACGTAGTTCGCGTCCACGTCCCTCTTGTCCGGGAACGCGACGGCGGGCGGCTCCCTGTACGCCCCTTTGCACAGCCGCACGCGGCATTGGGTCTCGATGGCCCGCTCCGTATCCGCCCAGGTGCGGCACAAGTAGCTCTGCAGCACGATGCCGACGTGGTTTCGATACGATGGATAGAAGCGCTCCTCGAACAGCCGGAGCGTTCGCTCGGTGTACGTGCTCGACTCCATGTCGATGCGGACGAAGTTGTCGTGGCTTCGGGCGCGGTCCAACAAGTCCTGCATCAGCGTCACGCACAGTTCCTCGGAGATGTCGAGGCCCATCGCCGTCAGCTTGACCGAGACATTGGCGTTCAGCTTCGCGATGGCGATGCGGTCCAGGATCTGGAGATACGTATCGCGCGTCGCGCGCGCCGCGCGCTCCGTCGTGACGCTCTCGCCCAGCTCGTCGAGCGACGCCGAGATTCCGTTCGCGTTGAGCGACCGCACCGCGGTGAGCGCGTCGTCGAGCGTCTCACCGGCGACGAACCTGCGCGCGAAGGATTTGGCGAAGCGATTGTTGCGGACGAACCGAAAAACGCGTGGCTGGTTCGAGAGATACAGGAGAGTCGACCGCAGCATCACGACGCCAGCAGAGACACTACGGAGCGGGACGAAGCGGCACCGCGATGCGATCGAGCACGCGCGCTACCGGATACCGCGCACCCGGCTGAAGCCACTGATCCAGAGCGTTCCACGTCACCAGCCCGTCGTCGCTCTCCGGCTCCAGCAGATACATCGCCACAATCCCCAACGGTTGTCCTGCCCGCACGATGAACGTGCCGGGGTCGAGTGTGATCGTATCGGCGGGCTCCCAGCGGCCGCTCAACCGCGCCTCTTGATGACCTTGGAATGCCTGCGCGCTCTTGTGGACCGAATCGATCAAAAACCGTTCGACACGGACCGTCGTGCCGGCGTCCACCTGTTCGATGAACAACCCATTCCGACGCAAGGGTTCCAGCAAGGCCGCCTGCGCCGCCGGAACCACCCAGGCATATGGCAGCGTCCGTTCGAGCGCGGGATCGAAGCGATCGTAGACCGGCACGCGCACCGACCGCACCTTTCCCGTGCGCCGGATCCCCGGCCGAAGTCCCGGCTCGTGACGCGCCGAGTCGCCGGTTCGAACGATCTCCTCCACCAGCAGGTCTTCCATGTGCGGAGTTCGCGTGAGCCGCGACCGGAGCGCGACCGTCACCGAGCTGCTTCCCAGGCTCGTGAATCCCGTCGTCCGCCGATCGGCGTCGCGACTCGCTTCGACGAAATCCTCCTGATTCCGCGCGATCAAGTTCAACAATTCGGCGACGAACGAGTACGTGTTGGCGACGCGCTCGCGGAATGGATCGTGGGAGTACGCCTCGGCCAGAATCGCGATCCGGCCTCTCAAGCCGTAGTAATTCGTGCCGAACCGCGGTCGATGGTCGTAGGTGTACCAGCCGTTCTGCACCGAGTCCTGCGAGCGGAAATTGCCGTAGGGAAAAGTCTCGAGCCGAAAGCGCGTCTTGAGCGCCGTCGTCAGAGCGGGGAGCACGGTGTCACGCGTGAACGGACCGCTGAACCGCGCGGCAGGGTTCAACGGCGGCGCCCAGGTCAAGGCGTAGCCATGGAAGCTGCCATCCGTGGTGTGGAAATCGACGAAGACGTCCGGATCCCACGTGCGGAAGAAGTCCAGCGAGGCCCGCGTCTCCGGCGCTTCGGCCTTGATGTAGTCTCGATTGAGATCCAGCCCCTGCCCGTTCGATCGCTGTCCCACGATCGCGGGCCCGTTCTGCGATGACCGGTTTCGTTCCTGTGGACCGAGCGTCTCGTTGCCGTCGATGTTGTAGATCGGAACCGCGATGAGGACGACCGAGTCGAGCACGTTGGCGTAGGGGTCGCGCGAGAGATCGCGAAGAAGGGAGAGCACCGCTTCCTTCCCCTCGACTTCGCCGCCATGGATGTTCCCCTGGAGATATACGATCGGGCGGTTGGCGCGCTTCGCCTCGGCGGGCGTTCGGACCAGGGGTCGCGAAGCCACCACCATGGGAATGTCGCGTCCTTGACTCGACCGGCCGAACGTCGTGACGTGAACGTTGTTGCTCGAGATTTTGAGCGAGTCGATGAACGCCATCACGTCGGCGTAGCTCGATGTCTCCGTGAACCGGGTGCGCTCGGCGCGCGTGTGCGGTCGGACCCCCTGCAAGTCGCGCGGCGGATACACGCCGACAGGCGCCACGCTCGTCAGGGGCTTGCCCGACGCCGTGCATGAAACAATCACGAGAAAAGCCATGAGCCTTGGGCCTTGGGCTTTCCCAAAGCGCAGAGCCCGTAGCTCGGAGCGAGCAGTCACGGGAACTCCAAAGTCAGACGCGTAGGCTCGAATCTTACTAGACTGGCCGGCCTTCCGCTGGATAGAAGCGCTTGTGCGAACGCGCCATCTCCACGAGCAGCGCCGCGGGTTTGAAGCGCTCGGGAAACCGTCCGTCGAGCGTGTCGAGCCGGCCCAGAATCTCGTCGGCACCCGTCGTATCGACGTATCTGAAGGGACCGCCGCGAAAAGGAGGAAAGCCGAGACCGAACACGGCGCCAACGTCGCCGTCCCTCGGGGAACGGAGGATTCCCTCTTCGAGACACTGGATGGCCTCGTTCACCATGGCGAGGACGCACCGGTCCACGATCTCACTTGTGTCGATCCCGACCACGGGCCCGAGCGCTCCGCTGGGAACAGCGCGCCGGTCGCCGCCGTGGATGAGGTCATACGCGGTGGGGTCGACGCCGCCCTTTTTTCCGTCTTCGTCGTAGCGGTAGAAACCGCTGCGCCCTTTTCTCCCGGTGCGGCCGGATTCGACCACACGGCGTACACCTTCTCCGGGCATCATGCGCTTTCCGAACGACTCGGCCATGACCGCGCCCACCTTGCCGCCCACGTCGAGCCCCACTTCATCCATCAGAGTGATCGGACCGACCGGGAACCCGAAGCCCAGAAGCGCTTCGTCGAGCGTGTCGATCTGCACGCCTTCGTCCAGCATGCGTCCCGCTTCGTTCATATACGCCGATAGAATGCGCGTCGTGTAGAATCCCGGGCCGTCGTTCACGACGATCACGGTTTTGCCGAGCTTGCGCCCGTACGACACCGCGGTGACGGTGGCGTCGCGCGCCGTTTGCGGCGTCACTGTGACTTCCAGGAGGGGCATCTTGTGCACTGGTGAGAAGAAGTGCATGCCGAGCACGCGATCGCGCCGTTGAAGACCCTTCGCAATTGCGGCGATCGGAATCGTGCTCGTGTTCGATGCGATGACGGCGTCTCCGGGAATCAACTGCTCGACGACCTGCAGGACGTTGTGCTTGACCGCGATGTCCTCGAACACGGCCTCGATCACCAGGTCCACGTTGCCGAAGCCGGTGTACTGTGTGGTCCCGCCGGCCAGCACCATCATGTCCTCGAACTGCTGCCGGGTGATCTGCTTGCGATCGAGTCGCTCCTTGAGCACCTCGCGCACAGCGGCCAGACCCTTTCCGACGTGCGCCATGTCGGTGTCCTTGAGACGCACCAGCGTTTCATGTTGCACCGCGACCGACGTGATTCCCGCGCCCATGAATCCGGCGCCAAGCACGGCGACCTTCTCCACCGTCTTCGGAGTCGGCGCGGGTTCCGGCACGCCCATGTCTTTCTTCAGCGCAGTGGTCGCGAAGAAGAGGAACACGAGTTCGCGAGATTCAGGCGTGAGCGCCATCCGGCCGAACACGCGCGCTTCCTCGTTGAGGCCCTTCTCCATCCCGTGCGACAATCCGTACTTCACGACCTCGATCGCGGCGAGTGGCGCCGGGTAATGCCCGTGCGTCTTCTCGAGCACGCCTACGCGCGCCTTCCGGTACACGACCGCGCGACCGAGCGGATTGCCGTCGAGCGCGACCCCGGCCAGCCCGCGGCCGCCTCGCTTCGGCTTGAGCGACCGGTCCGCGAGCTCGGTGGCCCGCCGCGTCGCGATCTCGAGCAGAATCGCCGGATGGACCATCTCGTCCACGAGGCCCATCTGCAGCGCTTTCTTCGCGCGGATGTTCTTGCCCGTCAGAATCATGTCGAGCGCGTTGCGCACGCCGATCAGCCGCGGCAGTCTCTGCGTGCCGCCGATGCCGGGGATCAGGCCGAGCTGGACCTCCGGAAGCGCGAGAACGGTTTTGGGATGCTCGGTGCAGATCCGGTAGTGACATGCGAGCGTCAGCTCCAGGCCTCCGCCGAGACACGCCCCATGGATCGCCGCGACGACCGGCACGCGTGACCTCTCGAGAAGGTTCAGCAGCCGCTGCCCGAATCGACTGGCGTTCTCCGCGTCCTGCTCCACCTTGAACTGCAGAAACTGGTCGATGTCCGCGCCGGCGATGAAGATGTCCGGCTTGCCGCTCGTGATCACGACGGCGTAAACGCTCCGGTCGCGGTCCACCTGCTCGATGACGCGTTCAAGCGCCGTGCCGAGCGTGCGGTCCACTTTGTTGACGGCGTCTCCGGGCTGATCGAGCGTCACGACGAGGACGCCCGCGCGATTCTCGGTCCGCAACGCCTCGGCGGTCTCGGAGTGACTCACGACGGACGACGGACGCGTGGACGTCATGCGGCTCTTTCAACGACCATCGCGTGTCCCATCCCGCCGGCCGCGCACACCGTCATGAGGCCGAATTGTCCCCCGCGGCGTACGAGCTCGTTGCAGAGCGTCGTCAGAATCCGGCCTCCGGTCGCGCCGAACGGATGTCCGATCGCGATGGAACCGCCCATCACGTTCAGCTTCGAGCGATCTACCTCACCGACCGGCTTCGTGTACCCGGCACGTTCCGCCCATTCGGGCGAAGTGAGGCCTTTGAGATTGCACAGCACTTGCGCCGCGAACGCCTCGTGCATCTCGACGAGATCCATGTCCTTCAATTCCAAACCCGCGCGATCGAGAGCGACCGGGGCCGCCAGCACCGGACCCATTAGTAATTGCTCGCCGGGATCCAGCGCCGCGTACGCGTAGGAGCGGATGTACGCGAGCGGCTTGTAGCCCAGCACGCGCGCCTTCTCTTCGCTCATGAGCAGGACGGCGCTCGCGCCGTCGGTGAGCGGTGACGAATTGCCTGCCGTCACGGTGCCGTACTTCCGATCGAACACAGGCCTGAGCGCCCGAAGCTGCTCGATGCTGGTGTCCTTTCGCACTCCATTGTCCGCATCGAGCGTCTGGTCGTATTTCGGGGGAATCCACATCGGGTCGAGCTCCGATGTGAGCCTGCCATCCTCCAACCCGACCGCGGCGAGCCGGTGGGACCGCAGCGCGAATTGGTCCTGCTCCTCGCGCTGAATGTGATTGATCTTCGCCATCTTTTCCGCGCTCTGTCCCATGGTCTCGCCCGTCGATGGCTCGGCGATCGCGGGCGCGATGGGTATCAGGTCTCGAGGGCGAATGGAGCTCGCGATTCCGAGACGCTGCGCGAGCGTCTTGGCCTTCGAGAGGGCGACGAGCTTCTCGGACATCGACCGCGAGTGAAGGATCGGCACGTTCGAGAGCGATTCGGCGCCGCCCGCGATGATCACGTCGTGATGGCCGAGCATGATCTGGTCGGCGGCGTCGGTGATCGCCTGGTTCGCGGACGCGCAGGCCCGGCTGACCGTGTAGGCCTCGACCCCTTTCGGAAGAATCGGAAGGAGCGAGACCTCCCGCGCGATGTTTGGCGCGATGACCGACGGCACGACGGTGCCGTACACGATCGCGTCGACGTCGTGGCCATCGAGCTCCGCGCGTTGCAGCAGCTCCGCGACGCAGAGTTTCCCGAGCTCGATGGCACTCAAGTTCTTGAGCGCGGTGCCCGCTTTCGCGAAGGGCGTGCGAACGCCACTGATGATGGCGACACGATGGCCGTTTGACTTCATGCTGGAAACTACTTGGGAACGGGGAGCGGGGAACGGGGAAAAGGGCAAGCCCTACAGCGGGAATGGGGAAGGACAAAGGGAGGGAGAAAGGAACCAGTCCCCTTCTCCATCTCCTTCCCTCTTCCCGCGGTTGCAGTTGCCCTTTTCCCCGTTCCCCCATTCCCTGTTCCCTATCTTGATGTCCATGCACCTTCGCGCACCTGCGCTCGAGGAACTCTCCAGCAAGACCTTCGACGCCCTGATCATCGGCGGCGGAATTACGGGAGCGGGCATCGCGCGCGATGCCGCGATGCGCGGCCTCTCCGTCGCGCTCGTCGACAAGGGCGACTTCGCGAGCGGGACGTCGAGTCGCTCTTCACGGCTGATCCATGGCGGCGTGCGGTACCTCGAGCACGGACACCTGCACCTCGTGTTCGAGGCAAGCGCGGAGCGCCGGCGGCTGATGCGTTTGGCGCCGCATCTCGTGCGTCCGCTGCCGTTCACATGGCCTGTGTATCTGGGACAACGGCTCCCCATTTGGAAGCTCGCGGTGGGGCTCACGCTCTACGACCTGCTGTCATTGTTCCGCAACGTCGAGCGACACCGCCGCCTGAGCGCCGACGACGTGCTCGCCGCCGAGCCGAGCCTGTGCTCCGACCACCTTCGCGGGGGCGTGCGATACTTCGACGCGGCCACCGACGATGCGCGGCTCACGCTCGCGAACGTGCTCGATGCCCAGCGCCACGGCGCCGTGGTCGCGAACCACGTCGCCTTCACCGGCGTCGGAGAATCGTCGGACGGCCTGACCGTCTCGCGCCTCGAAGACACCTTAACGGGAAATCGCCTCGAGATTCGCGCGCAGTTGCGCGTCAACGCCACGGGCCCCTGGAGCGATGCGGTTCGGCAGCTCCAGGGCGCGCCGCCAACCAGCAAGGTGCAGGGCAGCAAGGGCTCGCACGTCGCGCTGCGACGCGAGCGCGTCGGAAACCGGGACGCGGTGACGCTCCTGCATCCGCGCGATGGCCGGGTGATGTTCACGCTGCCGGCGGGCGCGAACACCATCATTGGGACGACGGATACGTTCACCAGCGTGTCTCCCGACGAAGTGCGCGCGAGCGAATCGGACGTCGCGTATCTCCTGGAGGCGGCCAACGCGTTTTTCCCGGATGCACGACTCAACCGCGACGACGTCGTCGCCGCCTGGGCGGGGATCCGCCCACTCATGCCAAGCAAAGGATCGTCGGTGCAAGCGTCGCGCGAACACGCCATCGCGCGTGACGGCCGCGAGGTGACGATCACCGGCGGCAAGCTCACCACGTTTCGCGTGATGGCGGCCGAGGTCGTGGACGTCGTGCAGCGGGCGCTTCGCATGCCACAGACGCGCGCGCCCACCGATGAGCGGCCGCTTCCCGGCGGCGACCCCGCTCACGCCGGACCGCAGGTCACAATTGGCCTTTCGTATCGCATGGGCGCGCTGCGCTGGGCAGTCGACCACGAGATGGCATGCACGTTGGGCGATTTGCTCATTCGCCGCACGCGCATCGCGTTCGAGACGCGGGACAACGGGCGCGCCGCGGCGCGCCGAGTCGCGACGTTTCTGGGATGGGAACCGAAAGAGCTCGAGCGCTACGACGCCGAAGTCGCGCGCATCTTCACCATCGACCCCTAGGGGGCGGTGACGTCGTCGTGGATCGTCTGAAGCTCGACGAGCTTGAGCTTGCGCGTGACGGCCGGCAGCCGGAGCACGAACGATTCGCCGACGGCTTTGCCGAGGAGCGTACGTCCAATCGGCGACGACATCGTGACGTGTCCGTCTTCCAATTCGACCGCGTCGCCGAATACGAGGTGGTACTCCTCGCGCTCGCGCGTTTTTTCATCCTCGACGACCACGTGAGACCCGAGCCCCACCCGGTCCGGCGGTATCTGGGACACGTCGATCGACGAGAGCTTGCTCAGGCGTGAATGGAGCTGCCCCAACCGTGCCTGCACGAACTGCTGCCGCTCGAGAGCGGCCTTGTATTCGCTGTTCTCGCGCAGGTCGCCCATTTCCACGGCCTTCCGAATCTCGCTCGGGAGCGTGACGTTCAGCTCGTGTTGAAGCTTCGCCGCTTCTTCACTGAGCTTCTGCTTGAGTTCTTCGATCATCGCAAACCACCAGGACCAGCAGGACCAGAAATGGCAGCGCCCGGCTGGCTTAAGCGCGGGGCGCCCGTAATACCGCTCCTTCATTGTACTTGTCTACCCGAAGGCAGTCCAGACCTTGAGACCGGCGCGGTCATGATCGACGTCACGCGATACGACGACGTGCGCCGCATCCGCATGTGGACGCGACGGACCGCCGCCGTGGGTTACGACGTGAGCGCGTATCTCGTTCAGGGGATCCTGGTGGACACGGGATTTCGTCACGTCGGTGCCGAGCTCGAGCGCGCACTCGCGGAGCTGCGGCCGCGCGGCGTCATCGTCACGCACTGGCACGAGGACCATGCTGGAAACGCGCCCACGCTCGCCGAGAAGCTGCCGATGTGGATGCCGGAGTACACCGAGCGCAAGCTGCGGGAACGTCAGCAGATGAAGCTGTATCGGCATTTTACGTGGGGACGTCCGAAGGCCCTGCGCGTTCCGCTCGCGGCGTACGGGAGATCGCCGCTACTCACCATCCACACACCCGGCCACTCTCCCGACCACCACGTCGTCTTCGATCCTGACACTGCGACTCTTTTTTCCGCTGACCTCTGGCTTGGCGTCCGGGTCCGCGTCATGGGCGCGAGCGAAAACCCGTATGAGATCGTCGAGAGTCTCACCCGAGCAATCGATCTCAAGCCGACGCGCATGTTCGACGCGCACCGCGGCAGCGTCGAGATGCCGGTCGCCGCTCTCGAGGCGAAGCGGTCATGGTTGATGGGGACCGTCGGGGAGATCGAGCGTCGCCTCAACGTCGGGGACAGCGAAAGCAGCATCGTGCGCGCGGTGTTGGGTGGCGAGGAATCGACGGCGTTCGTGTCGCAGGGCGAGTATTCGCGGCGTAATCTCGTGCGCGCGGTACAGAAGTTCTCGGCCGCGGCCGCAAAGAGCTGACGCGGCCGCGGGTTGAACGGTTCTACCGGTGCATCGGCAGCTTGGCGTCGACTTCGTCCGCTTCCGCCGGCGTGTGGCCGGATCGCCGATACTCATCGAGCAAGCGCGCCATCATTTTGGCGCGCCGGTCATACAGTCGTTGCAATTTGCGTGGCTTGTGACGCGCATGGGCGTACGATGTGAGCAGCGGCAGGGCGACGGTCGTATCCAGATAGCACACGACCGCGTCGGGCAAGCGGTCCGGATCGATCTTGCCCCAGCTCACCGCCTCGGCGGGAGTAGCGCCGGACAGGCCGCCGGTGTCGGGGCGCGCGTCGGTGATCTGCAGGAAGTAGTCGTGGCCCTTCTCGTCGATGCCGAGGACCTCCTGAATCTGCGGCTCCGTCTGCAGCGCGAAGTTCTTGGGGCTGCCACCGCCGCAAATCAGCACGGCCGACTTGCCGCCGGCGCGCTTCGCCTCGAGAACGATGGCTGCCGTCTCGTTCACGTCCGCGTTTGGATCGATCACGCACCTGTTTCCGTCCAGCGCGAGCGCCGCAATGTTCATCCCGATCGACGAGTCGCCTGGCGACGACGTGTAGATCGGCACGCCGGCTTCGTACGCCGCCCCGAGCAGCGACTTCTTGCTCAGGCCGAGCTTCTTTCCACGCTCGTGGACATATTTGCCGCAGAGATAGTGGAATTCCGCGCTCGACATCGGCTTCTGGAATTCCGGCGACTGGATGATCGCGCGGAAGAACGCGTCGGTTGACAACAGCACGTCGTAGTCGAAGAAGACGTCGTAGATCCGTACGATCCCCTCTTCTCGAAGCACGACGTCGGATTCCAGCGGATTGCCGCGGTGCATCGCGAGCCCAAGCCCGAAATGCGTGTCGTGATACAGATTCGCGCCGGTGGAGACGATCCAGTCCACGAAGCCCGACTCGATCAAGGGAATGAGCGCTGCCATGCCCAGTCCCGCGGGTGTCAGCGCGCCCGTGAGCGTCATCCCGACGGTCACATCGGGCTCGAGCATCTTCTTCGTGTACAGCTGACAGGCTTCGCGCAGACGCGCGGCGTTGTACGCGAGAAACGCGTTGTCGATGAGATCGGCCGCGCGTTCAGTCCCGTCGATCGCGCGTGGCGCGATGGTCTCGCCGTGAAGGAACCGGCTCTTCTCGCGCGCGACGTGCTGCTTGCCCGCGCGCTCGCGTTCTTCGGCCGCGCGCTTCTGAACTCCCTTGGGTCCCGCCGCCGACGCGCGCTTTCGCTTGGCCACCTACAGCTTCTCCGTCCGTGCCAGCACCTGTGGCTGTTGCTGGCTCTCGTACGCCTCCATCACGATTTTTACCGCCTCGCTGGGATCGTCGGTCATGATCATGAGGTCGATGTCCCCGGCTGAGACCTTCTTTTCACCGAGCACTCGCGTTTGAATCCAGCGAATCAGGCCGGCCCAATAGTGCCGTCCGAACAGGATCACGGGAAACTGGTAGATCTTCCCGGTCTGAATCAGCGTGAGGGCCTCGAACGCTTCGTCGAGGGTGCCGAAACCTCCCGGAAAAATGATGAAGGCGTTGGAGTACTTGATGAACATCGTTTTTCGCACGAAGAAGTAGCGGAAGTTGATCAGCGTATCGACGTACGGATTCGCGCCTTGCTCGAACGGCAATTCGATGTTGCAGCCAATGGAGCGTCCGCCGGCCAGCTTCGCGCCGCGATTCGCCGCTTCCATGATGCCGGGCCCTGCCCCCGTGATGATCGCGAACCCTTTCTCGGCCAGGAGTCGCGCCGTCTCCTGCGCCGCGAGATATTGCGGGTCTTCGGGAACCGTGCGCGCCGAGCCGAAGATGGTGACGCCTTTCGTCACGGATGCAAGGGTGTCGAATCCCTCGATGAACTCCGACATGATGCGCATGACGCGCCAGGTGTCCTGGCGGGTGAAATCCAGCGGGTCCGTGGACGGGCTCTGGAGCAGCTTCTCGTCCTCGGTGACCGGCGTCATGGTGAACGTGCGGATGGCGTCGTCGACCTTGCGGACCGCGCCGGAGCGGCGCGCGGGCGACTCCTGCGACGGAGGCATGCGCCCGGCCGCCAGGTGACCGGCTTCGGTGCGCTCGCGCAAACCCTCCTGCGCGTCGAGCGCGGCGGACGCCATCAACAGCGTACTCGCGCGCTTCCCCGACGCAGTCCGGGGCTGGCCGTCGTGCTTGCCTCGCCTGTTCGGCGCCGTACCCAACTTGACCTTCTTAATTGGCTTTTTCCGTGGGGGCATGCGGGGATTCTAGGCTTCCGTGTCATCCTGAGCCATGGCCCCGAGCGTCGTCACCCGCGAGCGGCGAACCGGGGCGTGTAAGTTGCTTTGGGCCGAATTATGGCAGTCATCGTTCTCATCGCCGACGGTGCGCGAGTCGATACGCTCGCGGGCGCACTTGATTCCGGTGTGTTTCCCGCGCTCGCTCGCTTGCGCGCGGACGGCGGGCTGCACGAGCTGACATCGGTGTTTCCGACGGTCACGGGCCCAGCCTACACGCCGTTTCTGATGGGGCGTTTCCCCGGTTCGGTGGGACTTCCCGGACTGCGATGGTTCGACCGCTCGCGAGAGACGTGCAGCTTTCCGGACTACTCGCGGAGCTACGTGGGATATCAGATGCGCGCCGTGAACCGAGACATCGATCCCGCCGCGTCCACGATCTTCGAGCTCGTGCCGAACAGCACGGCGGCGTTGAGTGTCATCACGCGCGGCCTTCCGCGCAGACGGCAGCTTGCGTCGCTCACGGCGGGCTCGGCGCTTCGCGCGGCGCGGACGCACTTTCGCGGTGATTTGCCTGGCTGGCTCAAGGTGGATCGCGACGTCTCCGTCCAGGTCGTCCAAGGAGTCCGCGAAGACTGCTCGCCATATGTGTTCGCCGCCTTCACCGGCGTCGACAAGATGTCCCACGCTCGCGGGCATCAGAGCCAGGGCGTGCTCGAAGCGTTGAGAATCGTCGATGACACCGTGGGGGCCCTTCGCGAGGAGTTGGAGCGTCGCGGCGCGTGGGATGAGACGCGCATGTGGGTGACGAGCGACCATGGACATTCGCGGGTCCGACATCACGAAGACCTCGCGCGCGTCATCGCCGGATTCGGACATCGCGTCATCTCACATCCGTGGGTCTACCGGCTCGGGGCTGAGGTCGCGGTCATGGTGAGCGGCAACGCGATGTCGCACGTATACGTGGACCTCGAGCGTCGCGAGCGTCCGTTCTGGCGCGGAATGTCCGAATGGGGACGCGAGCTCGCGGAGCAGCTACTGTTGCGCGACTCCGTAGACGTGTTGCTCGCTCCGTTGAGCGACACCGAGTGCGCCGTGTGGTCGCGGTCGCGGGGCCGTGGAACGGTGCGACTCGAGGGTTCTCGATACTCGTATCTGACCGCGGACGGCGATCCGCTGGGCATCGGGAGAGACCTGTATGGCGCGACCGCACTGGAAGCTCACGACGCGGCGCGGGGCACCGATTACCCCGACTCCGTCGTGCAAATCGCCAAGCTTGCCGCTTCGCATCGTGCGGGAGACATGATCCTCTCGGCATCGCGCGACTGGGATTTTCGCGCCCGCTACGAGCCGATTCCGCACGTGAGCTCGCATGGCGCGCTGCACCGCGAGCACATGCTGGTTCCGCTGCTCGCCAGCCATCGTCCCGCACATACGCCACGCCGCACGACGGACATCATGCCCAGCGCGCTGGCTGCCCTCGGCATCGAGATCCCGGCGGGGCTCGATGGCGAGTCGTTCGTTTAAGGCGGCTGCCAGCGGCGCAAAGAGAGCGCTGCCACTCGATAGATTGTAGCGCATGAGTTGGTCGCGCCTGACTCTCGTGCTCCTGGCCCGGTCGGTGCGGAATCCGTCGGTCGGGCTGTCCCTCGTTCGCGTGGGGTGGCGGTTCCGACGGCGCGGCTGGTTCAAGCGGTTTCCTTTCCTTCCGTTGCCAGCGCGCGAGTACCTGCGCTGGCGGATGCACACCGCCTACGGGCGCGACGACGCCGTCCCGCCGGCCGAGGACATCGTCCGGTACGCCCGATGGGCAACGCGCAGCCCATGACCGTCATCGCCGTGGCGCCGTCGCTCGAACGGCGCGTCAAAGAGCGCGCGACCGCCATTGGTTTCGACCCCGTCGGCATCGCCCGCTTGGGTCCAGCGAAGACGTACGAGGCGTTCGCGGAGTGGCTGCGGCGCGGTTACACAGGCGAGATGACCTATCTCCCGCGAGGCGCTGAAAAGCGCCGCGACACAACGCTTCCCTTTCAAGGCGCGCCAGCGCCGTCGTCGTCGCGCTCGATTACGGAGGAAAGCAGCCCAGCGGCCCAATCGCACGATATGCGCGCGGTGACGACTATCACCATGTGATGATCGACCGCCTGGAGGCCCTGCATCGATGGCTCGAGCAGGCGGTCGAACGTCCGGTGGCTGGGAAGGCCTATGTGGACACCGGCACGCGTTGTCTGGACGCCTGTCCCACCGGCGCGTTCGTGGCACCGCGCGTCATGGACGCAACCCGATGCATCTCCTACCTCACGATCGAGCATCGCTCCGACATCGCGCCGGAGCTGCAACCGCTCATGGGGGACCTTCTTTATGGATGCGACACCTGCCAGGACGTCTGCCCCTGGAACGTGCGCTTCGCGACCGAGGTCGGAGACGCGGCGCTCGCGCCACGCCCCGAGAACGTCGCGCCTGACCCGGCCCTGTTGGCGGCGATGTCGGACGATCAATTCCGCGAGCGGTTCAAGGGCTCCCCAATCAAACGCGCCAAGCGGAGCGGTCTCGCCCGCAACGCGACGATTGTGATCGTCAATACAACGAGGACCAGCGGCTAGGAACGGTTCGGGAACGGTCAGGGAACGCGAGATGAGTATCGTTGATCCCAGTTCCTAGTCCCTGGCCCGCTCAAACTCCGATTCCGCCGCATTTGGCTCTGGCGGACCCATGCGCGTTTCTTTATAGTGACAAAGCTCGTCAATCCTGAAAGCGCGACGTGCTCTATTCGTGAGATCCTCCCCTCACGAACCCGCCCGGGCACAGCGCGTTTTTTGGGTCAGAGACTGGTCCCTCCTTCCCGCGGTCCGTGCGCCGTCCCTTTCTCACGCTATCGATCGCCGCTGTGGGCATCGGCCTAGCCGCTGCCGTGACGCAGGCGCGCTCGCCGGCGATCGAGAGCGCGTCGCTGTTGGAGCGGACGTACAGCGGAAGTGTCGTCAACGACGACGAGCGCGAAGGAATTCGACGCGCCATCCGAAGCCGCGAAGGCACGTACATCTCCGAGATCCTTCGCGCCCGTGATTCCACCCTCGCCCGGTGGCGCGACCGCAACGGCAAGCCGCTGCGGGTGTGGATTCAGGGGACGTCGCGGGTCGTGGACTGGAACGTCCGCTACGTCTTCGAAGTGCACAACGCATTTGTCGCATGGGACACGCTGAGTCTGCCGGTTCGCTTTCAGATCGTCGTAGACTCGGCGAAGGCCGACGTGCACGTCACGTGGATAGACCGGTTCTCCGAGCCGATCAGCGGGCGCACGCGCTGGGCCCGAGACGAGAACTATTGGATTACCGATGCCAGTATCATGTTGGCGGTTCATCACCGCACCGGTGAAATCCTCGAAGACGATGCCATGCACGCGATGGCGTTACACGAGGTCGGCCACCTGCTCGGATTGGATCACACGAGCGATCCGTCGAGCGTGATGGCTCCCAAGGTGCGGGTGCGAAGTCTGTCGGATGCAGATCGAGAGACGGCAAAGTTTCTGTACTCCCTGCCCGCCGGCTGTATCGGCGCGTCGTCAGCGGCATGCAACCGAACGTTCGCTAGCGGCCGCTAGCCATCGCGGTGCGCCCGCGCGATTTCGTCTTACCCCTTGGCCTGCTCGGCGTGATCGCCGCGTTTTTTGTCGTGCAGGCGCGCGACGTCCAGCGCGGGAGGCCGAAAAAGCCACGCGAGAGCCTGGAGCAATCCGTTGCCGGCTCTGCGACTGGCGTGGCGCCGCAGGGAAACCGCGTGGGCTCGTCTACGGCGGCGGCGGATTCGGGTGCGCTCGGCGGCGCGGCGGCAGCAGACTTGACCACACTGCGCCATTCGACGGAGCCCGCCCCGGCGCGCGACGACGCACACGTTGCTGAACTGATTCGTGAGGGCTCGGTTGGCAGCTACATCTCCCATGTTCTCGCGCAGCAGGAGCGCTTTCTGATGCGCTGGTCGAGCCGCCGCAGCCCGGTACGCGTTTGGATCGAGCGCATCGTCTCGTTGCCCGACTGGGACCCGTCGTATCCAGTGGTTGCCGAACAGGCGTTCGAGGAGTGGCAGCAAGCGGGATTCCCCCTGAGGTTCGACGTCCTTCGCGACTCCGCGGGAACGGACATTCAGATCCGATGGATCTCGCAATTTGCCGCGGAAGACGGCGAGAAAATCGGCATGGCGGCAAAGGTCCGCGACCAACACGGGTGGCTGGTCTCCGCTGAGATCACCATCGCGACACACGACCGGCAGGGACAGCCGCTGCCGGCGTCGACAGTCGCCGGGGCCGCACGGCACGAGGTCGGGCACGCGCTTGGCTTGGGTCATTCGAACAACGTTGCCGACGTGATGTATCCCGAGTCGCGCACGACGGTCATGAGCGCCGCCGACCGCAGAACGCTTCACTTGCTGTACCTGCTCCCGCCCGGTCAGGTGAAGTGACGCCAGCCTGACTTAGGCCGGGTTTTTGCCGGACTTCGCGGCTGTAATGAACCAGAAATTCGACGCCGCTATCGTTGGCGGAGGCCCCGCTGGTCTGTCCGCGAGCATTTTTCTCGCCCGGTATCTCCGCTCTGTCGTGCTCATCGACAGCGGCGACCCGCGCAACTGGGAGACGCGTGGCGTCAATGCGTTTCTTGGACTTCCGGGGGTCAAACCGTCAGAGCTGCGCTCGCTCGGCCGCGAGGAAGCGCGGCGATACGGAGTCCAACTCGAGGACGATTGCGTCCATCGAGCCCAGAAGCTCTCGGACGACCAGTTCGTGCTCACCACGAACAGCGGCGCCGACTTCGACGCGCGCCGGCTGTTGCTGGCGATCGGACTCAAGGACGTGTGGCCGGATATTCCCGGACTCGAGCGCGCGTACGGCGAAACGGCACACGTGTGCCCGGACTGTGACGGCTACGAGACGCGCGGCAAGAAGACCGTGGTGATCGGACATGGCCGCAAAGCGGTTGGGATGGCGCTCAATCTCAGCACCTGGACGCGCGAGATCATCATCTGCACGAATAGTGAGGAGCCGGCGATGGACGACCCCGATTACTGCCGGAAGCTCGACGCGCTCAACATCCCTGTGCTCACCGAAAAGATTACGCGTATTCTATCGAGTGAAGGTCGCGTGCGCTGCTTGCAGCTGGAGAGCGGGATGGATCTCGACGCGGAGAGGATCTTTTTCGCGATCGGCCAATATCCCGCCGACGATCTGGGGGCTCAGCTCGGCTGCAAGCGCGACGCGGGCGGCCACATCGTGGTGGACAAACACTACCACACCTCGATTCCCAGCGTGTTCGCTGCCGGAGACATCGTGCCCGGCTCGCAGCTCGCGATCGCGGCTGCAGCCGATGGAGCAATCGCGGCTTTGGCGATGCACAAGTCGCTAAAGCTGGTCGAACAGTTGATGGACAGTCCTGTGTAGGGAGAGGGGATCCCGGCAGCCCTAACTAGGACTCTACCATCTGAGCGTTACGTCGCGTCTCTTCCGCTCTCGCACGATGACGAGTTTTACCCCCTCTTCTCCGTCGCCCCGCGCGACAACGGCGCGCAGGTCGTTCACGCGGACCAGTTGCCTGCCGTCCGCCGAGAGGATGACGTCGCCATCACGCAGACCTGAGCGATACGCGGGCGTGCCGGGCTGGGCGCGGATCACCAGCACGCCTTCCTTGACGCCAATGGCCTTTCCAAGGCCCTCATTGATGGTCTCGACGCGCGCCCCGGCGACGCCTTCGTTGGAGACCCAGACCATCGTGCCCGGCCTTGGGGCGCGTGGCATATCGGGTCCTTCCATCGGAAAAGACGGCTGCGGAGGGTATGCGCGAATCGGTTCGACTCCAGAAGGAACCGTGGGCGTCATGGCTGGAGCCACACGCGACGGAAGGGCACGGCGCGCATAGTAGGCCGGCGTCTCTCCCACCGTGACGCTGATGTCCTTGTGATTGGCGCCGCGCCGCACGCGCATGACGATGCGCGAGCCCGGCACGAGCAGCTTTACCAGCGAGATCTCGTTCCTGATCACGTCGGTTCCGTTAAACGAGAGCAGTGTATCGCCCTCGAGAACTCCGGCGCGCTCGGCCGGAGAGCCAGGCTCCACCATCGCGATCCTCGGATACTGAAAGAAGCGGATCACCCGTTCGGTGCATGCTTCGCATTCCGCGCTCGGACCGTCGAAGGTGACGCCGAGGTAGCCGCGCGTGCGGCGAATCACCGAGGCGACCGCGAAGGGCGCCGTCCCGGTCCTCGCTTCGAGCTCCGCGACCCTTTCTGCGCGAACGGCCGCAGTCACGGCGGCGCCGGCGTCGGCGTGATCCAGCGACGATTGCAGCGCGCGGACGGTGATCGTCAACTCTCGGGCGGCTTGGTCCCGCTGATGGTCGCTCAATCGGCGATTATCGATCTCCCATCGAAGCGAATCGATCCTCAGCAACAGCTTTTCGCGAGTATCGCGAATCGCGTCGCCCGAAGTCGGGCAACCCGAGCACTGCGTGCGGGCGGTGGTGCGCGATCCGCCCGTGCTCGCCTGGGGGCGCGCCTCGGCGGTCGACGTCAGGAGCACCGCGCTTGCCAGAATGAATACAGTGTGTCGGTACATCGTCAGAAGCTGTTCAGCCGCACATTCTGCGGGAGGACGTTGTTGAGTTGGCGCAACGTGGCTTCACGCTGGCCAAAGGAGCTCAAATACAGATCGTTGATCACCGGATCGGAGGGCGCCTCGCTGAGCGCTTCGCCGACGATCTTCGACACGCGATCGAGCGCAGAGAGTCGCGTGCGCATCACCGCGGGGGTCTCGCCGAGGCGTCCGGCGGAATCGCTTTGCGCGAGGAATGCGACCGCGCGCTGGTAGCCCGCCGAGTAGTAGTTCTTCCAACGGTTGGCTTCGTCGATCGAGGCGAAGGTCGCCGGCAGGGAATCGCCAGCCGCAGGACCGTTGGCCGTCCGCGTCGGCCCGCTACCGGTCAACCCACCGGGAAGAATCGGCTCGCTGGTCGATGCGCGACCGAGCAAGGCACCGCCGGCGACCAACAGCAGCGCAGCGGCGACCGGCATAGCCCAGTGAGTAGCGGGGTTCCCACTACCCACTGCCCACTTCCCACTTTCAACGATCAGCCCTTCGGTACGGAGTCGCTCGGAAAGCGTCTCCCATCGGGTCAGCGGAAGGCCCATGGACTCGCGCTCGCTTCCAGCCATCGCGAGCAATGAGCGATGCGCGTTCAGATCGACTGCGCATTTGGCGCAGTTCGCCAGGTGTACATGTTCGTCGGCCGTTGGCTGCTCGTCCGCGAGCGCCGCCAGACGTTCAATAGACAGGTGCGACATTTTGCATGTCCTTCCGCATTGGTGTATCGACAAGATGCGCGAGCAGTGTGCGGAGCTTTGCTCGCGCTTTGAACAGCTGCGATTTCGAACCGCCCGAGGTGATGCCCAACCGTTCGGCAATCTCCTCGTGCGTATAGCCTTCGACGTCGTGCAGCAGGAACACCGCGCGAGCGCCCGGCGACAATTTGGTCGCCGCACTCTCGATCGTCTGCATCATGAGCGAACGCTCGGTGTCGGGCTCCACACTCGCCGTATCCTCCTCGACGTCGGTCTCGATTTTCGCGAGGCGGCGGCTCTTCCGCAGCGCGTTGAGCGTGCGATTCACCGCGATGCGATGCGCCCACGTTCCGAACTGCGAGTCCCCGCGGTACTGCGGGAGCGCTCTGAAGATCTGAATCCACACTTCCTGAGCGACATCCGCCGCGAGATCGAGATCGTTGCCTACCAGCCGGCGCACCACCGCATCGATGTGAGGTGCGTGACGAGTCCACAGCGAACGCATCGCCGCCTCGTCGCCTTGAATGGCACGCTGGATGGTTTGCTTCTCGTCCATGACGTCGCGGGATTGGTCACGTCCAATCGCCATAATGGTTTACTGACCTGGAGCTGGCGAGGGCAGCTAACCGTTATTACGGCGTACGGTGGTTCTAGTTGCGTGGAAAATGCCTTGCTCGTACTAACAATGGCTACCATCTTGTCGATCCTGCCGCTCTTTCGGGAACACTTGGCCACAGCGGACGTATCTCCAATGGTGGCACCGCAGTAGGACGGCGGTATCCATCGCGACACTATCGGGACACAGGCTGTAACTTGCTGACTTCGCTGCTCACTTCGCTCTTCTTCTTTGCGGGCACCGGCGGGACCGAAGGGGGTCTTCCCTCCAAGGAACCGTCCGCGGTGGGAATGTCTGCGACCCGGCTCCAGAGGATCGATCGGGTCCTGGCTCGCGCGATCAAGGCAGGCGGTTTTCCTGGCGGCTCCGTGGTCATTGGCCGGCGCGGCGCGACTGTCCTGGAGAAGGGCTTCGGCAACCTGAGTTGGAGCAGCAAGACGCCGGTAGTCGCGTCCCGGACGATCTACGATCTCGCGTCGCTGACCAAAGTGGTCGCGACGACGACCGCGATCATGATCCTCTACGACAAGGGCAAGGTTCGCCTGGAGGATCCGGTTTCGAGATTCTTGCCGTCGTTCAGTGGCGGCGCCAAAGACGACATCACCGTCTATCACCTGCTCGAGCATCGGTCGGGGTTGCCCGCCGGTCGCGATCTCTGGCGTATCGCGCTGACGTCGGAGGAAGCGCGACAGGCGGCCATCGACACGCCGCTCGAATGCAGCCCGGGCCAGTGCCTGATCTATTCTGACCTTGGGGCTGATCTACTCGGCTTCATCGTCGAGGCGGCGTCGGGTCAGCGCCTCGATGCGTTTCTCCAGCAGCGTCTCTTCGAGCCGTTGGGCATGAATGACTCGTTCTTCCGCCCGCACTGGACGCTGCGCGACCGCATCGCGCCCACGGAGCTGACGCCGCCCCGCGGCTACCCGCTCCGCGGCGAGGTGCACGACGAAAACGCGTTCGCGCTCGGCGGCGTCGCGGGCCACGCAGGGCTGTTCAGCAGCGCGACGGACCTCGCGGTGTTCGCGCAAATGATGCTGAATGGCGGCGAGATCAATGGCTTGCGGATCGTCTCCGACAGCGCGGTCGCTCTGTTCACGGCGCGCACCGCTTCGCGCGGCACGCGCGCGCTTGGTTGGGATACCTGCGGTCACGACGGCAGTTGCGGGAAGTATTTGAGCAGCCGGGCGTACGGGCACACCGGCTTCACCGGCACGTCGCTCTGGATCGATCCGGACCGTGATCTCTTCGTCATCCTGCTCACGAACCGGGTGCACGCGCCGCGTGCTCGCCGGCCATCGAAGGTCATAGCCGACATTCGAGCAGACGTTGCCGACGCGGCGGCGCTCTCGGTCCGCAACAGTCACGGTGTACTGATGGCGATGCCCGCGTCGTTCCGCGCGGACCGAGCCGCCGGCTGGAATCGGCCAATCCGGTCGCGATCGTCGCGCTCCAGGCGCGCCAAGGCATCGACGAGCAAATCGAAGAAGCCGGTCGCGAAACCGTCCGTGAAGAAGAGCACCGCGCCCGTCAAAGTGGCCGCGAAGGGCGGCTAGCAATTAGAACGGGTAGCCAAGTCCGATGTAGATCTGCGTGGACTTGGATTCGGGCGATCGCGCCAGGTCGAACGCGACAGCGAAGCTGGGGCCGAGCCCAAGTCGCATCCCCGTTCCGTAGCCGGTGTGAAGCCCTATGGACTCCAACTCCCAGCTGCTTAGCGTCTTCGACCAAACGCGGCCTACGTCGAAGAAACCGCTCCACGTGAGATAGGCAGGTTTTCGGAGCAGCTCGAACTCGGCAAAGCGCCAACGCAGATCGGTGTTGAGAAACGCGATTCCCTTTCCCAAAAAGCGGTTCTTCTGGAGACCGCGAATGCTGTTGCTTCCGCCCAGGCCCTCCTGCTGCTTGAAGGACGTCTGAATGGTCGCGAGATCATAGAGCTGAACGTCGCCGTCGGTCTGTTGTACGAGCGCGCGGTGCGCGAGCACTACACTCGATGTGAGCGGCAAGTACTTTCGCCCGATTGCAGTATAGCGCGTGTATGTGTGCGAGGCGCCGAACGCCCGATCCACGCGCTGCACCAGCAGATCGCCGTACGAGCCGCTGCGCGGCGCGATCTCGCGGTTGCGTGTATCCCAGACGAGTCCGGCGCGCACATACGCAATTTTGCCGCGTGGCGCGGGGGACCCTGCCAAATCCTGGAGCAGGAGCGTGGTTCCAGAATCAAAGGGAGTCGCGTCCGTCTTGACGTCCGCGAACCCAACGCCGAACAGCCCACGCGCCGGAAATCTTCCCAGTTTGTGCTGCAGGTTGGCGACGACGCGCAGTTGTGTCTTGCCGTATCGGTAGTAGTAGGCGTCCGGCTCGACTTCCAAAGTCTCGTCGAAGACGGTGTTGTTGCCCACACCATAGTATGGCGTCGCCAGATGCTGCTCGCGGCCGACGAGGGCATCCAATCGCCAGTCGCCGGGAAGGAGCTTGGGTGCGTCGAAAAAGATGACGAAGTCGCGGCGTCCCTTCGTCGTGAGAAAGAGCGTTGGCTGGATCGTGTAGCGGTACGGCTGTACCCCGTTCCCGTAGTTGTACGCTTCGAGCAGGGCGCCGTAGCCGAAGCCTTCGTCCGAGTCGAAGTTGAGTGCCGGCAGTCCGACGAGCTCCCATCCCTTTGGGAGCGGCTTCTCCACCTGTTGGGACTGGGCGATTTCCGCGAGAGCAAGCGCCGACACCGCAACGATTCCCTTCACTCTCACGACTTGCTCCTGGGTAGGGATATAGGCGATAGTGCTATAGATGACTGACGAGACGCAACCATCCAATTCTCCGGCCAGCGCGCCGAATCCCGCCGACGATCTCACCGAAGACTCGGTGCGTCTCGCGCTGCGCAAGGTCAAGGATCCCGAGCTCAACCTGAACATCGTCGACCTGGGACTCGTCTACACCATCACCGTGGACGAGGGCAACAAGGTGATCGTGGACATGTCGCTCACCTCGCCAGGATGTCCCGCGGGACCGCAGATCATGACGGACGTGGAGCGCGCCATTCAGGCGCTGCCCGGCGTCGGAAAGGTCGTGATCAACCTCGTCTGGGAGCCGTACTGGACACCGGAACGAATCGAGCCGAAGGTGCGGGCTTATATGGGGCTCTAGTGGGGGCGAGGTGCTAGAGACTAGGGGCTAGCATCGTCTTTCCAGCCCCTAGCACCTAGCACCTAGCACCTAGCACCTAGCCCCTTGAGCGCTTTCACAAATCCGTCCCCCAGCACGTCGACCTGCCACCGTCGCAACTCGGAGATCGCCAGCACCTCTTCGCGGTTCGCCGGATTCTTCCGCGCCACGGCCTCGAGTCTCTCACGCGACGCGAGCACGCCCGGGTCCATGTCGAGTCGGTGCGCGGCTTCGTCGCGGACGGTCTTGAGCGCGTTGACCTTCGTGTCGAACCGCGGATCGCGGTCCCATCGGGGCGCTCTCGGGTACCGAGGGAGATCGGCTTCCGGGACGTCGATGCCCCGGCGCACGGCGGCCAGCACGTCCTGTGAGCGGTTCTCGAGGATGCCGCGAGAGACGCCCTTCACCTTCGCGAGCTCATCACGGCTGCGTGGATGGGCGCGCGCGATTTCCAAGAGCTGCTCGTTCCCGATCACGCGAAACGTGGCCCGATCTTGCTCGCGGGCCACGGAATCGCGCCAGGGGACCAACTCCCGCAGGACCGCCAGCTCACGGGGCGTCAGATCGCGCGCGCCTTTGACCTTGAGGTACGACGCGGACGGATCTTCGTCCTGCCATTTGGTCCCCTCGAGACGCGCGAACTCTTCACGGGCCCAGTCCAGTCGTCCCTTCGTTTTCAGCTCGTCGCTCATCCGGTCGCGCAGGTCCAACAGGTACATCGTATCCTGCGCGGCATACTCCAGCATGTCGGCCGGCAGCGGACGCATCGACCAGTCGGCGCGTTGATGCTTTTTGTCGAGCTTGACCCCGAAATATCGTTCCAGCAGCGCGGCGAGCCCGAACGCCTTGAGTCCCAACATCTGCGCGGCCACCCTGGTATCGAAGATTCTTCGCACGTGCCAGCCGTAGTCGCGGTGCAGCAATCGGAGATCGTAGTCCGCGTCGTGGAGCACCACGTCGATCTGGGGACTCTCGAGCATCGCGCCAAGGGGCGCCAGCGTGTCGGCTAGAACGTTGAGCGGGTCAACGATGGCGGTCCGGTCACGCGTCGAGAGCTGCAATAGATACACTCGATCCACGAAGCGATGGAAGCTCGCTCCTTCGGTATCCAGCGCGAGCTCCGTCGTCGATGCCAACGCGTCCAGCTGACGTGACGCGGCGTCCGGTCGGTCGATGAACAGAGGGATATGGTTTGCCACAGAGAACATTGAGAGGGACTAGGTTCTGGGTGCTAGGTGCTGGGGTTTGGCCTGCTCTAACGCTAGCACCCAGCACCTAGCAGGCACTTCCTTTGCGAGGTCACGCGGCTCCATGACAGAACCAGAATCGGCCGACGTTCCGCCGTCCCAGGTGTTCGAAGTCGACGAGCCGGCGGGGCCTCGGCCTTCGGCGCCGATCGAACGGCGCGATCGCACGGTCGGATGGCACAGCAAGGATGTCGCGCGCGCCGTCGCGTTGGCGATGGGGATCTACCTCACCATCCAACTGATTTGGTTCGCCAACCAGCTCGTGCTCGTGGCCTTCCTGGGAGTGCTGTTCGGTCTCGCCGTCGAAGCCGGAGTGGATCGTCTGGAGCGTTACCGCATTCCACGAGGCATTGGCGCGGCGCTGATCGTGCTTGGCTTCTTCGCGATGCTCGTCGGCGTCGGCGCCTGGATCACCCCGACGATTCGACAGCAGAGCGTCGAGTTGCGGACCAAGATTCCCGAAGCCGTCGATCGCGTCGAAGCGTGGCTCCAGAAACGCCGGAGCGGGATGTTTGGAGCGGTGTTCGGCGGACCGGGCGGACCGGATCGAGCCGGGCAAACGGCAGCCGGTCAGACCACAGCCGGACAAACCGCGGGCGCGCACGCCGACAGTGCGCGGGCCGCGGCCGCCGCCGCTCCACGTCTGCCGGGCGATTCGGCCAGGGCTCCGGGAGACACGAGTCGCACGCCTGGCGGCATCGCTGCTCCAGGGCCGGCGGAAACGCTGAGCGGAAGTCTGGGACGTCAACTCGGACGCGTCACGAGATACGTCTTCCCCTTCCTCTCGCACACGGTCGCGGTGTTCGCGGGGCTGATGCTGATCATCTTCATGGCGATCTATATCGCGGCGGACCCGGATACCTACCATCGCGGTCTGATGCACATGTTCCCGCACTACATGCGCGATCGCGCGGGAGACGTGCTCAGCTCGATTGCCACGGTGCTGCGGCGGTGGCTGGTGACGCAAATGATCGCGATGGCGGTCATCGGAACCGTGACGACGATCGTGCTCCTCATTCTCGACGTGGAAGCGGCGTTCGCGCTCGGATTGATCGCCGGCCTCATGGAGTTCATTCCCACCATCGGCCCAATCATCAGCGCGGTACCCGCCGTCGCCATGGGTTTCCTCGACTCGCCGGAAAAGGCGCTCACCGTCGCGGCCGCCTACATGGGAATCCAGTTCCTCGAGAATCATCTGCTGATCCCGATGCTGATGAAGGGCGGCGTCGACGTTCCGCCTGTCCTCACGATTCTCGGCCAGGCGCTTTTCACGCTGCTCTTCGGATTCCTGGGCCTCATGGTCGCCGTTCCGCTGCTCGCCGCAACGATGGTCGCGGTGAAAATGCTGTACGTCGAGCGCGTAGTCGGCGACGACGTCGCGGTCCTCAAGAAAGAAGAGGGTGGCTGATCGACCCGTAGGCGCTGGGGTGGGGGCCCAGGCGCCGCTGCTGCGACGCCTCCCCGGTCTCGCGACTCTACCGCGCGCGAACCTCGGTAATTATCCGACGACGGTCAACCGTATCGCGCTGCACGACGGCCGCGCGCTGCTGATCAAGCGAGACGATCGCTCGGGAAAGTTGGTGGGCGGAAACAAGGTCCGTGGCCTCGAGTGGCTGTTGGGGGGCCTGCGGCCGGGCGACCACGTGCTCACGGTGGGGCCCCGCGGCTCGACGCACGCGCTGACGACCGCCATCTACGCGCGCGACATGGGCGCGCGCGTGACCGTGGTGCGGTGGAGCCAGGAGATGAATCCCGCCGCGCGGCGCGTAGACGCCCACCTGCGGGCAGCGGCCCGGATCGTCGACGCTCCGTGGGGAGGGGCGCTGGCGGCGCACGCGATTGCGGCGGCGCTTCGGATTCGGGGTGCGCGGGGTGCGCGGTGGATTCCAGCGGGTGGAGCAACTCCGCTCGCTGTCCTCGGCCATGTCAACGCGGGATTGGAGCTCGCGGAGCAAATTGCCGCCGGTGAATGTGAGCTGCCCGAGCGGTTGGTCGTACCGCTCGGGACCGGAAGCACCGCGGCCGGGCTAGCCTTGGGCATTCGACTCGCGGGACTTGGCACACAAGTCGTGGCCGTTCGCGTCGTGCCGAGGATTGTCGGACGCGCGAGGCGCGTATTGAGCCTCGCGAATCGTGCCGCTTCCCTCATCGAAAGCGTCACTGGAGAACGTGTTCCTCGCGTGGGATCCGCCAACGTGCGCGTCGAGCATGCGTTTTACGGAGGCGGGTACGGCCGGCCACTGGATCTGGTCGCCGAGGACGAGAGCGCGCTGGACGCCTGGGGGATTCGGTTGGACGATACCTACGGTCGCAAAGCGTTTGCGGCCGCGGCGGCGCAGCGCGACCATCTGACGATGTTGTGGCTTACTTTCGATAGCAGACTGCTCGATGAGGCGGACTCCGGCTCTCTATCCGCGGTGGCAAAATGAGACTCCCTGAAGTCCGGTTCCACATCTATCCCACCGACTGCGACATGCTCGGGCATCTCAACCACGCGACGATGCTGAGTTTTCTCGAACGCGCCCGGTGGGCGCTGCTCGAGCCGCAGATCGACCTGCGCAATTGGACCAAACAGCCTGCCTATTCGGTGGTACGGCACGTGGACATCGGTTATCTCGCGCAGTCGCTGCCGGGCGAGGATCTCATCGTGAGATCGGGACTGCTGGCGGTGAAAAACACGAGCTACATCATCCGGCAGGAAGTCTCAAAGGTGCACGACAACATGAAGGTGGCCGAGGCGAACATCGTGTTCGTTGCCGTGGGGCAGGATGGCAGACCCGTCCGCGTCCCGGACTCCTGGCGCGAGATGCTCCCACACTGGCCGGAGGCAGCGTATTGATCGCCGTCGTTGACTCGCTCGAGATCGGTTACGACGACATCGGCAGCGGCCGCGCGACGCTGCTCTTCGTCCATGCCTTTCCTCTGACCCGGACAATGTGGGCGCCGCAGGTGAGTGCTCTGGTGGAGCAGTCACGCTGCGTGGCCGCGGATCTGCGGGGATTCGGCGATTCGTCCGTCGTTCCTCCGTATTCCATGGAGCAGTACGCCGACGACCTCGCGCATCTGCTCGACCAACTCCACATCGAGAAAGTCATCCTCGTCGGCTGCTCGATGGGGGGATACGCGTCGTTCGCGTTCTGGCGGAGGCACAAGCATCGGGTGCGCGGGCTGGTGCTCGCCGACACACGTGCGGGCGCCGATTCGGACGAGACGCTCGCCCGGCGACGTCAGATGATCGATGTCGCCCGAACGGAAGGCGCCATCGCGGTCGCGAATCTTCTCATCCCGAGCATCGTGGGAAAGACGACGCGCGAAAAGCAGCCCGATACCTACGACGGGATCCATCGGATGATGGCGCAGGCACCGGTGGAGGGAATCGTCGGAGCCGTCGAGGCAATGATGGTGCGCGCCGATGCCACGTCGACGTTGGCGTCGATCGATGTGCCCACGTTGATCGTGGTCGGCGAAGAGGATGTCCCCACACCGGTGAAGGAAGCCCGCATCATGCACGAGCGGATTCAGGGCAGCCGGCTCGAGATTATCGGTCAGGCGGGGCACCTGGCGAACATGGAACGGCCCGCCGCGTTCAATCACGTGCTGGCGGAGTTTCTCGTGGCGCTGACCTACAGCTAGCACAAATAGGGTCCGCCGTGACGTCCGCCTCTAGAGTTTCATCCGCCGAACGAACGAAAGCGGCCCGCATTGGCGCGTTCCTGTTTCGGTATCGTGGGTTTCTGCCCGTCCCCTTTCTCCTGATTCCGTTGTTGGTCCCAGGCAGGCAGACCAAGGAGGGATGGCTGACCGGCGCGCTCTTCATCATCGGGGGCGAGGTATTTCGTTTGGCGGGTGTGTCCGCCGCGGGAACGGTGACTCGCCGCCGGTCGCGGGACGTGCAGCGGCTGGTGACCTACGGAATATTCGCGTGGATGCGCAATCCGCTGTACGTGGGGAACTTCCTCATCTGGACCGGTTTCGTGATCGGCTCGGGGGTGCTTTGGTTCCTGCCGGTCGCGGTCATCCTGTTCGCGATCGAGTACGCGCTGATCGTGCGCTACGAAGAGGGCGTGTTGGAGTCGATCTTCGGAGATCAGTACGTCGCGTACAAACAGCGGACGCCTCGTTGGTTCCCCCGGCCTCGCCAGGTGCCTCCGAGCGAGTCTGGACCGCATGACCTGCGTGAGGCGCTGCGAAGCGAGCTCTCGACGTTTGCTCAATACGCCGCCCTCGCGGCCGCCTTCTGGCTCAAGGCGAAATACTGGTCGGGCGCCTAACCTCGCTGCGGTCTGCCCGGCGGATTGGCGGACTGAAAAACTTCGCGATTTTTCTCCACGTACTGCTTGAGATTCGCGGGAACGTCTTCTTCCGGAAAAATCGCGGTCACCGGGCACTCCGGCTCACACGCGCCGCAATCGATGCATTCGTCCGGATGGATGTACAGTTGATCAGGGCCTTCGTATATGCAGTCTACCGGGCACACGTCCACGCACGCGCGGTCCTTGGTATTGATGCACGCTTCTGTAATGATGTAGGGCATTGCCGAGCCTCGGTGTTACTGCGGAGCTGGTACGTGCTAAGATAATGAGTGTAGGTGGTAGGTGGTGGGTGCTAGGTGATAGGGAAGCACACCTACCACCTGCCACCTACGACCCATCACCTACCACCTATCGATGCTACTCACGGTCAACGGCACGACGTACGAGCTCGAAGTCGCCGGCCACGAGACGTTGCTGAATGTCCTGCGGGAACGGCTCAGCCTGAGCGGCACGAAATTGTCGTGCGGTCGCGGGGAGTGCGGAGCGTGCACCGTTCTCGTGAACGCGGGCGGCGCGCCGCGGCGCGTCGTCTACTCGTGCTTGACTCTAGCCGCCGCGTGCGAGGGCGTGTCGGTGACGACGATCGAAGGACTCGGTGGCCGTGAACCAGGCACGCTGCATCCGCTGCAGGAGGCATTCATCGGCCATGATGCCGTGCAGTGCGGTTTTTGCACGCCCGGTCAGGTGCTCGCGGCGGCCGCGCTCCTCGAAGTAAACCCGTCTCCCAGTGAGCCCGAGATTCGGATCGCCATGAGCGGCAACCTCTGCCGCTGCGGCACCTACCCCAAGATCGTGCTCGCCATCCAGGAAGCCGCGCAGCGGTTGGCGTGATGGCGGAGAAGCGATTCGTTGCGACCAAGGTCGAGGTCGAGGGACGCGAAGAGACGAAGATCGTCGAAGTTCCCGCGTTCGAGCCCATCCCGTGGACCGCCGACATGCCGATGGAGGTCGTCGGTCAGTGCGTTCCGCGCATGGATGCGCTGGAGAAAGTCACCGGCCACGCGATCTACACCGCGGACATCCGGCGCCCGGGGATGCTGTACGCGGAAATCGTGCGAGCTCCGATCGCCCACGGCCGCGTGCTGACTCTGGACCTCGCGCCCGCGCTCGAGATTCCCGGCGTCCGTTCCGTTCTGCGGCGGGAAGAAGTGGAGGGCATTCGCTACGACAGCGGTCAGCTCTTCGATCAGACCATCCGATTTGCCGGCCAGCCGCTCGCGGCCGTGTGCGCCGATACTGCCGAGGCCGCGCGGCGCGGCGCGAAAGCCGTGATCGTTCGCGTAGAAACCGAAAGGCACGCGGTCTCCATCGAGGCGGCGCTCGCGCCAACGGCTCCGCTCGTGCGTCCGAAGGGAAACACGAGCACGCACTCACCACGCGTGGCGCAACGGGGCGACGCCGACGCGGCCCTTCGCTCCGCGGACGTCGTGGTAATCCGCGAGTTCCGAACGCCCACCGCGCTCCACACGGCCATGGAGCCGCACGGCGCGGTCGCGGAATGGACCGGCGATCAGCTCACCGTCTGGGAATCCACTCAGGGAATCTTCAACACGCGCAGCGACCTCGCGGCGGCCTTCGGGTTGAAGCTCACGCACGTCCGCGTCATCAAGGACTACATGGGTGGCGGGTTCGGCGCGAAGAACGGTGCGCATGCGTCCACGTACATCGCGGTCGCGCTCGCGCGGAAGACCGGAGCGCCCGTGCGTTGCGTGCTGGATCGCGAAGGCGAGCAGGTGGATAGCGGCAACCGCTCCGCCACCGTGCAGCGGGTCACCCTCGGCGCGACGCGCGCGGGACAGGTGACCGCGATCGTCGTCGACGCCGAGATCGCGATGGGAGTCGGCGGCTGGTTCGCCGGACCGGGCAAGATCTATCACGAGCTATACGCGTGTCCGAATGTGCGCACGACCGAGACCTTCGTGTACACCCACACGGGAGCCATGACCTCGTTCCGCGCTCCCGGGCACGTCGAGGGAGCGTTCGGGCTGGAGTGCTCGATGGATGCGCTCGCGCGTGCGCTGTCGATCGATCCGCTCGAGTTGCGCCGGCGGAATTACGCCGATCACGACCAGGAAAAGAACCGGCGGTATTCGGCGAAGAATCTGGATGAGTGCTATCGCGAAGGTGCCAGCCGGTTCGGCTGGAGGACGGCCGCGCCTACGGCGCGGAAA
>JBBDXZ010000007.1:0-9395 GCA_040902075.1 Gemmatimonadaceae bacterium
GGCATAACTCAGGTGGTCTGGTGGTAGGTGATAGGTGGTAGGGGCTATCGGCAGCGTGCTAATGTTACCACCTATCACTCATCACCTATCACCTACCACCTACCACCTACCACCTACCTTGCCAGACAACCGGGCCATTCTGGAAAAGCTTCGCGCCAATGCCACCAGGAACCTTGGCGACGCGCTCGGAATAGTTATCACCGAACTTTCCGCCGATCGAGTCGTAGCGACCATGCCTGTGGATGGGCGCACGCGGCAGCCGTTCGGCATTCTCCATGGAGGGGCGTCAGTGGCCCTCGCCGAAACCGTGGCCTCGATCGGCGGCACGATGAACGTGGACCTCGAGCGCTTCGCCGTCGTCGGGGTTGAGATCAACGCCAACCACATCCGCGCGAAGCGCGACGGTGTCGTGACCGGAACGGGCACACCCATTCACCTTGGACGCAGCACCCAGGTGTGGGAAATTCGCATCGTGGACGAGGAGCAACGCACCATCTGCGTGTCCCGATGTACGCTTGCCGTCGTGCCGAAGGACCGGCCAGCTCAGTGAGACTCGTGACCGCTGGCGCCCTGCCGTATCGTCACTGGAGTTTCAGCTCCCAGTATTGTCCGATGAGACCGCGTCCGAACATCTCGTGCGGCTTCTCCTCGACCAGCTGAAAACCGCGCTTGACGTAGATACGCCGAGCCGCGTCCAGCACGTTGTTGGTCCACAGACGCAACGTTCGATAGCCGGCCGAACGCGCGAAGGAGATGCACTCATCCACGAGCCGCGCGCCGAGGCCGAGCCCGCGCGCGGATGGCTCGACGAGCAGCAGGCGCAGCTTCGCGACGTCGTCCGACTGTTTGACACAGAAGATCGATCCAATGATGGCGCCGTCCCGCTCGGCTACCCAGCAGCGCTCACGTGCCGGGTCGAAATTCTGAATGAAATCGGCGACGACGCGCGCGACGAGAGCCTCGAACCGCTCGTCCCAACCGTACTCCTCGAAATACAGGACGCCGTGACGATGGACGATCCATCCCATGTCGCCCGGCCGGTGCGAGCGAAGCGAATACGGGGCCGGTGATGCCATTCGGGAATATGCAACCGGTCCTGTCCCGAAGGACGAGACCCGCGGCAGCCTTGCCGCGGGCTTCCCATTCCCAACGGAAGCGGTGCATGCGGCACCTCACCGATAGATGTTGAACCCCGTGAGAACACTCGCGCGCACGCCGTACTTCGAGGGCACGATGGCCATGTTGACGGGCACCGCCAGCGCCCCGGCCTTGAACGTGTAGCCCGTGCTCAGCGCGAGTGCGACGCCGGCGGGCGTAGCGTTCGGACCAACGCCAATCTCGAAGTTGCCGGGCGTCCGGATTCCCACCAGCCAGGTGAGGCTCGGCAAGAACGCGCCTTGGTCCAATCCCCCCACCAACAAGACCCATTCGTTCAACGCCACGGGACCGTTCTCGAGGCTCGCGAACTGCCGCTCGAACTGCCAGCCGAATTGCGTGATGACCGGCGCGACGTCGATGTTGTAGCGGGTTTGAAGCTCCTCTGTGATGGTCCCACTCAGCCAAGTGACACCGAACCGAGGTCCCGAACGGTTCAACTGCCTGACCAGCTCCTGCGGCTGCTGCGCCTCCAGTGCGGCCGAGCCGCCAACGCCGGCAACGAGGGACAGCACCGCTAATCCACGACGAAACATGATGATCTCCAGGTCGAAGGTGACGCACACACGATGCGGTTCTTCGACCGGAAGTCCCATCAGCACAACGACGTAGGGGGCCGACGAAATCTACGTATACGCCTTGGGCGTCTACGTATCCGCCGTGACGGAGCCGACACCTTCGCGCATCCGGTCCGCCAGCTCCCCTCGGGACGACACGCCCAGCTTGCTGAAGATGTTCGCCACGTGCGTGGTGACCGTCCGCGCCGAAATGCCGAGCGCGCCCGCGATCTCCTTGTTCGACTTCCGTTCGGCGACGAGCCGCGCGATGTCGATCTCGCGGTCCGTCAACTTCGCTGCGCGCTTGCCGCCGCCTCCGCCCGTGTCGCGCGACGGCAGGCGAAGTCCGAGCTGCTTCATCATCTCGCGCGCGCGTTCCATCTCGATCCGGGCGCCGAGGCTGGCGCAAAGCTCATGACTCTTGCGCAACTCGCGGATGCCTTCTTCTTGCTCGCCGAGTCGAATGAGGATGTCGGCGCGCCAGCGGCGCAACCTCGCCGCGTCGTACATCCACGGAATCCCCTCGAGTCCTTCAATCGCGATTCGTATGAGCTCCGCCGCCTTGCTGTAGTCTTCGCGCAAACGCGCGACGAGACCGTCGCCGGCTGTGATCCACACGCGCCCGAGGCGATGCCCGAACCGTTCGCAATCCTCTTTCATCCGATCGAGCAACTGCTGCGCGCGCACGGCGTCGCGCTTCCAGAACGCCGCTTCCCCGGTCACGGGAATGAGCCGCCAGGTCGCCCAGAGCGTGTAGCCGGCGCGATCGGCAATCGCGAGCCCCTGGTCTCCTACCTCCACGGCCTTGGCGTAGTCGCCAATGGCCAGGTAATAGCTCGCAAGCCCGGCGTACACCGTGACCTGCGAGTGGAGCTCGATCGGACGTCCGCGCGCCGCGCGCGCGACCCCCAGCTCCCACGCTTCGTCGAGATACTGCTTCGCGCGTTCGTACTCGCCACGCGCCGTGTAGAACAGCGTCGTCCAGACCAGGAGCCGCGGGAGGAGCGTCTTCTGATTCAACGCCCGCGCCGTCGCAATCGTCCGCTCGGCGAGCGCGACACCGGCGTCCCAATCGCCGCTCGCGAACGCGTACTGGATCGTCAGCTCGTCGAGGTGCACGCGCAGCAAAGGCGATCCCAGCTCGTCCGCCAGCTGCTCGGCTCGCTGCAGGTGGTGCAGCACGCTCTCGCGATTGCCCGTGAGTCCCGCGAGCGTGGCAAGTCCGTGATGCGCCGACCAGGCCACGGTTTTGTCGCCCGTCTCCTCGGCCAGTGCGACGGCGCGCTCTCCGTGCGAACGGGCGCTTTCCGGAGGTCCGGTGAAAATCCGCAGGAACAAGAGGGCGCGATGCGACCGAGAGAGCAGCCCCGGGTCCTCGAGGCGCTGAGCCGCCTCCAACGCGGCGCTCAGGTCGCGCTCCGCGTCCGGCGCCTTGCCCAGCGATTGCCAGCACGTCCCGCGGTTGATCTGAATTTGCGCTCGCATCGCGTGATCACCGGCGTTCGTCGCGGACCGCTCCGCGGCGTCGAACAGCGCGAGTGACTCCTCGAATCGCCCACTCCAGTAGCACGCGAGCCCCATGCGACGCTCGACGCGAGCGCACCGCGACAGGTTGCCGCGCGATTCGGCTTCGGTCCGCGCACGCTGCCACAACCCCATGGCGGCGTCATAATCGCCGAGACGCTGCCGGGCTTGCGCGAGGTCATCGATCAACGTCGCCGCTTCGACGTCGGGCGATGCCCGCTCGAGGGCCGCGCTCAGATAGTCCGCGGCGGCCCGATCCGCGTGTCGCGCGAGCGCGTCACGACCGGCAGCCGCGAGGTACAGGGCCGCCTTCCCGGCGTCGGCGTCCGGATCGGCGCGTGAGAAATGAAAAGCCAGCACGTCCGCGTGATCGAGGGCTTCATCTCCGAACGACGACTCCAACGTGCGAGCAATCGTGGTATGCAGCATCCGGGAACGCGCGACTCCAAGCGAGTCGTAGATCACGTCCTGGATCATCGGATGCGCGAACTCGTAGTCGCCCTCGTCGATCCGTTGCGCCTCGACGAGCACGCCGGACCGGCACAACTCGTCGAGCGCCGCGAGCACGGCATCCTTGGGCAGATCGCAGACTGAGGCCAGCACGTTGAAGCGCAACCGGGCTCCGATCACGGCTGCTACTCCCGCAACGACGCGCGCGTCCGTGCCGAGATGCTCGAGTCGCTTGCTCACGGCTGATCGAACCGATCGTGGCAGGTCCAGCTCCTCGACCTCCCATCCGAGCCAGCTGCCGCCGCGCTCGTACAGCCGTCCGCTTTCCACCAGCTCCTTGAGCGTCTCCTCCACGAAGAACGGATGACCGCGCGTCCATGAGAACAGGCGCCGGGCGAGCTGGCGCGCGGATGGATGATCGACGGAGAACGCTTCGCACACGGCCTGCTCGATGTCGGCCTGCGTGAGCGCGTCGAGGCGCATCAACTTCGCCGCCCCGAGCGCCAGCAGCGACTGCTCCATATCGCGCAGCCCGGGATTGCGATCGAGCTCTCCCTCGGCATATGTCCCGATGATGGCGATCCGCGCTCGTCCGCTTCCAACCTGCCGGGCGACGAAGTGCAGCAGCTCCAATGACGCGCTATCCGCGACGTGCAGGTTTTCGAGGACGATGAGCAGGGGCTGCTTCTCGGCCAGTCTGGTGAGAAACTGCGCGCAGTTCCAGAGGAGTCTCGCCTTGCCGTCGCGTTGTCCGTCCGGATCGTCCGCCGCGGATTCGGTCGCGAAGGCCGGGCAGATAGTGCCGAGCCATTCGCCACCCCGCGTCAGGACATTGCGTGTCGCCGTGTCCATGCCGCGGAGCAGGTGCATCAACGCGTCGGACCAGACCGCATACGGTACGCCGCTCTCGACCGAGTAGACCCGTCCAACGCTGACCGCCCATCGATCGCGTTCGGCCCGCTCGGCGACCGCCTTCGCGAGTCGCGTTTTGCCGATTCCGGACTGGCCCGCGATGATGTGTAAGCCGCCGTGGCCGGCCGCCACGTCCGTCAACCAGTCGCCGAGAAGCGCGAGCTCCGTTGCACGTCCAACGTGTGGTAGCGATTTGAAGGTGGATCCGCCCCTATGAGTCATTCACTCAAATGTGGGGGCGGTGCACCGCTGCGCTAGAGTCAGCCCCTGCGCTGCCGTTCCTTCTCTCGCTCTTGGGACTCGACTCGCTCGGCTGGCCCCGCGCCGAGACCGCGCTGTTCCGCGAACGTGCGCGTCAGGAAGCGCTGCCCTTCGCCGATTCGCTCAACTTCGATCGCGACCGAGTCCACGGCCTGATCCAGCCGGTTGAACCGATCGTAGATCTCCTGGGGGATGGCCGACACGACCGCCGCGCCTCGGCGCCAGATTCGCCTGGCGTACGCGATCGTCAGTGGCAGAATGACGATGAACATGAACAGACCGGTCAACACGAAGAACTCTTCCGGCGGACCCCTGTCCACATGGGGTGGTGGCGGAACAACGGCTCCCGGCACGGCGGCAGCTCTCGCGACGGACGCGTCAGCGTCCGCGATCTGCTTCTCGGTCTCGGTGATGCGCTGATCGATCGACGCGATGCGCTGCTCGAGGCCTTTTTTGTCGATGTCGACGGCGCCCGGGCGCCTCAGCTCGCCCGCGATGTTGTCGCGCTGCTCCTCCAGCCGCTCGAGCTGATTCCTCAGCTCGCTGCGTTGGTGGCGATACGCCTCATACGTGGCGCTGGGCGAGCCGGTGGGCCCGCTCCTGATGACCCGGACGCCCCCTTCGGGAGAAGGGACGACCTGAAGTACTTGTGGCGGCTGGGGTGGCTGGGCTGTTTGCGGCTGTTGCACTTCAACGGGCATCGCTCTGTCCTGGAAGGCGCTCGTCGTTTCACCTCAAAATAAGCTCAACTACGCTCTTGCCGCGCTCGGATGTTTCAACCGCATCACCCTGAATCGCGGCCTCGAGCCGGAGCGACGCGCCCTCTATCCCATCATTTCGGCCACAACCAACCAAAGACACCGGCCGTGAGCAGCGCGTAGATCAAACCGTCGACCATCGATTTGAACGTGGTGCTCCATTTCCGTCCATACCAGATGGACTGTTGCGCCATCGCCAGCGCGTAGCCAAGGAACGCCGCGGTTCCCACGAAGCGAAACACCTCCATGTATTCGGTACCGGGGCCGCGGGCGCGGCCGGCGACATAGGCGGCGAACGTGCTCACTACGATTGAATACACGAACCACAGCGCCAGGCTCTTCTTGAACGCGGTCGACATCCCTTCGCCCATGATCGTGAGCACGACGATAGGGCCACGTGCCATCTTGTCACGAAGCACCGGGTCCTTCATTTCGATCGGCCCCGATGCATACGGAATCATGTAGTCGCCCGGCGGCACCGGGCGGAGGACGTCCATGATCGCGTCCTCGTTCGGGATTTTAGCGAAATCAGTGCGGTGGTACCGCAGGACCATGTGTAGTAGCGAGCTGGCGAGGAATACGAGTACGGCGGACAGCAGGATCGGAAGCCACAGCGACGCAAGCGGTACCATGCGTTCTCCTGGGGAGGTTGGCGTACGGCTTCGAGTGCTATTTCGTTTCTTTCGGAGACGTTCCGTCGAAGTATGCGATGATGGCTCTTCCCGTCACGGTCGAGACAAGAGCGCTTCGCTGGGACACTGACACTTCAGGCGCCACACTGGAAAGCAGGGTCTTGAGCTCCACCAGCATCTGCTCTGGCGTGCTCCCGCTTGTGCGCACCTGCTCGGCGAATTCGACGACCTGCTGGTCGAGCTCGCGGCTAACGCGCCGCTTCGGCTTCCTCGACTCTGACGCGTCAGGAGCATCGAGGTCGAAATCGCGAAGCTCGCGCTCGAATAGCTGAACTAGGCGCTTGGCGGACTGTGGGGACATCGCGGAATCTGGGCGGACGACGAGGGTGGGAGGCGGCGCCGCCAGTGGTAACAATACAACTTTTCTCGCAATCTCACAAGCTCTTGAGCAGCAGCGACTTAGCGTTCCTTAATTATGTTCGCGCCCGTACCTCTCTGTTATTCTAGTCGCCCGGAAGACGTGGAAGAGGCACCAACCCCCCGCCCAAGGCCTTAAGGCGGTCCTCCAACCTGCGCCTCTCTTGGTCCAGTCTCGAGCGGGCATCGGCCACGCGACGCTCGCTGTCCACGCGAACCTCGTCGATCTTCGCTTTGACGGGCGCGGATTTTTCCTCGACCAGCTGATCCACTTGTGCGCGGACTTTCGACTGCGCGGCCGCTACCTCCGCACCGACTACGGCCCGCAAACGATCGGCCACCTGCTGATCCAAGTTGGAGCGCACCGAGAGGCGCGGCGCCTGAAGGGTGCCACTCACGTCGGCGGTCAGCTCGAGCTCGCGTACGCCCGTGAGCACGCGCGCCACCAGCGTTTCAACGGTGTTCAGCTTGCGAACACGCGACGCGTCGGCATTCCAGGTGAGGTTGGACGAACGCACGAACCATCTACCTGAAAGCTGCTCGCCCTCGAGCACGAAACGCAGCTCGCTCGTTCCGCGTCCCGGATCCATACTATATGGTAGCGCGGGCACCGAGAGCGTCGGCAACTTGACGCCTGCGGCGTGCGCGTTGACTACCTCGCGCGGTCGCGGACCGACGTGATCGAGCGATCCGATGATTCGAAGCGAGTCTACCGCGCTGCCTCGCGCGATTCGGCGCACGACGAAGAGCGTCGGCCGCCCGACGATCGCCGGATCGGTCGTCACGTCGCTCGCGGCCATCATGTACGTGCCACCGGCTGTGCCGCCGCTCATCGTGACGTTGACGTCCGCGCGCCGCAGAAGGAAGCGCGGATAGCTCTGCGGCGTGGCGAAGTGAATCGTCGTCCCCGCAATGCGCATGCGCTCCGGCCCCTCTGATTCACGCGGGAGGAGTCCCGGCGGCGCGTATTTGCGAGCGAGCGTGGACCAGTAGACGGCCTGTTGGAATTTGTCGATCGTCACTTTGCCAAACAGCGCCGCCCCGATGTCGGGAGTCTCGAGACTTGGCAGCTTTAACAGACCGCGCGCAAAGTCGTAGTCCTCGCGCCGCGCCTCGTCGATCGCGCGGGCGCCGGCCTGCAGCGAATCCAGCCTGCGCCTGGCGTCGTCGACGAGACCTTCCACCCTCGCCTTCGTGGAATCGACCCGCGCGATGGTCCGGCGGACATCGGCGATTGCGCGCCGAGCGCCATCCACGCCGAGCGTACGGACGTCCGTTCCCTGAAGCCGAGTGGCGAGCGCGGCGGAGGAGTCCAGCGTTTCGTGCAAACGCAGAGCGGCATAACCGCGCTCGACCGCCTGCTTCGTTGAGTCGGCGTCCCGCCCAAGGGCCAGCGCGGCCTGGACCGCTTTGAGCTGCGTTGGATCGAGCACCAGTGCTTTGAGCGAGTCGATCGGTGCGAGGGATAGGAGCGGTACCTTGAACTGCTGAGCGAAGCGTTGCACTTCGGCGAGCGCGCGCGGAGCGAAGCCGCCACCCGTCACTGGACGCGCCGGAGTTGGCCGCGTGGTGCCCGTCCGTACGTCGGCAATGGTCAGCCGCTTGACCACGAATTTCTTCTCGAGAAGTGGCCGGGGCTCGAGCTCCACCAGCATGCGGCCGATCTCTACGAGATTTCGGTTGCGATCGAAGGGGTCGGCAATCGCGATCCCGCGCATCTCCACGGTGGTCGCGAGGCTGCGAATGTTCAGATCCGCGATATCGAGCTGGGTGCCGAGGGCTTTGGTTCCCGCTTCCGTCATCGTGCCGCGTACGAGCCGGTCCCCGAAGATCGTCCAGCCCGCGAGAACGAGCCCGAACGCAACCACAATCGGGATGATCCCCTGCCAGCGGAAAATGCGGACGCGCTGCGGTGCACCCGGCGTTGCGTCGGGAACACCGCCGCTTTTCACCGGGGGAGTGTACTGCGACTTGTCGCCGCTACGGACGGAACCAGCGGTAGACATTGTAGAGTTGGGAGGCTTCAAGAAGTTTGTAGTAACGGGAGCTCTTCACGCGCGCGCCGATCGTCGCCCGGTACTTCAGGACACCGTGTCGAGAGCCGAAATAGATCGGGACGAACAACAGCAGCCAGATTGCGACGCTGCCCAATACGACCGTGTTGTTGAAATTCGTGAGCGCGAGTCCAGGGATGTTGTCCATGGAGGTCCAGAGCGAGCGCAACGCCGGAGCGTCCATGAGCAGCCAGCGTCCGATACGATCGAACAGCGGATCGAGCATGAACCCGATCGGGACAAAAACGCCCCACGCGAACAGGCCCGCGGCGAAGGAGACGTTCAGCGTCGCGAGCAGGAGCAAAACGACGACGTTGTGCGCGTTCGCGATCGGTGTCAGTCCAAGCGCTGCTCCGAGGGCGATGCCGAACGCGATCTGACCGGGCGAGCCGTCGGAGTGCAGCGTCTTGACGAGCGAGCGGAGGAGCTTGAGGAAGGTCAGCATGAGCGAACCGAGTGCGGCGGGTAGGCGGGGGCGGCAGTGGTCGCGGGTCCGGACGACAATCATAGCAAAAGTCCGGTGGCTACGCCCTACCTCAAGACTGCCACCGGCGCGTTCTGCAACGTCGGAGCGAATACGGCGTTGAGGGCGGCGTAGGGGACAGAGACTACGGGCGGTGTGCGGCCAAAGCCGCCTCGACGTGCTCGCGCACCCATCGTGAGGCACTTCCCTCG
>JBBDXZ010000008.1:0-9361 GCA_040902075.1 Gemmatimonadaceae bacterium
CGGGGCCTTCTCGACAGAGAAGGCCCCGCGTCCTTTTATAACACCGAGCTCTCCGAGCTCTCAGAGCTGAGACGCAACAGGCCCTGAGTTGTCTCGCTACTGCTTACTCGTTGGTATCATCGAGGAGTAGATTGTGAATCGATGATCGCGCTCGCCCGTAAGTACCGCCCCAAAAAGTTCTCGGACGTGGCCGTGCAGAGCCATGTCTCGAACACGCTCAAGGGGGCCATCGCGGCGAAGCGGATCGCGCACGGCTATCTGCTCTCCGGACCACGCGGCGTCGGCAAAACGACGCTCGCGCGCGTGCTCGCGATGGCGCTCAACTGCGAGAAGCGGAAGGAGTTGGATGCCGAAGCGGCGAGAGGAGTAAGCGCGGCGGCCGCAGGCCGCAGCGCTTTAGATCAAACCGGGTTCTCCCGCGAAGCGGGAGAACCGTGCGGCGAGTGTGGGTCGTGCACGCGCATCTGGGCCGGTTCCGCCTCGCTCGACGTCGTCGAGATCGACGCCGCGTCCAACCGTGGCGTGGACGACGCGCGCGAGCTCCGCGAGCGCGCGATGTACGCGCCGTCGGGCGAGGACCGCTACAAGGTGTATATCGTCGACGAAGCGCACATGCTGACGCGCGAAGCGTGGAACGCGCTGCTCAAGATTCTCGAGGAGCCGCCGCCGCGCGTGGTCTTCGTGTTCGCGACCACCGAACCGCAGAAAATCGCGCAGTCGGCGGCTCCGGTGTTGAGCCGGCTCCAACGCTTCGACTTCAAGCGCATTGGCCCCGCCGAGATTCGCGCGCGCCTGGAGACGGTCCTCGGGCAGGAGCACGTCACCGCCGAGCTCGAAGCCCTCGCGATGATCGCGCGCGCCGCCGACGGCTCGATGCGCGATGCGCTGAGTCTCACCGACCAGGTTCTCGCGATGGGCGAGGGTCCGGTGACCGCGGCTCGCGTTCGCGACGCGTTGGGCCTGGTGGCGGAGGACGAGTATCTCCGCGTACTCGACATCATCGCCGAACGCAGAGCGGTGGACGTTTTTCCCTTCGTGAACAAACTCGCGGACGCCGGCGTGGACTTCGGCCAGTTCCTCGCCGGACTCGGCGAGATCCTGCGTGCTCAGCTCAATGTCGCGCTCGGCGGCGAAGCGGCGGACGTCTCCGACCACGCGCGCCAAGAGCTCGCCGCGCGTCGCGAGAGCATCGCCGCATCCGATCTGCTCCGCATGTTGAACGCGATCGGTGAAATGGAGATTCGCTTCAAGCGCAGCGGACAGCAGCAATTGTTGATCGAAACTCTTCTGGTTCGATTTGCGCTCTTCGACCGCACGGTGGCGCTCGAGGACGTCCTCAAGGCCATGGGGGAGGATGCTGTCGACGTCGGCGGCGGACCTGGTGGAGGTGGGAGGTCCGTCTCGGCGGGCGCTCGATTGCCTGGATCCGCGCGCGTTCCGTCAGCTCCATCCAAAGCCACCACATCCGGAGCATCCGTCGATAAGTCGTTGGCGCGTGACGTGGTCATCGAATCAAGATCGCCACGATCGGCGCCCGACCTCAGCGCCCTGACCGGGCGGTGGGACGATCTCGTCTCGCGGGTCCGCGCGTCCGGCAAGGCTCTCATGGCCGCCGCCCTCGAGGCATCGTCGCCTCATGCGATCACGAAGAGCGGCGATCTCACCATAAAGCTCGACGAACTGAACGACTTCCACGCGAAGGCGATCGAGCAGGACGCGGCGATCGTTCTGGGTATTCTGAGGGAGTGGTTCGACGGGATCGAGCGCATCGCGCTCTACAAGACCGACGCGGACAAAGTGGCGGACAAGCCCAAGCGTGTCACGGACGAGATGGTGAAATCGGAGCGACTCCATGGGCTTCGGCGAAAAGACCCCACCCTGGATGCCGCTATCGAAGTGTTGGATTTGGAGATTGCCGATTAGGTGCGAGGTGCTGGGTTCTAGGTTCTACACTCGCACCTAGCACCTAGCACCTAGCACCTAGCACCTAGCACCTAGCACCTAGCACCTAGCACGCAGCACCCAGTTTCCTTGCGCTAAACCCTGTCGAGTCATTAACTTACGTCCCTCTGAACTAGGCAGTCGATGCGCGATATCATGAAGATCCTGCAGCAAGCTCAGGAGATGCAGGGGAAGATGGCGAAGATGCAGGAAGAGCTGCAGGCCATGACGCTGACCGGGACCGCTGGCGGTGGAATGGTCACGGCGGACGTAAATGGCCAAGGTTTGGTAAGACGCGTCAAAATCGATTCATCCGTCGTGAATCCTGCCGATACTGAGATGTTGGAGGACTTGATCACCGTCGCCGTTGCGGATGCTCAGCGGAAGGCGCAGGAGCGGCAGCAAGAGCAGATGGGTGCGTTGACAGGCGGGATGAACCTGCCTTTCAAGTTGCCCTTCTAAAACGCGTTCGACGTCCTACGTCCCACGTTCAACGTTCAACGTCAAACGCTGTGTCGGCCATAGAGGATCTCGCTACTGAACTGTCGAAACTGCCCGGGATTGGTCGCAAGACCGCGCTCCGGTTGACGTACCACTTGCTGAAGCAGTCCAAGGAGCAGAGTCGCCGGCTCGCCGAATCGCTGCTGACCCTGAGCGATCGGATCAAGCCATGTGAGCGCTGCTTCAACCTGACGGAAGACGAAGTCTGTTCGATCTGTCGGGATCCCCGGCGGGACCAGTCGGTGCTGTGCGTGGTGGAAGAGCCGTCGGACATTGGCGCCATCGAGCGCGCCGGCGGGTTCCGCGGCGTCTATCATGTGCTGGGCGGACGGTTGGCTCCACTCGATGGTGTGGGACCTGAAGACTTGAATGTCGAAGCATTGGTTGGACGCGTCTCGAACGGTGAAGTCCGAGAGGTGATCGTGGCGACGAATCCCAGTCTCGAGGGTGAAGCAACGGCGGTTTTCATTCAGCGTGAGCTGTCGCGCGTGCCCGCCAATGGTGGACGCACGACCGTGAGCGTCACGCGCATCGCGCGTGGGCTCCCCATCGGAGGTGATCTCGAATACGCCGACGGTGCGTCCATCGCTCAGGCGCTGTCCGCGCGGAGGGTCATGTGAGACGATTCATGAAGCGGCGCCCACGCCGCAGGCCCGGAACGCTCATCACGGCGGGATTCGTGGGAGGCGTCGTCGCGGGGCTCGTCCTCTGGAGCGTCCAAATGCGCCGGTGCCGCCGGGATCTCTTCAGCCCGAGCGCCGTAAAGCGGCTAGCCGCATTGGGCTACCTCGGGGGGCAGTCGAGCCTGGAGAATGCCCAGTTGCTCACCGAGTACGTGCGTTGGGAGCAGCAACCTGTGCTCCGGAAGCGCGCCGAGCGTCTATTGAAGCGTATGCAAGGCCGACTGTTATAGATTCTCGCCCTTGCGATTACTTCCTCCTCCCGCCTCCCTCGCATGCCAGTAGGCAGCGCTAGCTGGTCATTCACGGAAGACGACTTCGGGGCGATCACTCAGTCGCTCCAGCGGTTCCTCAGCGACAGCAACGCCCGGTGTGCGCTGCTCGTGGATCGCACCGGGCAGCTCGTCGCCACCGTCGGCGAACAGCCAAAGTTCGATCCGACGACGTTCGCGACGCTGACGGCGGCCGACTTCAGCGCCAACGATCAGCTGGCAAAGCTGATTGGCGAGAACGATTTCAACTCGCTCTTCCACCAGGGCGAGAAAGAATCGATGTATCTCGCTGACGTGGCCCGCCGAGTCATTCTCGTCGTGCTGTTTGACAACCGCACGACGCTCGGGCTCGTGCGTCTGAAAATGAAGGAGGTCGTGACGGAGCTGGCCAAGCTCTTTGAGGAAGTGTTCGCGCGGGGCACGGCGGGCGGGGGGCAGAAGCCCAATCTTCTCGCCGGCGCCGACGACGAAATCGACAAGCTGTTTCAATAAGAGGACGACCCAGCTATGTCGATGATCAATTACGCGTCACGCGAGATCAACTGCAAAATCGTCTATTACGGTCCGGGCCTCGGCGGCAAGACGACGAACCTGGAGCACGTGTACGGCAAGGTGACGCCGGATACGCGCGGCAAGCTGATCTCGCTCGCGACCGAAACCGAACGGACGCTGTTCTTCGATTTCCTGCCTGTCGATTTGGGATCCATCCGAGGTTTCAAGACGCGATTTCACCTCTACACGGTTCCGGGGCAAGTGTATTACAACGCGAGCCGGAAGCTGATCCTGAAAGGGGTGGATGGGATCGTTTTCGTCGGTGATTCGCAGCTCGAGCGCATGGAAGCGAATCAGGAGGCCATGCAGAACTTGTACGACAACATGGCCGAGTACGGGTATGATCTCACGAAGATGCCGTTCGTGATTCAGTACAATAAGCGCGACCTCCCGAACGCCGCGCCCGTGAAAGATCTGCAAACCGCGATGAATCCGGGCTGGGAAGTGAGCGATCCGGCGAAGCAGCGCGTGACTCCCGATCCGTACCACGCAGGGGAGAACCTCATCGAGCAAGTGAACGGCGCGTGGATCGAGCGCGCCCAGTACTTCGAGGCGGTGGCGGTGACGGGTGAAGGGGTATTCGATACGCTCAAAGCGGTGTCGAAGCTTGTACTGAAGGCCCTTGCATGAGGGCGGCAAGGTGCTGGGTGCTAGGTTCTAGGTTCTAGGTTCTAAAGCCAGGCACCGACCTAGCATTTAGCACCCAGCACCCAGCACCCAGCACCTAGCACCCAGCACCTAGTAGATGAACCTTCCCAACGGCCTCACGGTAGCCCGAATCATCGTGACCCCCGCGATCGCGGCGCTGCCGTTCGTGGAGACGTCGGGGGCGAGGCTCGTGGCCTTCGTTCTCTTTCTCGCCGCGGCGATCAGTGATTGGTTCGACGGCCATCTCGCGCGCACTCGGCAGCAGGAGACCGATCTGGGTCGCATGCTCGACCCGCTCGCCGACAAGCTGCTTCTCGTGGGAACCTTCGTGCCGATGTACTTCCTGGCGCACAAGTTCGAGTTCATCACGCCGTACGGGAATTACGATCTGCCGTGGTGGGTCGTCGCGATCATCATCGGGCGCGAAGTCACGATGACCTGGTTTCGGCAGTTCGCGGCTCGGCGCGGCGTCGTGATCGAGGCCATCTGGCCGGCCAAGTGGAAGACCACCATTCAGCTGATCTGGTCCGGCGCGGCGTACTGCTGGTTCTGGCTGGCGACGCTCATGCTGGAGCACGGATGGACGGGTCCCGTCTCGCGCACGATCGGCATGGTGCTGGGCAGCATCGGGGCGCTCGCGATGCTGGTCGCGATCGCGCTCACGCTGTACTCGCTCTACATCTACATGCGTGATTACGGGTATCTGCTGCGGACACCGGCGATCCCGCGGAAACCGGTGTCGTCGTAACCATGCGAAGACATTTGTATACAGTCGCTGCCTCTGTCACCGCGCTCGCCCTATCGCATCAGGCGAGCGCGCAGGGCGCGCCAGTGTCCGTGCATGGCGTGGCGTTTGACAGCTTGCGGGGCCAACCGCTCAAGAACGCCATCGTCGTCGTGCTCGGAGTGGCGCGCAGCACCATCACGGATGCACGTGGGCGGTTTCAGGTCGACAGCGTGGAACCTGGCACTCGCACGTTCATCATCCAGCACTCCTTCCTCGATTCCGTCGGCTTTCGGGGTCTGTCGAGGCGCGTGGCGATCACCGACGGGCAGGCGGAGGTACGGCTCGCGGTGCCGTCGTTCCAGACGCTGTGGCGGGCCGCGTGCGGCGGCGATCCGACCGACAATGTCAAGTTCGTCTATGGCACCATTCGCGAGGTCGCGAACCGCGAACCCGTCGCCAACGCGACGGTGGAGCTGTCCTGGGTCGAGACCGACTACGACAAAAGGCGTGGCGTGCGGCAGCGACGAATCACGGGCGAGACGTACTCGGACGCGAATGGCAGTTACGTGGTTTGCGGCGCGCCCATGACGTCATGGGTCACGGTGCGGGCGCGCGTCGGCACCGCCAACGGCGGCGCCGCTTTGCTACCGGGAGACTTGCGCGTGCAGCGACGCGACCTGTTTGTCGCGACGGTGGATCCCGCGAGTCGCGGCGCGATCTCCGGGATTCTCACCGACCAGGACGACTTTGGTTTTTCGGAAGCGCGCATCGTGCTGGACGACTCGATCGAGACGCGCAGCGGGGCCGATGGTCGTTTCTCATTCGAGAACGTCCTCGCCGGAACGCGTCAGATCGAGATTCTGTCGCTCGGGATGATGCCAATCGTTATGTCCGTGGACGTCTTCCCGCGCGACAGCGCGACGCTCGCGCTGCAGCTCAGGCGCGTGACCACGCTCGACATCATTCGGGTGATCGCAACGTCGAACCGCGCTCGGCGTATCGCCGAGCAACTCGAGGAGCGGCGCAAGACCGGCTTTGCTTATATGTTGGACAAGACCGAGCTGGCAGGGTATCCCTCGCTCGACAGGGCGCTCAATGATCTGCCCGGTGCTCGGATCGTCAACGGTAGCGGCGGCGATTTCGAGCTGTATGTCTCGGACGGCCGGGGCGGGCAATGCATCCCGGCGGTGTGGGTCGATGGACACCACCTCGCGGTCGCGTCTCTCGTGATGATGAAGCCGAACGACGTGATGGCGATCGAGTTTTTCCCGCGGGCGTCAACGATACCGATGGAGTACCAGCGCATCGATCCCAGAGCCAGCTGCGGCGCCGTTCTGGCCTGGACGAATTGGGCGTTTGGCCGCTAGAGCGAAAAGGAGAGCGCGGCACGCGCGGCACGAGCTGGCGCGCCGATTGAGCGGCCGGTCCGATTACCTTCACATCGAGAACACGTCGCTGTCCGCCGCCGAAGTGGCCGACAGGATCATCGACACTTTCGGCCTTCAGAGGGTGTCAGCGTGACCCAAAGATCCGTCATGGCACTCTGCATCACGATTGCGGGCTGCGCGGGCTACACGCGCGAGTCGCTGCGTCCGATTCCCGACCACCAGACCGCATCGGCTGCTTCGCTCGATGTTCGCGGGACCGAAGAGGCGGCGCGCCGCATCGCCAGCGACCAACAGATGGCGATCATCGTGGAGGTGGTGCGCCGCTTCTATCGTCCGCTCATGGGACAAGCGCGGTGGATCGATCCTCAGCCGCTCGCGCACCGCCGAACGCAGAGCGCGGACAGCTTGATCCCCGCTGACGAGGACTGGGCCATCGCGATCGTCTCTTCGGTCGCGTTGCGCAGAGTATGTCCCCTGACCGAGGCGAATGCCCAGTGTAGCGGCCACCCCGGGGGTGTCCTGCGCTTCTCGGCTCCGTACTCGACCGGCGACGACTCCGCCGTGCTCTATGCCCGCTATACGCCGGTGAGAATCGGCGCGGCTTCGGAGACGGAGTTTCGCATGGTGCGCCGCGGCGGAGTATGGTCGATCGCCAGCAAGGGGGCCGTCGCCGGTTCGTCTCCCGCGGCACCGAGCGTGTCGTCCGCCGCCACATCGTTCGATCGGCTTCTGGCCGCGGATCGGATGTTCGCGCAATCGGCGCTCGGGAAAGATTTCGCCTCGGGAATCGCCAGCATGTTTGCCTGGGACGTCATCATGCAGTCGGCCGGCGGTCATGTGCGAGGCGCCGCCGCCGCGATCGAAGCGCTGCGTCGGATTGCCGACAGCGACGCGGTTGCGCGCGCCGAATGGCATGCGGTGGGGGGCAGTACGTCGTCCGATGGCATGCAGGGATTTACCTTCGGATACGTCACCCTCGGCGGAGTAGACCGCCGAAAGTATCTCGCGTACTGGCGCAATCAGGCCAACGGGTGGCGTGTCGCGGCGTACAAGGTCGTGCGGAGCGCGCCGGGCAATCCCTCGCTCGCGATGCTGCCGATGTCCATTCCGACGCCCGGACTTCCGAGCACTGATTCAGCCACGACGCACCGATATGGGAACGAGCTGCGCGCCGCGGAAATCGCGTTCTCGGACGATGCGGGCCCGATGGGTCTGGGGCCCGCGTTCCAGAAATGGGGCGCTCCGGATGCGGTGTTTACCGGCGGCGCCGCTCATGTCGAGTTCGTGCGAGGCCCCGAGGCGATCGCGAAATCGGTGAGCGCGGGCGGCGCCCGAAACACAGTCATCACCTGGGCCCCGACTGACGTGATCGTCGCCAGCACGGGCGATCTCGGCGTGTCCATCGGAACCATTCGCATCACCTCGCCCCCGACGGCGGAGAAGGCCGCGGAGACGGTCGAAGTGCCGTTCTTCACGGTGTGGAAGCGCGCGACACCGCGTGACGTCTGGCGGTACGTCGCGGAGTGAGATGAGCGACGAAGTCGAGGTGATCACGATCGGCGACGAGCTGCTGCTCGGCTTCACGATCGACACGAATGGGGCGTTCATCGCGAGGAAGCTCGCGCAGCAGGGTATCGCGGTCGCGCGGCGCACGGCGGTGGGCGATTCGAAGGATGCAATCGTCGCGGCGGTGCGAGAGGCCCTCGATCGAACGGGTGGGGTGATCACCACGGGCGGGCTTGGTCCCACGTCCGACGATCTCAGCCGGGATGCCGTGGCACAGGTCTTCGGCCGCGAGCTGAAGCTCGATGACGCGCATCTCGCGTGGATGCGCGAGCGTTGGACGAAGCGCTTCGGCCGCGAGATGCCGGAATCGAACCGCCGCCAGGCGATGATCCCCGTGGGCGCGCGCAAGCTCGACAACAAGCACGGCTCGGCGCCGGGCGTGTTCATCGAAGACGATCGCGGCCGGTTCGTCGTGATGCTGCCTGGTGTGCCGCGTGAGCTCCGGGGCATGACGGAGGATACGTTGATTCCGCTGTTGGCCGAGCGGGGCTGCGGCGCGGGCGGCGAGTGCATCAAGTCGCTCACCCTGCGCACGACTGGCATCGCCGAATCGTTGCTACAGGACAAACTCGCGAAAATCGTTCTTAGCGACACCCAGGATCTCTCGTTGGCGTATTTGCCCGGAGTTGACGGAGTGGATCTCCGCATGACCGTGCGCGCGAACTCCGCGGCGTTGGCGGATAAAGAGTTACAGAGAACGAGAAAGGCTCTGCGCGACGTCGTCGGCGAGTCGATCTATGGCGAGGACGACGACGATCTCGCGCGTGTGCTGATCGATCTCTGCCGACAGAAGGCGCACAAAGTGGCGGTCGCCGAGAGCTGCACGGGCGGCTTGCTCGGCGCGCGCATTACCGCCGTTCCCGGCTCGAGCGACGTGTTCGTGGGTGGCGTGATCGCCTACTCCGACGAAGTGAAAGTGCGCGAGCTCGGCATCTCCCAACGCGACCTGGAGGAGTACGGCGCGGTGAGCGAGCAGGTGGCGCGTCAGATGGCAATCGGTGCACAAAGGAAGTTCGGCGTGCACATCGCGCTCGCCATAACCGGCGTCGCGGGTCCCGGCGGTGGCACCGCCGAGAAGCCGGTAGG
>JBBDXZ010000009.1:0-9306 GCA_040902075.1 Gemmatimonadaceae bacterium
GCTAGGTGCTAGGTGCTAGGTGCTAGGTGCTAGGTGCTAGGTGCTAGGTGCTAGCCCTAGAACCCAGCACCTAGAACCTCTTTAGTTATGTGCCGACCTGATCTGTCCTATGAACACGGCCGCCAATAGAGAGAAGATGAAGGCCTGAATGAACACCACCAGCAACTCGAGCAGCATGATGAACAGCGCCATCGCGATCGCCGGGGGTGCCACGAACCACCCGAACATGAAGATCAGCCCGATGAGGGCGAGGATGATCACGTGGCCGGCGACCATATTCGCGAAGAGCCGAATCGTGAGCGCGAACGGCTTCGTGAACTTGCCAATGATCTCTACGGGAGTCATGACGATCGTCAGCAGCGATTTCATGAGCAGGGGCTGGTCGTGCGGCCAGTACACGACTGTGCTGAGGTACCCCCTGCCCAGCGCGCGCATCCCCGCGATCTCGACCATCACGAAGGTGATCGCCGCGAGTGTTGCCGTCACGGCGACGTTGCCCGTCGCGGTCGAGCCGTACGGAATCAGTCCGAACAGATTGCAGACCGCGATAAAAAAGAAGAGCGTGAGGCAGAAAGGGACGTACTTCTCGCCGCCGTGCCCGCCCAGCACCGGGATGTAGATCTCGTTGCGCAGATAGAGGATTACCGCCTCCAGTCCGGCCGCAAAGCCGTGCGGTCGTCCGACCTCGTGCGTGTGTCGCTTGTGCGCTTGCGCCGTGATCACGAGCATCGTCCCGACGACGATGGCGGAGATCAGCAGCCACATGACGTGCTTCGTGGGGCCGAAGTCGATGGTCTTCCCGCCGAGGTGGACATTCCACGTCGGCAGGGTGACGTGACACGCCCACTCGTTCCACCCCGTGATGCAGGGAAACTCGAAGTGCTTCGAGTCGATGAGATGCGGCATGATGATGTCCGCCGGACCCAGTTTGTGCGCTGGCGCCACGGAATCCGCAACGGTTGGCGATGGCTGATGGCTCGCGGGTTCTTGCGCGCCACGAGCCGCTAGCAATAACCAGAGCAGAAGAAACGCTTTCATCGTCTGAGAAATACGGGTTCGATCACCGTTGTCACGAACAGAAACGCCACGAAGGTGAGCAGCGCCGGGGCGAGCGGTGCACGCCACAATTTGGCGACTACCAGCGCGTACAGCACTAGCGCCACCAACCGAAGCAAGCTCCCCAGTCCCCATCCCAACAGCAGGTTTCGAGGCCGGAGGAGCCTCGCTACCACAAACGCGATCGCCTGGACTCCCAAGGCGAGCGCGGCGCTCGCAAACACCGCCTGCCGGCCTGCCGGACTCACGAGCGCCCACGCCACCGCGCCGACAACCGCGACGATGGCGAGACACGTCGCCGCGTACTGCAGGAAGGGTCTCATCGCTTGGCGGTCGCGCGTCGGTACATGGACCAGAATCCCAATGCGCCACCGCCAAACACCATCACAAGCACAAACCAGGGTGTCGATTCGAACCGCTTGTCGAGCCAGATTCCCGCGAAAGCGAAGAGCACAATTGTGGCTGCGAACTGCAGTCCCGCACCTGCGAACTCGCTGCCCGACATACCCTTGCGCGTATGCATCAGTCGGTCGTACTCGGCCTGCGGGTCCTTCCGGTCGTCAGGCGATGGCGTCGTCAGGAGCACCTCGCATCCAGTGTATGCAACGTGGCCGAGTCCTTAGCTCTGTTCGAAAGCCCTGCGAAACACCTCGAGCGTGCGCGCAACGGCATCAGCGTCATGCGCCAGCGACACGAAACAGGCTTCGAACTGCGAGGGCGCTAAATATACGTCGCCATTGAGACACGCGTGGAAGAACCGCGCGAAGCGCGCCGTGTCCGAGCGCTTGGCGCTCGTGTAGTCGATCACGGGCCCGTCGTTGAAAAAGAAGCCCCACATACCGCCGACTGCGCCCGCCTGAATCGCGACACCCGCGCGTCGAGCGCAATCAGCGATACCGTCGGCAAGCGCGCGCGACGCCACCCGAAGTGCTTCGTACGCGCCGGGCTTTGCGAGCTCACGCATCGTGGCGAGGCCAGCGGCCATCGCGAGCGGATTCCCCGACAACGTTCCCGCTTGATACACGGGCCCGGCCGGCGCGACGAGCCGCATCAAGTCGGCGCGTCCGCCATATGCTCCAACCGGCAGTCCGCCCCCGATCACTTTGCCAAGCGTGGTCAGGTCTGGCGCGATGCCATAGAGCTCCTGCGCGCCGCCGCGCGCGACGCGTGCGCCGGTCATCACCTCGTCGAAGATCAGCAGCGCACCGTTCGCGCTCGTCAGTCGCCGCAGCCCTGCGAGAAACCCATGTGCCGGAAGCACGAGTCCCATGTTTCCCGCAATCGGCTCGACAATCACCGCGGCGATCTCGCCTCCGCGATCAGAAAACACGCGTTCAACAGCCGAAAGGCTGTTGAACGGCAGCGTCACGGTATCGGAGGCCGCGCCGTGCGTCACACCGGGACTGTCGGGCAGTCCGAGTGTCGCGACTCCCGATCCGGCCGACACGAGCATCGAGTCCGCATGTCCGTGATAGCAGCCTTCGAACTTCACAATGACGCTTCGCTCAGTCGCCGCGCGCGCGAGTCGCAGCGCGCTCATCACTGCTTCGGTACCCGACGAGACGAAGCGAACCATCGCGACGGCGGGCATCACCTCGGTGATCAGCGCCGCGAGCTCCGTCTCGAGCTCCGTCGGCGCTCCGTACGAGGTTCCGCGCTCTGCCTGCTTCGTGATCGCCTCGACCACCGCCGGATGCGCGTGACCGAGGGGGAGGGCGCCCCACGAGAGCACGTAGTCCAGATACTCGTTGTTGTCCACGTCCACGATGTATGCGCCGTACCCGCGTGCGATGAACCGAGGCGTGCCACCGACGCCGTGAAACGCGCGCACCGGACTGTTCACGCCCCCCGGTATCACGCGCTGCGCTTCAGCGAACAATGCCGCCGACCGTTGGGTGGTCCGCGTCGGCGTGGCCTCGATGCTTCCAGCCATCAGCGATCCTCGGCGATCCAGCGTGCAGCGTCCTTCGCGTAGTACGTGATGATGAGATCGGCACCGGCTCGTCGAATGCCCAGTAGCGATTCCATCGCGGCGCCACGCTCGTCGAGCCAACCACGCTCCACCGCCGCCTTGAGCATCGCGTACTCGCCGCTCACCTGATACGCGGCGAGTGGCAGATCGAATCTCTCGCGCACCGCTCGGATGACGTCGAGGTACGGACCCGCGGGCTTCACCATCAACATGTCCGCGCCTTCGCTCGCGTCAAGAGCCGCCTCGCGCAGCGCTTCGCGTGCATTCGGCGGATTCATCTGATACGCGCGCCGATCGCCGAATGCCGGCGCGGATTCCGCGGCCTCTCTGAACGGGCCGTAGAACGCCGACGCGAACTTCACCGCGTAGCTGAGAATCGCGACGTCGTGATGCCCCGCGTCATCCAGCGCTCGACGAATCGCCGCCACCTGACCGTCCATCATCGCGCTCGGCGCCACGATGTCGGCTCCCGCTTCCGCATACGCTAGCGCGGCGCGCCCGAGCAGTGGGAGCGTTGCGTCGTTCACGACCGTGCCACTCTCCTGATCCAGCACGCCGCAGTGTCCATGGCTGGTGTATTCGCACATACAGACATCAGCGATTACCACAGCGTCAGCGTGCTGGCGCTTGATCGCGTCGATCGCGCGCGGCACCGGCCCGCTGGCGCTCCACGCGCCGCTTCCGTTCTCGTCTTTTTCGTCGGGAATGCCAAATAACAGCACGGCGGGAATGCCGAGCGCCAATGCGTCGTCCACGTCAGGGATCAGGCGATCGACGGACCGCTGTGCGTGCCCTGGCATCGAACGGATGGGTCGCTCGACGTTTCTGCCGTCGCGCACGAACAGCGGATGGACCAGCTGACGCGCGCTCAAACGGGACTCGGCGAGCATCGACCGGAGCGCCTCGGTGCGGCGCAACCGGCGCGGGCGCGCGGAGATCTCACACGATCTATCAGTGGCCGGGGGGCATTCAAACATGCGCGGGCGGAGAGAGTGCGGGTGCCCGATCACGCGCCGTCACGCAGCGCTCCTGCGCTTCCACCATACCGCCGTCGGATTGCGTGGCCGCTTCGGCATCGGGGACCAGCCCCAGCTCGCGCATCGCGCGCGTCGTGCTGGGCCCGATGCTCACGATCGCGGGCCGCTCAACGGGTGCCGCTTCTGGATCTGTGGTGAAAATCTCCGCCGCGAATCGCACGCTCGACGGCGACGTGAACACCACCGCATCCACGGTGGCGTTGCGCACACAGGATGCGAGCTCCCGCACGCCGAGCCCCGCAACGGTGCGATACACGACGACGTCGCGCACGATAGCACCGCGCGCGCGCAGTCGGCACGGAAGCACCTCCCCCGCAAGGTCGCCGCGAGGAAACAGAATCGTTTGGCCTTGGGACAAGGGCAGCTCGTCGGCGAGCGCCTCCGCGTTCCATCGCTTCGGGATAAATTCTGCCGGGCGGATGCGTCGAGCGAGCAGGTGAGCCGTCGCGCCGCCCACCGCCGCGAGACGCGTGGACGCCGGCACCCGCACCGCACGAGCGTCCAAGCGATCTGCTACCGCGTTCACCGCGTTGGCGCTTGTGAAGACCATCCAGTCCACCGAGCCAAGGTCACCGAGCTCAGCGTCGACCTCCGTCGTCGCCTTCAGGCGTTCGATCGCGATCGTGGGGCACGAGACGACGTGGGCGCCATTGGCGCGAAGCAGCGCGATGAGCTCCGCGGACTGCTCTGCCGGCCGCGTGATGGCAACGCGCTTGCCCGCAAGCGCGCTGTCCGTCCGTGCGAGGAAGGCGGCGCCGCCACCCCGCAACAGCTCGCGCGCGAGCGACGTGCCGAGCGTTTCAGGCCGATCCACCGGGCCGACACGAATGCCGCGAACCTGACGGCCGTCGGGCGCGCCGATCATTGCCACGAGTCGGAGCTGTCCGCCTTCGACGCGCGCATACGCCCCCGCCGCGGCACGACACCCGGCTCCCAGCTCCGCCAGAAACGCACGCTCGGCCAATACCGCCGCCCGGGTCGGCGCGTCGTCCAGTCGGTGCAACAAACGCACGGTGGCGGCGTCATCGGCGCGCGCTTCCACCACGAGCGCGCCCTGGCCCACCGATGGAATGACCGCGTCGGTGTCGAGCCATTCCGTGATTTCGGAGCTCCGACCCAGCCGGACGAGCCCGGCGGCCGCGAGCACCAGCGCGTCGAACTCGCCGCTCGCGAGCTTTCGAAGGCGCGTGTCAACATTTCCGCGGACGTCGCACAGCTCGAGGTCGGATCGCAATGCACGTATCTGACACGCGCGCCGAGGACTGCTGGTCCCGACGCGTGCGGCCGGCGGCAGCTTTCGCAGCGTTCCGTGACGCGACACCACCACGTCGCGCGCGTCGGCGCGCGGCAGAAACGCGGCGAGCGTCAGATCGCTGGCGAGCGTTGAGGGAAGGTCCTTCGCGCTGTGCACAGCGCAGTGGATGCGGCCGTCGCGAAGCGCGCTCTCGATCTCCGTCACGAATATCCCGCGCCCCAGCTGTGACAGCGGAACGTCGCTGCGCACATCCCCGGTCGTCCTGAGGCGCTCGACGCGAATCGCGACCGAGGGCTCGAGCAGGCGCAGCGCACTGCACACAATCTCCGTCTGGGCGAGTGCCAGCGCGCTCCCGCGCGTGCCAAGAACGGTCTCGCGATTGTTCATGACGCGAGCTCGGCGGCGGACGTCGCACCCGTGACGACCGAAGCGAGCACGTTCACGAATGCCGGATCCACGTTCGGCATGCGCGTGCGACGCAACGTCATTCCGAGCGACGCGGCCTTTCTCTTCGCCTCGTAGTCGATGTCGTACAGGATTTCGAGATGATCGCTGACGAACCCGATCGGGACAGCGAGCACGTACCGCGAGCCGGCAGCATGGATCGTTTCCAGGGCATCGCAGATGTCAGGTCCCAGCCACTTCTCCCCCGTTGCGCCTGCGCTCTGCCACGCAAAGTGCCAGTTGTTGATTCCCGCGCGCTCGGCGACGGCCCTGCAGCTCTCCAGCAGCTGCTCCTCGTATGGATCGTCCCACTCGCGGATGCGCTCGGGCAGACTGTGGGCGCTGAACACGGTCACCACCTGGGCGCGTGGTGCCATCGCCCAGAGGCCGAGCGCTTCGATCACGCGTTCCGCGATGAGATCAATGAATCCGTCGTGCACGTGCCAGCTGTTGATGAATCGCATCGAGGGTGGATGCGCCATTCCCGCCAGCGCGGCGTCCAACGCTTGGCGATAGCCCCCGATGCTGATCCGCGAGTAGTGCGGCGCGAGCGCCAAGGCGACTGCCTCCGTCACACCGTCCGCCGCCATGTGGGGCACCACGTCGCCAATGAACGGATGCCAGTGCTTCATGCCGACGTACACGCGATGGGCGTTGCCGCGCGCGTCGAGCTCGCGTTCGAGGGCATCTCGCACGCCGTTCGTGATGTCGAGCAGCGGCGTGCGTCCCCCGACAAGCTGGTAGCGACGCTGCAGCCCGTGCACCGCGTCATCGCTCGGCGCGCGGCCACCGCGAATGTGCGTGAAGTACGCTTCGACGTGGTCTGGACTCTCCGGCGTGCCATAGGCCATCAAGAGGACGCCCCGGCTCATCGCAACGCTCCTTCGCCGGCAACAAGGCGCGAACTCTCCTCATGTACGAAGTCCACGAGGCGCATCGCGTTCTGGAGTGGCGTCGTCGGCAACAACCCGTGACCGAGATTGAAAATGTGTCCCGGCCGGCCTCCGGCACGGCGCAGCACGTCCGCCGCTTTCTGTTCCATCACATCGGCGGGGCCGAGCAGCGCGCACGGATCAAGATTTCCCTGAATCCCTTTGTCGAAGCCGACGCGTGTCCATGCTGCGTCGAGCGGCAGCCGCCAATCGACGCCGATGATCGACGCGCCGTCACTCCTCATCTCGGCGAGCAGCGTCGCGGTGTTCGTCCCAAAGTGAATCGTCGGCACGCCGGTGTGCGCGAGAGCGGCGAAGATGCGTCGCGAGTACGGCTGCACAAACTGCACGTAGTCCGCGGGGGCAAGCGCGCCCACCCAACTGTCGAAGACCTGTATGACATCCGCACCCGCGCGAATCTGCGCGAGCAGGTACTCGGTCATGATCGCCGTCAGCCGGTCCAGCATGTCGTGCCACACGTCCGGCGCGCCGTACATCAACGCCTTGGTGCGCGCGAAAGTTCTTGTGGGGCGCCCTTCTATTAGATACGACGCCAATGTGAACGGGCCGCCGGCGAACCCGATAACGCCTCGGGCTGGCGCGAGCTCAGCTTTCACCAGCTTGATCGTCTGCAGCACGAAGGGAACGTCCTGCTCGGGATTGATGGGACGCAGGGCTTCCACGCGGTGGGCGTCACGAATCGGCTCGAGAATGACCGGCCCGACGTCGTCCACCAGCTCGAGCTCGATGCCCACGCCGACGAGCGGCAGCATGATGTCTGCGAACAACACCGCCGCGTCCAGCGCCATGCGACGCATTGGCTGCAGTGTCACCTCGGCGCACAGCTCTGGCTGACGACAAATCTCCAGGAGCGTCCAGCGCTCGCGCAGGGCGCGATACTCCGGCAGGATGCGTCCTGCCTGTCGCATGAACCACGCGGGCGTGTACTCCGCGGGTTCGCGCCGCGCGGCGCGAACGAAAACACCTGGCTCAGCCGAGGAGAGCACGGGCATCGTCGAAGGGACGGTGAATGGCGGTCATGACGCCGACCGCTCGACGTGCGCATCGACCGGAGAGGGAGGTTGCTGCAGGCGATCCACAGAACCGGATGCGCCAAAGAGACATTCCAACGCGCGGGCCATATTGTCCGCTTCAGGGTTGTGCTTGAGCGCGTTCATGGGCCGATGCATCAGCTTTCGCACGATCCGATGCGCGAGTTTCGTGATGACCTCGCGCTGCTGCGGCGTGAGCGACCGCAACCGCGGCATCGCGCGCGCCAATTCCTGCTCCGCAACGGCGTCCGCGTGCGCGTTGAGCGTCGCGATCACTGCCGACACGCCGCGCGCGTTCCACCACTCCAGGAAGCGATCGGCCTCGCCATCGACGATGCGCTCAGCCGCTTGCATATGCTGCCGCCGCGCTGACGAATGTGCCTCAGCCATCGCCGCGAGCTGATCGAGCGTGACGACTGTAACTCCGCCGATGGATTCCAGCCCGGAGTCGATTCCACGCGGCATCCCGAGGTCAACGCACAACATCCGGCGCTCGCCGGGACGCGACAGGCGGCGCTCGATGGTGGCCGGCGTGAGCACCGGCTCGGGCGCCGACGCGCAGGCAAACACCACTTCAACGTCGACGAGCGCTTCCGGCAGCTCCGCGAGCCGACGCGCCTCGGCGGCGACGCTGGCGGCGAGCGCGCGCGCGCGCGTGAGCGAACGACTCATCACGGTGATCTGCGCTCCGGCAGACTTCAGATGTCGCACGACGAGCGACGCAGATTCGCCCGCACCGAGGACGAGCGCGCGCTTCGAGCTCAGTCCCGCCAGCCGCTCCGACGCCGCGCGGACGGCGAGCCGTTCGAGCGAGGCGCCGTGGCGGCCGATGCCGGTGAAGGTCCGAACGCGCTTGCCGCACGCGATCGCCGCGGATCCGAGCCGGTCCATCACGGCGCCGATCGTCCCGGCGTTTCTCGCCGCGTCCATCGCACGCTTGAACTGACCCTGGATCTGATCTTCGCCGAGAACCACCGAATCGAGGCCGCTTGCCACTCGGAGCGCGTGCCGGACCGCTGGCGGCCCGACATGGACGTAGCACGCAGAGCGCACCATAGAGAGATCGACCTGACTCCGATCCGCGAGAAAGCGGAGCAACAGGTCGGCGCCTGACATCGCGTGGCCCACGACACCGTAGACCTCGACGCGCTGGCAAGTGGAGAGGATGAACCCCTCCCGCGCAGCCGCCTTCACCTCGGCGAGGGCGGCGTCGAGCTCGCCCGGAGCAAACGTCAGGCGCTCACGTATCTCGTGAGCACGGTTCGCGTGATTGACGCCAACGACGACAATGTGCACGCCCTAAGAATAGGAAGAGTCGCTGCGACGTGCGAATCCGCAGAAGTACGGAGCTTCGGCCGCAGCCGGGGTCATGGTGGGGCCAGCCGAGCGTATCGAACCGTGAGGCATCCCGCGTCGAGGCCTCGGCAGTAGTAGCTCAGCACCTGAACCTTGTAGTCGCGACCGTCCCCGGTGCGCACCGCAAACAGATGCCCGTTCGGCTCCAGCAGATGCGAGAGCATGCTGTAGCGGTACCACCGCCCGATGGCGGCATTGGACG
>JBBDXZ010000010.1:0-52888 GCA_040902075.1 Gemmatimonadaceae bacterium
TAGTCTGGCTGTGGCGACGGAACGCGGGTCGCGCCCCGGAGCGCATCCAGTATGCGGCTCGCTCCCTTGCTCCGGAGCTCGTTCGCGACGCGCACTCCCACGAGCTCCGGCTGCGAATCGTCCATCGGCAGCTCGGCGCGCAGCAACTGACGACCCTGCATGTCCCCGATGACCCCGTGCAGCACGCGCGAGACCCCGTCTGAGACGACCAGCGCGCCAACTGGCGACTGCAGCCCGCCCTCCAGCGCCGCGAGCAGCGCCCGTTCCGCGGACGTGTCCAGATGCGCGCGCGCGTCGTCGAGCGGTCGAACCAACTCTGCTGTCACGTCGTCGTCGTCCCGAATCTGAAGCGCGATCGCTCCCTGTCCCGGGGTTGGGAGCCACGCGGGTGGCTCGAAAAAGGCCGCGATGCCCTGTGAGACTCCGAGCCGCTGCAGCGCGGCGGCGGAGACCACGGTGCCGTGCACCTGCCCGTCATCCACCTTGTGCAGCCGAGTGGGAAGATCGCCGCGAAGGTGTACCACCTCGAGGTCAGGAAACATCGCGCGCAGGAGCGATCGGCACCGAACGCTCGACGTACCGATGCGTGTGCCGCGCGGCAGATCGGCGATGGACGTCGCTTCCAGCAAGCGATTCAATACCAGTACGTCGCGCGGATCGTCTCGCGCGGCGATCCCGGCGATCGTGAGACCCGGCACGGGGTCCGTCGAGACGTCGGACAGCGCATGAACCGCGAGCTCGGCCTTTCCTTTCAGGAGCGCTGTCTCCAGCTCCCTGGTGAAGACAGTCTTGGTGCTCGCCGCGGGCAGCTGTTCCTCGAAGTGCTTGTCGCCTGAAGTTCGGAAAGTGAGAAACTCGGATTCGACGTCGCGGGCCGCCAGCATCGCCTGAACAGCACGAGCACGACGGAGCGCCAGCTCCGAGGCTCGCGTGGCGATGCGCAGCACGTGGCTCATTTCCTCAATCGACTGGCGCGCCACCACAGCGACAGCACGTAGCCAGCGTAGAGCGCGCTCGCAAGAACATACGCGGCGTAATAGTACGCCGAGGTGTCCGGTGTCATGTGTCTTCCGCCGCCTCGTCGCGCAGCACTGCCAGGCGATAACGGGCGCGTGTGAGCACGATACAGAAGAACCAAAACGCGAGCACCGACAAGGTGAATGTCGTGAGCATCTCGGCCGGCAACGACGGCCGTTCCGGCTTCAAGACGATCGGCATCGGGTGCAGCGTTCGGAAGAGATACACGCTCAAATGGATGAACGGGATGAGGAGTGCCGCAAGCACGGCCAGCACCGCCGAGTAGCGCGCCCGCATCGACGGCTCGTCCACCGCGCTCCGCAGCACCAGATAGGACGCGGTCACGAACCAGAGAAACAGGGTGAGAGACAGGCGCGCGTCCCAGGTCCACCACGCACCCCAGATCGGCTTTCCCCACAGCGGCCCCGTGATCAACACGGCGCTCGTGAACACGAAAGCTACCTCTCCCGCGCTTTCCGCGAGCCGATCGGCGCGTTCATCGTGGAGCCAGAGATACACCATCGACATGAGCGCACCAGCGATGAGGGCGAGATACGCGCTCAACGCCGCCGGGACATGGATATAGTAGATCTTCTGAGCGTCGCCCTGCGTCAGCTCGGACGGCGTGAACAGGGCGACCCGTACGAACACGCCAAGAACGCCGAGAACGGCGAGTACAAACAGCCAATCGAACACGGGTTTGGCGCGTGCGCGGGGATGCGACGAGAGCGGAGCGGCGGTGCCTGTCATTCCTCGAGGGTATAGGGGTACGCGACGGTGCACGCGACGGCGAACACGATGTCAAACGCGATGAGGATCTTCAACCAGGGCCAGGCCTCCGCGAATGGCCTTCCCGCGAGCAGACGCGTGGAGGCCTGCGCCGACGTGATCACGATGGGCACGAAGAACGGCAGGCTGAGCATCGGCAACAGCAGCTCCGCCATCCGCGTGTTGACGGCCATCGCGCTGAAGAGGGTTCCGATGGCAACCATGCCGATCGCGGCGAGCAGGGCAACGAGACCGAGCGCGACGATCGCATCACCGAACGGAAGGTTGTAGAAGAGCGCGACCGCGGGTACGGCGACCAGCAGCAGCGCGAACACGAAGATCAAATTGGCGACAGCCTTGCCGATGTAGATCGATGCACGATGCACGGGCGCCACCAACAGCGCGTCGATAGCGCGGTCTTGCAGCTCGGCGCCAAAAGACCGATGGAGTCCGAGCAGGGCCGCAAAGGTGAAGGTCACCCAGAGGACGCCGGGCGCGAGATCGAGGGGCGACACCGCCGTCGGATCCCACGCGAAGAAGAAGATGACGAGCGCCAACAAGGCGAACACCGCGACCGACAGGAACGCGCTGCGCGTGCGCAACTCGATCGCGAGGTCCTTTTGGGCGATCGACCACGCGGCCGTCCACAGACCTGGCGCCCTACCCAACATGCCGTACCCCGACCAGTTCGCGGTACTCGGACGTGAAGCGCTGCGCGTCGAACCCGGTCGCGTCCCGGCGCTGCTCGAATCTCTCGAACCGTCCACCGGTCATGATGGCCGCGTGGGTGGCCAGTGCGAGGCCCTCGGCGACGTTGTGGGTCACCACGAGCAGCGTGGCGCCGCGGTCACGCAACGTGTTCAGCAGCGACGTCAGCGTTCCCGCTCCGGCCTCGTCCAGACCGGAGTACGGTTCGTCGAGCAGGACCACCGTGGGCTCGTGGACCATGGCGCGGGCGATCGAGACACGCTGTTGCAGCCCGCGGCTGAGTGTTCGCACGGGAATGCCGGCACGGTCGAGGATGCGCATCGCTTCGAGCGCCGCGCGCGCGGCCGCGCGCGGGTCGGCCAGGCCATAGAGCCGCGCGGCGAACTCCACGTTCTCGAGCGCGGTGAGCGGCGCGTACAACATGCTCTGATGTGAGATCAGGCCCACGTGGGCGCGCACGTTCGCATCACGCCGCGCGTCCGCGCCGTTGAGAGTCGTGCTTCCTGCGGTTGGCTTGAGGAGGCCCGCAACGAGGCGTAGTAGCGTCGTCTTCCCCGCTCCGTTGGGCCCGAATACCGCCAGGCACTCGCCCGCGGAGAGCGCGAAATCTACGCCAGCCACGGCGGCGCGCCGTCCAAAACTCTTGCGGAGAGCGACTGCCTGAACGGTTGGCGCTGGCTCTGGCATGTTGCGAAAAAGATAGCGCGTGCCTTGGCGCCTCGCGGCGCCTCAATCGGCGCCGGCTAGCTCCCGGATCTCGTCACTCTCGACGATGTGCATTCCTGGCTCGTCCTTCTTGGCGCACATGACCAGCACCTTCGCGACGTCACGTGCCTTGACGGGCCGATATTTTCCCGGCAACAGCCAGCCGAAGCGTTTCCCTACTTCTTCTCCGAGGCGGAATTCAGCGCGGTCGCCGAGCAACAGAGATGGCCGAACGATCGTTACGCTGCGAAAACCGAGGGTCCGTAACGCATCCTCCAGCTCGCCCTTCACGCGATTGTAGAAAATGCGCGAATGTGGGTCCGCGCCGAGCGCGCTCACGAGCAGGTAATGCCGAGTGCCCTGCCTCAACGCGATCGTCGCTGCTGTGAGCGGGATCCCGTAGTCGACCTCGCGAAACCTGGCCTCTGATCCGCCGACCGCCCTGATCGTCGTGCCGAGCGAACAGATGATCTGGTCCACCCCGAGCAGTTCCGGTCGCTCGTGAAGGCGCCCGAAATCCACGATGTGTCCTTCGACGCGTGGCGCCGTCGCTTCGCCGAACTTCCGGCGAGACAGGACCACGACGCGCTCGAACGCGCGATCGGTCGCGAGAAAATCGAGGCAGTGCTTGCCGACAAGCCCGGTCGCGCCGAGGAGAGCAACGGATGGCATGCTCTACTGTACTCGGCCGCCGCCGCAAGAATAGATGCGGCGGCGCGCCATCCCTGGTGCAGCGGCGTTTCAGCTACCGGAGCCGACCATTCCGAGGCATGACTTTCGACCGAACGGGCGCGACCCGGAGCGCAGCCGGTTCATCGGACTCCTCGGGCTCCTCGCCATGGATTTCATAGCCTGTGACGGCGAACTGGCCACCCTGATTGAAGTGCCCCCAGACGCGAATCTCCTTACCCAGCTCAATCGCCAGCTCCTCACACCCACACAGGAGTGCAACGAGGCGGTTGGGCTGGCGCACACCGAATTGTGTCTCATCCACCATCTCCAGGATGCCCACCAGCTGCTGGACGGAACCCGAGGAAGTCTGCACGTCGTCGTACGGTTGATGGCGGGGCCCGATGCTGCTGTCACTACACGCCACCATCATTGCAGCGGCACAGCCGAGGACCAGAATCCGAGCGCGGAACATTGTAGCCTCCTGAGTTGCCCCCAGTCTACGAACGCATCGTTCCGATACCGTTCCCTGGACGTTCCCCAGGTGGCAGTCCGCGCACGGGTGTCGTAGCTTCGCGAGCGGACTCGGTCGAGGAGATGATGGCCCAGCGCGGGAAGGACAACATCGAGCTGTTCTTGTTGGGCGGCGTCGAGCTGCGTGGAATCGAGCGAGGAGTCGCGGACCGACTGCTCGCACAGCCCAAGATCACCGCCCTCTTGGCGTTTCTCGCGTTGTCACCGGAACAACGGCCGCAGCGACGCGATCGGATCGTTGCGCTGCTCTGGCCGGAGCTCGATCAGTCGCACGCGCGGACGGCCCTGCGCAAGGCCCTTCACATGCTGCGGTCGGCGCTGGGCGCCGACGCGCTCCGCAATCGCGGTGATGAAGAAGTGGGTCTCGCCGTTCCACCCCTGTGGTGCGATGTCATCGAGCTGGCGGCGGCGGCCGACAATGGACGGATGATGCAGGCGGTGCAGCTTTACCGCGGAGAGCTGTTGGCAGGCTTCCATCTTGCCGAGTGCGTGGAGTTCGAGCGATGGCTGGATGACGAGCGCGGCGCCGCCCGCGAGCGGGCCGCCGCCGCGGCGTGGGGCTTGGCGCGCACCCTCGAGAGCGACAGCCGGCTGACGGACGCGGGCATGATGGCCCGCCGCGCGGTTCGGTATTCCTGGGATGACGAACGGGTGCTCAGGCGGACCCTGACCATGCTGACGCGGATCGGGGATCGGGCGGGCGCGCTCCGGTTGTACGAAGAGTTCGCCACACGAATGCGCGAGGAGCTCGAGGCCGAGCCTTCGCCCGAGACCATCGCGCTCGCGAACTCGTTGCGCCCGACCACCGGCAACTAGTTTTCCGGCATGGCCGAAATCGACGCCTTATTACAGGAGCACAGGAAGTTTCCGCCGCCGGAAGAGTTCCGGCGCGCCGCCGTCGTGGGCGACCGGGCGATCTACGAGCGAGCCGCGCGCGATCCCGACGCGTTCTGGGCCGAACAGGCGGACGAGCTTCATTGGTTCAAGCGATGGAAGGCGATCTGCGAGTGGAAGCCCCCGCACTCGAAGTGGTTCGTCGGTGGGAAGCTGAACGTCTCTTACAACTGCATCGACCGGCACATCGACGGTCCGCGCCGGAACAAGGCGGCGCTGATCTGGGAAGGCGAACCGGGTGATCGTCGCACGCTGACCTACTGGGACCTGTACGTCGAGGTCCGGAAGTTCGCGAACGTCATGAAGAAGCTCGGGATCAAACGCGGCGATCGCGTCGCGATCTATCTGCCGATGATTCCGGAGGCCGCGATTGCGATGCTCGCGTGCACGCGCATCGGCGCGATCCACTCCGTGGTGTTCGGTGGCTTCTCGCCCGAATCGCTGCGCGACCGGATCAATGACTCGAAGTGCAAGCTCCTGATCACCTCTGACGGCGGCTATCGCCGGGGACAGATCGTTCCTCTCAAGCGAAACTCCGACAAGGCGCTGGAGGATTGCCCATCAATCGAAAATGTCGTGGTGGTGCAGCGCCGTGCGGGCGCCGCCGGAGACGAAGCATTCGCGGAGATGAAGGAGGGGCGCGACCAGTGGTGGCATCGGCTGATGCAGCATGCGGACATGGACTCCGAGCCCGAGCACATGGATGCCGAGGACGTGCTCTACATCCTCTATACGTCCGGCACGACGGGAAAGCCGAAGGGGATCGTCCACACGACCGGCGGCTATCTGGCGGGAGTGACGTACACGATGAAGGTCGTGTTCGACCTCAAGGAAGAGGACGTCTTCTGGTGCACCGCGGATATCGGCTGGGTGACGGGCCACTCGTATGTCGTCTACGGACCGCTGGCGAACGGCGCGACCGTCATGATGTACGAGGGCGCGCCGGATTGGCCGGAAAAAGACCGTTTTTGGGACATCTGCGAGCGTCACGGCGTCACGGTTTTTTACACGGCGCCTACGGCGATTCGCGCATTCATGAAATGGGGCGACAAGCATCCCGCAAAACATGACCTGTCGCGCTTGCGGCTCCTCGGGTCCGTCGGCGAGCCTATCAACCCCGAAGCCTGGATGTGGTATCACGAGCAAATTGGAAAAGGACACTGCCCCATCGTGGATACGTGGTGGCAAACGGAGACCGGCGCGATCGTGATCTCGCCCCTGCCGGGCATCGTCGAGACCAAGCCGGGAAGCGCGACGATTCCACTGCCGGGGTTCTTCGCGGCCCTGCTCGATGCCAAAGGCAATGAGATCACGATCGGCGGCGGGCTGCTCGCGCTCACTCGGCCATGGCCGTCGATGCTGCGCACGATCTGGGGTGACGACGACCGTTACGTTCAGACCTATTTCACCAAGTGGCCGGGACGCAAAGACCTGTATTTTCCCGGGGACGGCGCGAAGAAAGACGAGGAAGGTTATTACTGGATTCTCGGCCGAGTGGACGACGTGCTCAACGTCGCCGGACACCGCATCGGAACCATGGAGGTGGAGTCTGCGCTCGTGGAGCACCCCGCCGTCGCGGAGGCTGCGGTCGTCGGCAGGTCGCACGAGCTGAAAGGGCAGGCCATCGCCGCTTTTGTGACGTTGCGCGAGGGGATGACGCCGAGCGCTGCGCTCCGGGACGAGCTGCGAGATTTCGTGGCGGAGAAGATTGGAGCGATCGCGCGGCCAGACGACGTCCTGTTCTCGGCGGATCTGCCGAAGACGCGATCCGGCAAGATCATGCGCCGGCTGTTGCGAGACATCGCGGAGGGCCGCGCTCTGGGGGACACGACGACTCTCGCGGATCCGAACGTGGTGAACGCACTGAAAGACCAGTACGAAGCCAGTGAATCCTAGCGTTCGGGGTGACAGCTCAGCGTTCGGGAGCGCGGCATGTACCCTGCACGCTGACCCGGTACCCCGCACCCTCTGAAGGCCATGTCGATCAAAACTTGGTGGAAAAAGCTCTTCCCGGAACGAATCTTCTCTCGCAAGCTCGAGCCCGCTGCCGAGCGTCGGTTGCGCCTCGCGCTGGCGCGCGCCGAGGAAGCGATCGTCAGGTCGCACGTGGACAACGCTTTGATGTTCGTGGACGTGCTGGCCGAAGACATGTCGTTCGATCGCGCGATCGACACGTATGTGCGTGAAATGGCGATACCCGAGCCCCTCGCCAGTACCGTGGCGACGCGAACGCTGGTCGTGCTCGGTCAGGAATTGGTCCCCTATCGCCGTCGCGCGCTGGAAGCGGAAGAGGATCGTCCGCGCCTTCGGCTCAACGAGGCATCAGATGCCGCGGGAAGGCAGCGGACGATAAAGAGGGCGTGATAGGTGATAGGTGATAGGTGATGGGTGATAGGTGATAGGGTGTTAGGTGTTAGGTGGGGTGGTATCACCTATCACCTCGACCCTACCACCTGCCTTGAAGTCCCATATCGCCAGCACGAACAGCACTAGCGCGATCACCGCCGAAACGACGCACCAGCGGCAGATGGCGTTGATCACGAAGAGCTCCAGGTAGGTGAGCCACGCCGAGAACAGCACGCCCCACCCCGTTAGCACCAGGAGCCCGAGCGAAAGTCCGCGCGACTCTGCCCAACGATCCTGCACGCCGGCGACGGCGAGTGCAAAGACCAGGGCATAGTACCCGACGCCCCACGCGGCCACGGGCAGTCCGAGGAATGTCGCCCAGCGGCTCTGCTGTACCGTCTCGCAGCTGCCCGCGCCGCACGCCAAGGTCCCGATGACGCCGGCCTTGTAGAGCGCCAGGTAGAGAGCCACGAACAAGCCGAACAGCGCGACGAGCGCCGTCAGCATGCGACGGGTCATCGTGGCGCTTTCGTCACCGGCGTCTTTGTCGCGGGCGTTTTCGGGCTTGTCGCGCCGGCGCGCCTGGCCATTACCTCAGCCAGCGCTTCGTCTACGTACTTCTTGAACTCGTCGTACGTGAGGGGTTCCGCAATCCGCTTACTCCCGATGAAGAATGTGGGTGTGCCGCTCACCCCCCGTTTCGATCCTTCGTCCACGTTGGACCGGATCTGTGGGACGTATTTCCCGCTGCCCATGCACGACTCGTACTGCTCGGCGTTCACGCCAACCTGTCTCGCGAGACCCTCGAGGACGCGTTCGGGCCGACGCGTAGCCTGGGTGTTCCAGCGATCCTGATTCATGAAAATTGCGTCGTGCATCTCCCAAAACTTCCCTTGTTCTCCAGCGCACCATGAGGCCAAGTGGGCGGCAAATGTGTTGGGATGTATGCTCAAGGGGAAATCCACGTAGCGGAAGCGAATCAACCCGGTGTTCACCAATCGCGTTCGGATATCAGGCTCGGCGAGCGTTGCGAAGCTGCCGCAGCCGGGACACTCGAAGTCGCCGTACTCCACTACCTCGACCGGCGCGGCATCACTGCCCATGACATGCCCTTGATTGGGAATCGGCGCTGATGTCGCATCGACCAGGGACACAGTACTCTTCGCCGCCACCGACATGTACGAGAGCGTCGCGATCCCGGCGACCGCCAAACCCCCGAGCAGGATATAGAACCCGCGTCTTCCGCGACCTCCCTTACCTCCGCTGCCGCCGCTACTCGATCCGCTGCCCCGAGCTTGACCCGCCCCTGTTTTCTGCTTTCCGCTTCCGGGACTCACCACTCCTTGTCCTCCTCCTCGTCCGGCTTCCACTCGTTCTTTTCCCATTTGCTGTCCTTTTCGTTCTTCGACTCGGAGACAATGCGGCGGTTTTCGGCGATTTCTGGCGTGTCGTAGGTAACGCGAACCTCATAATGGAACAGTTCGCTCCGAACGTCGCCGGTAAGCTTCATCAACTCGCCAGCCTCCCCGAGCAAGCGGCCTTCTCTGTCGAGCTCCTGAATGCGTGCCGCGAGCGCTCTCAGCAGCGCCTCGAGGTTGCGCGCACGCCCTTCACCATAAGTCTGTTCCGGCTGCGACATTGACGGAAATACTGCCATCGTTGATGGACGCGGCGCTCCACAAAAGCTAGCGGTATCGAGGTTGCGCAAGCAATGCGCCTTATTACAGTCAGCCTCAACGGGGGAAACGTCCCATCGACGCCGATCAATTACGAGTGCCTGTCGGACCGGGCTCGCTGCACGTAGACCGATACGGACTCGGAGGCCAAGCGGTCCTTCTGGTGCACGGCTTCGGCACGAGCAGCTTTGTGTGGCGCAACGTCGGTCCGTCGATAGCCCTCGCGAACCTGACGGCCTTCGCCGTGGACCTGTTCGGCTATGGCGCGTCGGACCGGCCGATCGACGCCGATTACGGTATCGCCGCGCAGGCAGAATACCTGGACCGGGCGCTCACCGCGTTGCGGATGGCTCGCGCGACGGTGGTTGGACTCGACCTCGGCGGCGCCGTCGCGCTGCGGTTCGCGGCAGCCCACCCCGACCGCGTCGAAAAGCTCATTCTGGTAAATCCCATCGCGCTGGATGACATCCCCGCCGATGACGTGAAGTCGCTGCAGAAGAACACCGCCCGGTTCGCCTTTCGGATCTCGCGCGGAATCATGGGCGCCGCGCCCCTACTCCGGGATCTCCTGCGCCGGAGTGTGAGCGACCCGGCCAAGATGCCCGAGCCGCTGGTCGCGCGATACCTCGCTCCCTATGTCGGACGTGACGGCGTGGATCATCTGCTTCGAACCGCCCGATTCGTCACCAATGATGACATGGAGGAAATCGATCTTCGTGCGCTACCGCACCCCACGCTCGTCATCTGGGGAGACAAGGACCAATGGGTGAGCTCGAAAGTCGGCGATCAGTTGGCCAATACGATCGGGGGCAGCAAGCTGGTGCATCTACCGGCCGCCGGCCGACTGGTGCCGGAGGAGACGCCCGAGATGTTCAGCAATCTCCTTCTCGATTTCATAGGCGCGCGGGGATCGGGAGGCACGGTTTGAGCCTAAGAGTGCAGTGGAAACTGTGATCGATTGAGTGGGCCCGTTACATTTGTGTGTCATTCTTCTCCTACCAGGTACATGGCCAAGCCGAAGTCCAGGAAGAACGCCTCAGCCAATCCAACGGCGTTCGAGCAAGCGCGGGATGAGCTGTTTCAGCATATCATGACGTGTGGCGTCGTAGGTGCCGATAACGAGCACCAGCACGAGTGGTTCGACGAAACGATGAAGTATTTCGCGGAGCGGTATCCCGAGCTCGGCGAGGTCCAGGTGAAAGACCTGCGCAAGTTGGGCGAGCGGTTCGCACAACCACCAAAGGCGCGCGCGAGCGCCTAACGTCTGCCCGGCACCGCGCGTCGCAGAATCAGTCCGGCGCGGAATCCGCCGCTCAATCCCACTTGAAACGCCGGGAGCCAGCCGCGCATTTCAGGCCCTTCCAGGTCAGCGATCACCGCCAGGGACATGCGCCGCCGATGGTAGCTAAGGCCGCCGCCGACCGATAATCCCCAGCGCTGCTCGCGAAACGGGTCGAGCGTCAGCCGAGTGATGAGATCGGCGTGCCATCGGTTCGAGAGCCTGATATCGGTTGGCAGATAGCCGACCGCGGCCCCCGCGCGCACGTAGTAACCGATCGGAATCACGGCGCCGAGACCCGGTGCCATCAAGTATGGCTTGGGGCCAAGCACCTCCACGCGCAGCTCCGGCTGGACTCTCTGGGCGTGGAGCGAAGTCCCTACGAAAAAGGCAGCCGCGCTCACGACGAGCCGGCGCCTCATTTCGCGCGCGCTTTGTGCAGCATCCAGGTGTAATCGACGACGGCCCACAATGAAACGACCGCCACCACGAGGATCATGGGCTCGGCGGCGCGCGGCCGGATCAGAATGGCGATAAACGTCGCGAGTTGAAGTACCGTCACCAGCTTCCCCGGGAAGCGCGCCTGGAACGCCACGGCCCGGAGTGACGGCATCGTCCGCGCCACCAGGAAGCCAATGGCGGTCATCAGGTCGCGCGAGATCATGACGAAGTATTCCCAGGTCGAGAGCGTCCCCTCGAAGAGGAACACCGAGACGCCCACCAGCACGAACACCCGGTCGGCGAATGGATCGAGAAACAGGCCCGTGCGCGTCATCGGGCCGAACTGACGGGCAATCCACCCGTCGAGGTAATCGGTCGCGAGCGCGACCATCACGAGGACGATGCGTACGTCCGTTCGTTCGAGAACGACAAATGCCGCCGCGAGCGCGAGCCTGGAAATGGACAGAAGGTTCGGCAGGCTGCGCAGCTCGGAGAGTGCGCGCATGGCGAAAAACCTAGTCGCTACGACAAACGCTTGCTACGGAATAGTTTGGGGTCTACCATAGACACATGGCTTCCGCCCCAGAGCTGCTCAAAAACGTAGCGATCTTCAAGGACCTCGACGACACCGAGCTCGGCGAGGTTGCTGAAAAGGTCAAGGAAGAGAAGTTCAATTCGGGTGAGTACATCTTCCGCGAGGGAGAGGCGGGCAACCGGCTCTACCTGATCGTCGAGGGGGAAGTGCGCATCAGCCGCGACGTCCCCGGAAGCGGCGAGGAGGCGCTCGCGATTCTGAAGCCAGGCGCGCTCTTCGGTGAGATGTCGGTGTTCGACCGCAGTGAGCGCTCGACCCACGCGATCTCGAATGGCGGATGCACGCTGCTGACCATCACTCGGCCCGACTTCGAGATGCTGCTCGATTTCAATCGCGAGATGGCGTACAAGGTATTGTGGGCGTGCGTGCGTCTGCTGTCGGGACGGCTCCGCTCGACGAACGACTCGCTCCGCTCATTCCTCGCGATGAGCATGTTCTGACGTCCGTCCGCAACGAGGAATAACCATGCAGCAGCCTGCCGGTCTTCGATTCGTCCTTGCCGTTTGCGCTCTCGTCGCCGTCAACTCATCGGTTGCGGCACAGGTCATCGCCGCAGCGCCCAGCGATACGCTGACCGATCCGGTCCGACTGCTGGTGGCGCGACTCGATCTCGAGCGGTACAAGGCCACCCTAAAAGGGCTGACGCAGTTCGGGGATCGTCGGCAGGGTACGGATCGAAATCGCGCGGCGGTCGACTGGATCGAAGCCCAATTGAAGTCGTACGGATGCACCAATACGGAGCGCATCAAGTACGACTTCCAACCACCGGTCCGCGCCGCCCGTCCGGCCGCGAGCGCCGCCACACCCGCTGCCACCTCGGCCGCACCCAGACCTCCAGCGAGATTCGGATCGGGGGGAGCGCGCCTTCGCGGCACGCGTGCGCGGACCGGAGTAAACAACGACTCGCTGCGCCAACCCGACCTGAAGCTTCGCGCGCTCAACGCGCAACCGACGACCCCTGGGCCGCGTGAAGAGGTCTACTGCACGAAGATCGGCTCGACGCGTCCCGACGAGATGTACATCATCGGCGGGCACATGGACGGCCACGGCTGGGGTGAAGCCGCGAACGACGACGGCTCCGGCACCGCGTTGGTCATGGAGCTGGCGCGCGTATTCAGCATGCCCGACGTCGCCACCGATCGCTCGATCCGATTTGCCCTCTGGAACAACGAGGAGACGGGGCTCAACGGGTCGCGCGCGTACGTCGCGCAACGGCAGGGGCTCCAGGGGAAAGAAGAGCCGGCGGGCTCCGGCAAATATCCCGAGCCGAAGTGGTTGGGGATGATTCAGCACGACATGATGCTCTTCGACCACGGCATGCCGAAGGAAGATGGAACCCTCAGCAAGGAGCAGCGCCCGGAAGCCGACGTGAACATCGAATTCCAGGTGAGCTCGAAGTTCGCGGCCGAGTCGCAGAAGCTCGCGTCGTTCTTCCAGCTCTCGAACGAGAGGTACGCGACGGACTATCCCGCGGCCGTGGGCCAGCACATGACCAACACGGATTCGGCGCCATTCCAGGACCTCGTCGCGTCGATCTCGCTGCGGGAGAACGAGCGCGGGGCACAGATCGGCTCGGGATGGGATCCGCACTGGCATCAGCCGACCGACCTGTACTCCACCTTCAGCGACAAGGATTTCCGGCTGGGGCTGAACGCGGCGCAGACGACGCTCAGCGCGATCGCGCAGCTTACCGGCGCGCGTCTCAAGCAGTAATCGCTAGTACAGCTATTGCTCTGGGACGGCCCGGCAGACGCTCTGAACTGAGAACAAATGAAACCGTGGCTCGCGCCGGCGCATCTGGCGTTGACGCTGGTCATCATACTCTGGAACGTGGTCCTGGCGGGGCGCATCGCGCAGCTCCGACAGGCGACCAAGCCGTTCGCGGCGGTCACGGGTCTCGCCGGGCTGTTGATGATCCCCGCCTTCATCGTGGCGGTCGCGAGCACGACGATCATCACCGGCCGCGCGATCGCGACGATCGATTGGGTATGGCCCGCGACGGTCGTTCTGTTCACGATCCAGGCGGTGTACGCGATCTCGCGCCGATTGGTGAACCCTCTCTGGGGCTATCCGATCGCCTTCTACGACGTGTTGCTATCGATCGCCGCGGTGGCGCGCTTTTTCGCGGCGCACGGGTACGACCTCCCGCGCCCACTCCTCGTCGTGATGGCCGCGCAGGTGGACGCGCTGGCACTGGCAACCACGGAAGCCGCGATCACTTCGCCCTTCTTCCTGCACGTGCCGCTGATCGCGCCTGCCTTCCCCGCGTTGAGCCGGCTCACGGGCGGATTCCGGATGGCGGCGGCCGCGCTCGGCCTCGCCTGGTTCGGTCTCATCGTCGCGGAAATCCCGCGCGCCGACGTCGCACTCGAGAGCTACGACAGCCATGCGGACGATCGTCTCACCGAACGCCCGAACGGATTCGCCGTCGGCCTCAAGGCGTTTCCGGACATCGAGCGCCCGCCGTCGGCTGCGTCGACGCGCGCCGATCTCGAGACCATCAAGTGGTTGGAGGTGAACGTGGTCAACGTGGTCTTCGTGCCGGGAGCCAGCACACTCGCGATCGACTCCGTGGCGCGAACGTTGGACGCGGTGCCACGCGAGTCCCTGGTCGTCATCGCGACGATCGGATACAGCGGCAAATTGCTCCCCGAGCTTGGCAGAGTCCCATTGGATGCCGAGCGACGATTGGCGACCATTCGGCGCGTGTTGACGCAACTGCGCCCGGACATTCTGATCCCGGCACAGGAGCCGTATGGCATGGGTGCGCGCATCCTCGGCCGGTTGCCGGTCGAAACGTGGCAGGAGTACCACACGCGCGCCTCGGCGCTCGTCAAACAGGTGCGACCGCGGACCCGCGTGGGATTGGGGGCATCGGTGTTCGACGCGCGCGACAGCACGCTGTACGCGTGGGCGGCCGCGCCCGGATCGCCGATCGACGTGGTGGGATTCTCGTTCTACCCGACGCGGCTGGGCGCCCGCAGCATGGACGCCGGATTTCGCGCCGCCGATCGCTGGATGCGCGCGCATCCGCCGCGAAAGCCCCAATGGGTCTTTGGCGCCGGCGGGTACCCGCTCGCGCACGGTGAGGCCAGCCAGGACCGCGCGATCTGGGCGGCACTTTCGTGGGCCACGGCCCATACGCAGGTGCGCGGACTCGTCGTGACGGAAGCGAACGATTACGGACAATCGATGGGCGTGCGCGCGCCCAATAGCCGATACCGCAGGGTGGCTGCAAGAGTGCGCATCGCAGTCAGGGCGGTGCGCGAAACGTTCGTCGCTCCCCAAGCGCCAATTGCCGGCACTCATTGACCGCGCGCGACAGGACGCAACGATGCGCGCGACTCGGATCAGCCGATACGTGGACTCGTCAGACCTGTTTGCCGACGCCGCGCACGATCCCCTCGACGCGGCGGTGCGGCTCGAGAAAGCGGCGAGCGGTTTCGCGGATTCCATGCGGTGTCACCGCGCGAATTCGCGTCTCGTAGTCCTCGAGCTCGTGCAGTGACCCGAACATCCACGCCTCGACGAACTCTCCGAGCACCGCGCCGCCGCTCTGTTGCCTGATGGCGTGAACGCCGATGGCGTACGTCTGCGCGCGGCGAAGCTCTTCGGCCGTGACCAACTCCGCGCGCAGCTTGCCAAGCTCCACCAGCAGGCCTTCACGCGCGGCGGTCTCCTTTTCCGGTGACGTGGCGATGTAGGCGTTGAACGTTCCCGCGACTCGGCGTTCGCTGCCGAACGCTTGCACGGTGTAGCACAGCGACCGCTTGTCTCGCAGCTCCTCGAACAGCCGGCCGCCCAGGCCGCTCGCGATGCCGCTGAGCATGGCGACGTCGAATCGCGCCTCGTCGTTGCGCGCGGGCGCCGGCCACGACATGACCAGCGCCGTCTGCGCCTTTTCACGATGCTCGACCTTTTCGATCAAACGATCGGGCCAGCGCGGCGGCGCGAGAGGCTTGGGGGCGGCGAACCGCGCCTCGCGGAAGTGACGGTTCACGATTCCCGCGAGCTCCTCCAAGTCTCCATCCCCGACAATGGCGATGATGTTTGGCGCCTCGAGGATCTGCGAGAAGTGCCACTGCTCGAGATCGGCGCGCGTCTGCCCGCGCAGCGATGCTTCGGTGCCGAGCAACGATACACCATATGGATGGCCGGCGAACGCCGCCTGCGTAGCCAGCCGCATCGGAAAGCGGTACATGTCGTCGTGCAGGCTCGCGAGATCGGCGAGAGCAACCGCACGTTCGGTTTCCAGCGCCTGCGCATCGAACGTGGGATGCTGCGCCACGTCGGCGAGGAGCTCGATGGCCGCGGCGGCATGCGCAACGGGCACGGAGATCGTCCATCCGACGCTGTCGCCGCCGACCACGGTCCCGACGCTGCCCCCCAGGAGCTCTCCGGCCTCGGCGATCTGCACCGCCGTGCGGCGCGTCGTTCCCTTCAGCGCGGTGCGAGCCATCAGCAGGGTGCGTCCGCCGATCTCTTCGTGTTCAGCGCTCGGTCCCCCCAGCGCGAATAGCCCGGCGTACAGCAGTGGGGAGCCAGGTCGCTGCTTGATGAGGACAGGTACGCCCGAGGGAAGGCGGTAGATATGGACGCCCGCCTCGGAGCGCTCCCGCGCGGGACGCGGTATGCCGGGCGCCGGTATGGGACGCTCCACTTCCAAAGTCGGGTCGAGCGGTTGCGCCTTCGCCCGGGCAAGACGCGTCCTCATCTGCTCGCCGCTCGCGGCAATCGGCTCGTATTGGTCCGGGCGGTAAGTGAGAATTGCCACTTGATCCTCGCGGATGTATCGGCGCGCGAGCTCGCGCATCTCTTCGGCTGGCGTGGTGAGCATTCGCTCGAAGTACCTCTCGCCCAACTCCCAGTTGCCGAGCGCTTCCCATTCGGCGAGATAGGTCGCCTGTCCTTCCATGTCCTCGAACCGGCGCACCCACCGCGACTCGGTAATGCGCCTCGCACGCTCCAGTTCCAACACCCCAACGCCTTCGGTGCGAACGCGTCGCAGCTGATCCCACGTGCCTTCGAGCGCTTCCGCGGCGCGGTGCGGCGGCGCTTCACCCTGGATCGCGAAGACGCCGATATCGCGTGGCGTGTAATTAAAGGCGGTGATACTCGAGACCAGCTTTCGCTCGCGCGTGGCCCGGTAGAGTCGGGACGCCCGTCCGGCGCCGAGCACCGTGGCGAGCATGTCGAGCGGGGCGCTATCAGGATGGATCATGCCGGGCGTGCGCCAGCCGAAAGCGAGCTGCGTCTGTGCGATGTCACCGGACAGCTCGCCGTAGCGAAAACCCGGGGCCCCTTCCTCGCTGGGGCCGGGCGATCGCGCCGGCTCGGCCGGGGGAATGTCTCCATAGCAGCGCGCGACCTGGTCGAAGGCGAACTCGGTCTCGACGTCGCCCACGATGGCGAGCACCGTGTTCGACGGCACGTAGAAGGTGCGGTAGAAACGGACCACGTCGGCGCGGGTGAGCCGCCGCAGTCCTTCCTCCCGTCCGATGCGCCAGCGGCGGATGCGGTGGCGATCGTGCAAGAGCTCATACATGCTCTCGATCGCGAGCGCCGAGGGATTGTCAACTTTGCGCTTGGCTTCCTGGATGATGACCTCGAGCTCTTTCGCCAGCTCATCGTCGTCGATCAGCGAGTTTCGATACGCGTCGGCTTGAATCTCGAGCGCCGGCACGAAGCCGCTGGCGGGGACCACCGCGTAATAGAGCGTGTGGTCATAGATCGTCGCGGCGTTCAGGTAGCCGCCGACCGCCTTGGTCTGACGCGCGATCTCGCCCACGCCGCGGGTTGGCGTGCCCTTGAAGAACATGTGCTCGAGGACGTGCGCGATGCCAACGACGTCGTCGGACTCGTCGAAATAGCCGGCATTCACATACGTCACGATCGCCGTGACGGGCGCGGACGAATCGCGGCGGACGAGTACTCGCAGGCCATTCGACAGCGTCCGCTTGTGAACTGATGCGGGATCGATGAGGGTCATCGTGCCAGGAGCCGAAGGATCATACGTCGTCAGGTCACGAGGTTCCCAACGGACGTTTGCGCACAACCAGCATCCCGAGGAAGAAGCAAGCGAGCCCGTATCCTCCCAGCCATGCGATGGAGCCCCACGGAATTCGGCGAGTCGCGTCGTTGACCACGAGGGCGTACAACTCGTCGTCGCGATGCACCGGGGGCAGCAGGTAGAGCAGCCAGTGTCTGATCCCTTCGGCGTCTCCCCAGATTCTCCATCCGACGGTCGCGACGAAAAGGACGGCGACGAGCGACAGCCAGTCGAAGCGCCATGCCGCCGACAGCAGGAAGCCGATTCCGCCATACGCGACGTACATGAGCGCGATCACCAGAAACAGCCGGATCGAGAACGTCGGGCGAACCGTCAGCGCCCACAGGCCGCTCAGGGCGAGCGATACGACGAGCAGTCCGATTCCGTACAGCACGAAGGTGATCGCGTAGTAGAGCGGAGGGCTGACTGGCTTCGCGAAGAGGAAGCGGTAGTAGGCCAGTTTTCGGTCGTTGGCGACGATTCCATTCGTGGCGAAGAACGACCCGAGAAACACCAGCGGCTCCATCAGCGCTTGCAGCATGCGGTTGGCGAGCAACTCGGGCACCTGGCCGAGCTGCGCGCGGTCGCCGGCGAGCGCCAGGGCCGACCCGACCGTCATCACGCCAATCAGCATGACGACGATCGCGGTGGAGGGTCCCTGGTTCATCATGTAATCGCGCACGATCCATGGGGCGTACTCCACGAGGCGCGCGCGCCGGTTCTCGCTTGCACCGGTGCTCATTCGCCCACGGCCTCCCTGAAGTGCTGCTCCAGCACCGAGTGCGCTGGACGGAGGCTGCTCACGAGTACGCCGCGCTGTAGCAATTGGGAGAGTCCGGCATTGAGCGTCGTGAGATCGAGTGGCGGCAGCTCATATTCACCGACTCCCCGCGCCCTGGCGCCGGGGAAAACCGAAGGGACAATGTTCCCCTCACCTTGCACGTGAATGATATAGGGCGCGATGGACGCGCCCTGAAGTCCCTTCGGCTCGACGATGCGTTGCAATTGGCCGCGATCGATGATGGCGACGCGGTCGGCCAGGCGCTGCAGCTCGTCGAGATTGTGCGATGCGATGAAAATTGCGCGCCCCGGCCGGCGTAACGCTTCGACGACGTCGCGAAATCGCTGCGTCCAGACCGGATCGAGGCCGTGCGTCGGCTCGTCGAGGATGATCACCTGCTCCTCGCGCAGTAGCGCCTGCGCGAGACCCAACCGTTGGAGGTTGCCCTTCGAGAGCTGCTTGACGCGCTTGCCTCGCTGCTCGTCCAACCCCATGAGCTCGATGGCGCGCGCGACACGGGCCTCGCGTTGGTCTCGCGGAATTCCCGCGAGAATCGCGTACCGCCGGAGTGCCTCCTCGAGCTTCCAACGCGGAGGAATCGCGATGAGCTCGGACAGGTAGCCGATGCCGTGGCGTTCGACGAACGCGCGCGGCTTCATGGCCGCGATGCGGATGCTTCCGTCGGTCGGCTCGAGGTAGCCCAGCAGCAACGATATGAGCGTGCTCTTGCCGGCGCCGTTCGGGCCGGCGACACCGACGACCTCGCTCTCGCCGATGGTGAGCGAGAAGCTCTCGACCGCGCGAATGTTGCGGCCGAAGAGCGAGCGATATGTGTGGCCGACTTCCCGGAATTCGATCAGCGCGGTAGTGCGGGCGGCATCGTGCCCGGCGCTCCGAGGCCCCCCGCTGGCGCGCAGCTGCTCCAGCTGCCCTGTCCCGCGCGATTCATCCATCGCATGCCCTCATCGAACCGTCCGAGCTTGATCAGCGCGCACCCGAGGAATCCCTGCGCCATCCGATCTTCGGGACTCAATTGCAACGCCCGCACATAGAATCGTCGAGCCAGCTCGTAATTCCCCGCCGCGAGCAGATACGAAGCCATTTCGCGTTGCGCTATCGCGTTGTTCGGCTCCGCTTGAACGGCGAGCGTCGCCTCTTGTCCCGCGAGCGTCATGTTGCCGACCTCACGCGCCATCCGCGACAAATACACGTGCGGGAGCGCGCTCTTGGGATTGTCGCGCGCCGCACGGGAAAACTCGGCGACCGCGAGCTCGCGTTGGCCGCCCTGCCAATACGCGACGCCGCGGTCGAGCGACGGGTCGCCACGTTGGCCGAACAGCATCCACGCGGCGAGCCCGAGCGCTGCGACCACGACCAGCGCGACTACCGGGATGACCCAAGGTTTTCGTTCCGACGGCATCGGCACCGGCTGAGGGGTACCGAGGGGTGAGAGCCGGAGGCCTTTGGTGGACATCGCCTCCCCAGGCGTCGCGCCGCCACGCTCCGTGGCCGGAGTCGACATGAGCGACGCCTCCAGCTTCAAGAAGCCCTCACGGGCGGCGCTGATGTCGGCGTCGGTCGGATGATACGACGTGTCCTGCGATCGCTCGCGCGCCGCCTGGAACTCCGCGAGCGCGTTCGCTTGGTCGAAGGTGATCAGCTGGCGTTGTCGCGCTTCTCGGATCAACTGCTGTCCGCCCAATGGCGTGCCGCCAATCAAGGATCGAAGGGCGGTCTCGACTCCGGACCACGCTTCGATCAGATCTGCCGCCAGCTCCTCGGCGTGACGTGAGCGATCGAGGCGGGCGATCGCGGGCCGGGCGCCGTCGAGAGCCGCCAGTGCTTGCCGGTTCATGAGCTGAAAGGTGCTAGGTGCTAGGTGCTGGGTGCTAGCTGCCAGGTGTTACAAAAACACGAAGTGCCAGGTTCCGAGGAATTGCTGTGGAACCTAGCACCCAGAACCCAGCACCAGAACCTACCGTACTATTCTCAGCAACCCCGCCCGCGCACTGGCGCGAATGAAGCTTTCGGCGTCGTGACTCGGGAGTTGAATCCCGGTAGCCGTGAGCACGCGGCGGGCAGTCCGCTGCATGTACTCCTCGACGGTGTGTTCCGCTACCTCGGCATCAGCGTCTCGCATTCTGGTCACGATCTCATCCCACGAGCCGCGATACGCCATTCCGTCGGACGCCACGATATGATGAGCCTCGTCCTCCTTGCGCTCGACGAGTCCAGTGAGCAGCGAGCCGAAGAGCTCCAGCTGATTGCGCGCCATCTCCGGATCATCGGCCTTTTGCAGCGCATTCTTCGAGGGCTCGAGCTCCATCAGGAGCTCGTCGATGTCGTCCAGCCCTTCGTTCAGCTCGGCCAACCGCTCGTCCCAAGGCTTCAGCTCGGGATCGGTTTCCTCGAGCTTATAGACCGCGCGCTTGAGCTCGATGAGGCGCCAAATTCCCAGCTCGTCCCAGTGATCCTCTGGCTGCGTGCGCTCGAAGTGGTACAGCGCCCCCTCGAACTCCCCACGGTCGTAGAGAAGGTTCGCCAGGTAGATGCGCGCCTCGCTGTGATCGGCGTCGAGCTGCAGCGCCTTGCGCAGCGATGCGATGCTCCCGTCGTCGTCACTCAGCCGGTGCTTGGCGTACCCCACGCACGCAACGGCCTCCGCCGACTCGCCCGTCTGTTCGACCGCGGCTTCGAAGAAATGCAGTGCTTCTCCGAAGAGCGGCTGGCTGTCTCGAAGAGAGGCCTCCCGGAAGAGGGAACGTCCCACTTGCAGGACGAGATCGACATCGTCGGTGTATCCGAGCTCGAGGATCCGATGGAAGCACCGGAGCGCTGCTTCCTCGAGGCCGAACTTGAGCAGCGTCTCACCGAGGCCCGCGAGTCCGTCCTCGTGCTCGGGCTCGAGCACGAGCGCTTCCTCAAAAGCACGCCGGGCCCAAGCATACTCTTCGCGAGCGAGACGAGCGTACCCCACTCCAACGTGGAGCTCTACCGAGCTGGGATAGAGCGTGAGTCCCTCGCGAAGTACCCCAAGCGCTTCGTCGTACTGGCCTTCGTTGTACAACTGGTGGGCGCGCTCGTCGTACTCCTCAGAACTCAGGAAGGGGGTGGGCATGTGCTAGCGCCTCCGGCTCATGAGGTTATGCCTATACTACCACGATGCCACAGCGAAGTTCAATGATTGGAATCCTAGGTGGTAGGTGGTGGGTGGTAGGTAGTGGGCGATGGGGCGCGTGACCAGCATCACCGGCGCGGCACCTACCACCTACCACCTACCACCTACCACCTACCACCTATCACCTACCACCCATCTCCACCGCAATTTCTCCAGCTAAACGCGCATTTGCTTCGAGAAGTCCGAGATTGGCATCCACCGTCTTCCCGCCCGTCTCACGTGAGACCGCCGCAAGGAGATAAGGCGTCACTTCGCCGCCACGCACTCCTTCCCGGCCGGCCCGCTTCAGCGCCGTCCTGACCGCGCGATCGACCACCTCGGCATCCAGAGCAACATTAGCGGGCGGTGGCTGCACAACCAGAACCGCTTGCATGCGACCCAGGCCAAAATGCGCCGCGGCGATGCGCGCGACCTGTTCGGCGCGATCCACGGAGACGGCAAGGCGAATCCCCGTTGTCGCGGCAAAGAAGCCGGGGAATTCGTCGGTGCCGAAGCCGACAACTGGAATTCCGAGGGTGTCCAACCGCTCCCACGTGGCCGGCAGATCGAGGATGGATTTCGCGCCAGCGCATACGACTACCATGGGCGTGCGAGCCAGCTCCTGGAGGTCAGCTGACTCGTCGCGTACCCATGACGACGGCATCGCGCCTGGGATCTCACGATGAACGCCGCCAATACCACCGGTCGCGAACGTGCCGACGCCCGCCATGGACGCGAGCGCCAACGACGCGGCGACCGTCGTTGCGCCATCGCCGCGCCCGGCGACGACCGACCCTAGGTCGCGTGCGGAGATTTTACGAATGCCGTCGCGCTTCAGGAATCGTTCGAGCTCGTTGGGCTCGAGTCCGAGCACGGGCTGGCCACAGACGACAGCGGTGATGGCGGCAACCGCTCCCGCATTTTCCACCGCGGCAACCATGCGCCGGGCTGCGTCGGCATTGGCGGGAACCGGAAGCCCCTGAGCGAAAACCGAGCTTTCAAGGGCGACGACAGGATTGCCGGCGTCGAGCGCTCGGCGGATGTGCGGCAAAACGCGGATGTGAGAACTGAGCGGCGCCGCGGGCACGCCCCAAACTACGTCACGCTGGCGGCCGCGACAGAGGGAGTTTCCCGCGCTCGTCCCTTCACCGGCTTCGCCGTCAGCAATAGTCGCTCGGGCGCGATGCCGAAGTAGCGGATTGGCCAGCACGTCGTGAGCGTCAGTGTCTCCTCCGTCGTGCGGAAGAGCGCGGGTGCATCGGCGTCGACGACGCGCTTGGAGATCACCACCCACTCTTGGCGATTCGCACCCGACTCCGTGACGACGGTATCGCCGACTTGGACGGCGCCGAGCCGCGCGAAGTGTCTGTCACGATGTGCCGAGATCACGGCGTTGCCCCGTTCTCCGGGGTAAGCGCTTCCCGGCAGATGACCCGGACCCGCGTTGAGCGTGTTGTCGTCTACGCCCTCGAGGACGATCTCGTCCAGCCGCAGGCGTGGAATCAGAAGCCGCGCCACTGGCGCGCCAGGCGCGATGGGAGGCGCGCTGCCCTTGTCCATCGCGAGCATGCGACGCGCGAGAGCGACGACCGCACGCGCCTCCGACTCTTCCCAGGATCGTCGGGCTTCCTGCTGTTTCCACGCGCCGACCGCGTATCGGCCGCCGGCGTAGGCGACGCTCGCGCCGCCCGCGCAGAAGAGCGCATAGCCGATCAGGCGTCGCAGGATCACGGCGACACGCGGTGACGGGCAGCGAGTAGGATCGCCCCGACGATGCAGACGATTGCCCCGAGTAAGGCCAACGTTGGTAGCGCGCTCGCCGTCGCGGGCGCAACCGAGCCGTCCTCGAAGGTAGTGGTAACCACCGGACGTCCCGGATCCGCCACCGTCGAGTCACCCACGTGGCTTGGAATGGACACGCCCGCGGCGGAATCCACCCAGACCTTCATGTTGGTCATAGCGGCCTGAGCCAAAGAGTCGCCGCGAGCCGAATCGGCCGCCGCGACCATTAGCGGGCTGGGTGCCAACGGCCGAGGTGGGGCTACGTAAGTGGTGATCTGCGCACTCGCCACATTGGCGGCGAGCATTAGCGCTGCGCCTATGAAGACCGTCCGTACCATTAGGCTGCTCCGAAATGCTTCACCGAAGCAAAGGGCAGGTTGTGTGCCCCTACGGCTTCACCTCTGCCTTTGGCCACGATGAGACGATAGCCAGTCCCATCTTTCCCATCGTCAGCTGCGCTTCGTTGTCGACGACCCAGCGCTGGTCCTGATTCTCCTTCGTGAGCACACATGCCACCACGCGCGACTGGAGCCGGAAGAGCGCGCATTCCGTCCGCATGCTGTCGTTCGCGCCGGTCTTCCGCGACGCCGGTACTCCCTCGACGAATCGCTGCATGGATTCGCCGTCGGTGTTGTGCGCCAGGATGTCGAGCATCGCGGAGTCAGCGCCGGCGCTCACCGCTTTGCCGTTCGCCAGCAGCTCGAACAGGCGCGCCATCTCGTTTGGCGTCGTGACGCCGAGTCCGTACTTGACCGAGCTGTCCATCGCGACGCTGGTCATCCGCAGGAAGCTCTTCGAGTGGATCTTCGAGTGCGGGAGGCCGAGCGCCTCCATTTTCTGCCAGACGCGCCGGATCGCAACCTTGTCGAGCAGAAGATTGGTCGCTGTGTTGTCGCTGATGGTCGTCATCAGCCACGCGGCATCGCGCACCGTGATCTCGAGCCCGTCGTGCAGGAACTGCAGCTGACCGGAGCCCGGGACTTTGTCGATCTTGAGCACGGTGATGCGGTCGTCGAGGGCAATGTCTCCTTTCTCGACCAGATCGAACAACGTGACGAGCACCGGGACCTTGATCAGGCTTGCCGTCGGAAACGTCTCGTCGCCGCGGAGCTCGAGCCGCTCGCCGGTATCGATGTTGTGGACGGTGTATCCAACGATGCCCCGATGGCCGCGCGCGAGGGAATCGAGCGTGCGGTGCAGCGCGGACGTGTCCGCTCGCGCAAACGCCGGCCTCGGCGCGGTCTGCGCCCGTGCACAACCGGGAAGGAGCGCCAGCAGCAGCTGCAAAGAGCGTCGTGTCATGTTTCTTCCTCTAACTGTTCCGCCTTGAGCACTGCGATCACTTCGCGGTCCCGCGCGGTAGGATCCCACACCGCCACGATCTTGATGGTTTCGCCGACGAACGCGTCAAAACCCTTGGATTCGCCTTTCTTGAGGTGAATCTCGTGCCCGTCCTCGAAGCGAAGCAGCACGAGCGGGTACTTCACGTTGGCGTACTGACGCCGCAGCCGACGAGCCGATGGCGAGCGCATGCCGCTAGGTGACCCCCGCGTGTCGCTGTTCGAACTCGCGCCACCCGCCCGTGGTCAGCGCTTCGTCGATCGTTGCCATCGCGAGCTCGAGCTCCTGGTCCGCCGTATAGAAATGCGGAGCGATGCGGATGCCGGCTCCCGGCCGATAGTCCACGAGCACGTTGCGCGCGAGGAGATACTGGGAAACTTCGTTGGCGTGCTGCACGTCCACGGCCACCGTTCCGCCGCGACGCGCGGCAGTGCGCGGTGCGCGCACCGTGTAGCCGCGAGCATCCGCGAGCTCGATGAGCCGGTTCGTCTGGCGGACGCTCTTCTCGCGGATTGCCGTGATGCCGGCGCGCCGGAGAATCTTCGGTCCCTCGCTGGCGGCATACAATGCGGGAATCACGGGTGTGCCACCCAACCAGCGAAAGGCGTCGGTGGCGTAGTCCATCTGCGCCTCGAAATCGAATGGCCGCGCGTGTGCCTGCCAGCCGGTGAGCGCGGGCGCCACACGATTGCGCACGCTCGGCGAGACGTAGAGAAAACAGCCCCCCGGTCCGCCGCACAGCCATTTCAGCACGCCACCGGTCAGAAAGTCGCAGCCAATCGCGCGGACATCCACGGGAATGACGCCGACGGCGTGAAACGAATCGAGTGAGACGAGCGCGCCCATGCGATGTGCCTTCTCGCAAACGGCCTCGACATCCATGATCTGCGCTGAGCGGAAGAGCACGTGCGAAATAGCAACAAGTCGCGTGCGTTCGTCGATCGCGGCCAGGAGCTCGTCGGTCTCTACGCCGAGGCCGTCCGGCGCCGCGGGCACCACGACGATCTCCGCGCCGAGCCGCGTCGCGAGCGACGAGTAGACATAGCTCACCGACGGAAAATCGAGCGCCGTCATCACGATCCGGTTGCGCCGCGCGGGATAGTCGAGGGCCGACAACACCGACGCCTGCGCCATGGTGACGTTCGGCGTCATGACCACTTCGCCGGCCGCGGCGCCGATGAGCGGCCCGATCTCGTCCCCGACCTTCACCGGCATTTCCCACCACCCCCCCCTCTTCGACCACGCGCGCACGCCCAGCTCCGCCCAGTCGTCCACGTACTCCGCGAGCCGATCGGCCACAGTGCGGGGCATGGCGCCGAGCGAGTTCGATACGAGGTAGGTGCTGCGCTCGAGAATGGGAAACTCGCTGCGATACGCCAGGAGTGGGTCAGACATTCGTACTCGGCGGCGCCTGTGGCGCCGGTCGGGTGCCCGCGTGCTCCTCGCGGGCGTGTTCGGCCGGGACTTCGCGCCGCGTGCGCAGCCGTGCAAACCAGTAAAAGAGCATTCCGACCGCGGCTACAGCGCCGCTCACCTTCCATTCGTCCGCGGTCACCGAGGTGAGCAGCGCGATGATGACGATGGCCGCGAGAGGAGCCGCAAAGCTGCTGCCCGGGACCGGCTTTACGGTGGCGTCCCCTTCATCACGAATCCCTTTGCGTCTGAGCTGCCATGCGGCGGCCGCGCAGCCCAGGTACACGAACAGCACCGCGACGTTCGCGAGGATGACCAGCGGCTCGAAGCCGCTGCTCAGCGCGAGGATCAGCGACAATACTCCCTGCACGACAATCGCGATCCACGGCGTGTGAAAACGCGGATGGACGCCCGCGAGAGCGGCGGGAAGAACGCCGTCGCGCGCGAACGCAAAGAGCGCTCGCGGGATCGCGAGGATCATCCCGCACAAATAGCCAAACGTGGAGAGCACGACAGCGACGCCGAGCATGGCGCCCCCAAACGGTCCCATCACCGCTTCAGCGACGTCCGTCAGTGGTGCACTGCGTCCAGCGAGCGACGCGCCCAGGACGCCTTGCGACGCCACCTGTACGAGGACATACACAACCGTGACGATCGCGAGCGCCAGGAAGACCGCGCGCGGAACCGTCCGTGACGGGTCCTTCACTTCGCCGCTCGGAACCAGCGCGCTCTCGATGCCCGCGTACACGAAAATCAGAAACACCGACGCTCGCATCAGATCCCCGGCCGCCGGAGTCGATGTCCAGGTCAGATTCTCAGGCTGCATTTTGACGAGGCCAAGCACGATGAGAAGCGTCAGCGGGAGAAGCTTGGCGATGGTGGACGCCATGTTGAGCCGTGCCCCCAGCCTCACCCCGAGCACGTTGATCGTCGTGACGACCACAAAAACCCCTACGAGCAGCGCCGCGCGTCCGGGGACCGCTGGAATCGCGAACATGCGCAGCACGCTGTCGGCAAAGATGGTGGCGACGGCCGCTGTCGCGATGGTGCCAGTGACCCAGAGGAGCCAGCCGACTGCGAAACCGGCAAAGCCGCCGAAGGCCCGCTCGACATACGCGTAGGGTCCACCCGTGAGTGCGACACGGCTTCCCGCTTCCGCGAAACACATCACCACGAACGCCATGGCGAGGGCGCAGAGCCCGTAGGCGAGCGGCGCGGCGGCGCCAAGCCGCCCGGTGACTTCCATGGTCCCCGGCGCACGAAAGATTCCGCCGCCGATCGTGATGTTGACGATACTGGCGGCGAGCCCCCAGACGCCGAGAGCGCGGACAAGCCCCGCTTCTCCCGGCGCGCGTGTCATTCCTTGGTCGTGCGCGCGGCCCGGAACTCAGCGTCCGCGTTCCACGTCGGTACACGCGGTGCATTCGCGAGCCACCGTCCGAACCCGAGCACGACCTCGGAGAGCTGCACCGCGCCGCTGAGGTCGAAGTCGGGTCGGTACTCGTCAGAGGGCTGATGGTACCGGTTCGCGTTCCACTCGGCGTCCCGCTGGAGACCCCAGTCGGGCGTACGGCCGACGAAATCCATTCCCGCGCCGATCGAGACCGCGGGAATGCCCGCCTTCGCGAACGAGAAATGGTCCGAGCGATAGAAATACCCCCGCTCCGGATGCGCGTCGGGCGACAAGCGCATCCCGCGCGGACGGACGAACGTCCGCAACGATGGGCCTAGCGAGCTCTTATTGTCGCCGAGCACCCGCAGATCCCGCGTGCGTCCGAGGAGGTTGCCGCGATCGACGTTGAGATTCGCGATGATCCGTTCCGGGGGCACCGTCGAATGCTCCGCGAAAAACTTGGAGCCGAGCAATCCCGACTCTTCCGCGGTCACGAACACGAACAGCAGCGATCGCCGTGGCGACGCACCGCCGCCGGCCGCGCGCGCGATGGCGAGCAGGTTCGCCGTTCCCGACGCGTTGTCATCGGCGCCGTTGTAGATCGAGTCGCCGTTCACGGGCGCGCCGATGCCAAAATGATCCCAGTGCGCGCTGAAGGCGACGTACTGGTCCCGCAACGCCGGATCGCTGCCTCGGACGATGCCCACGACGTTCTCGCTGCGCAGGTGATCAACGCTGTTCCGGAATCCGATGTCGAGCGTGATGCCGGTGGGCACGGGCCGAAAATCGCGGCCCACGGCGCGCGTCCGCAGCTCGCTCCAATCCAATCCGGCCTGTCGCAGGAGCGCGCCCGCGACGCTGTCCGTCATCCAACCACGCACGCCGAGCGGCGGTGGTTGGTCGGCCGGACGGGGGAGCATGCGCTGGCCGGTCGCCCATGAGGACACGACGACGGACCACGGGTATCCCGCCGCGTCCGCGGTGTGCACGATCAGCACGCCGGCGGCGCCGCGGCGCTCGGCTTCCTCGAACTTGTACGTCCATCGTCCGTAGTACGTCATCGCGCGTCCGCCGAAGAGATTCGGCTCGGACGCGGGTGCCGGCGGATCGTTCACGAGGACCAGCAGCACCTTACCGCGGACGTCCACGTCCTTGAAGTCATTCCAGGTGTACTCGGGGGCGGCCGAGCCGAACCCCACGAAGACCAGCTCACCGCGCGCCGCGCTGTTCGGGGTCGCGCTGCCCGCCCACACGACGACGTCTTCCGGATATCGCAGCGTGGCCGTCGCCTTGTCAGCCGCCGTCACGCGCATCGTCGAGCGATCCGCGGCCACCACGTCGATGGACACGGTCTGGAAGTACGAGGTATCGACGCCGGGGCGCAGCCCGAACGCGCGCAGCTGGCTCGCGACATACTCCGTCGTCAAGCGGCCGCCGCGCGTCGCCGGTGCGCGCCCTTCGAGCAAGTCGGAGCTGAGGAACCGAAGATGGCCGTCGATCTCGGCGGCCGTAATTCCGGAGGCGCGTCCCGCTTGCGCGGCCAGCAGAGACGGAACGAGAAGTGCGGCTACAGCGGCTACAATTGAACGCATACGTACAACTTTAGAGTGACCGCTGACTGGTGACTAGGGACTCGTTATTTCTATTCACCGCTTCCAACGGCATCCGACAGGAGACATCATGTTTGCACGGCTTCGTAACCTCGCGTTGATTCTGGTCGCGCTGGCCAGTCCGTCATTGGGTAGTGCGCAGCAGACGAATGGGGACACCGCTAGAGTCGCGGGCCCTACCCTCGAGGCGACCACGACGGCGTTCCGTCGACTCGACCACCAACCGGTGGACAGCGCGGCGATCATGCAGCGCTCTGCCAGAAGCGGCACGAACAGGTCGGTCGCTCTGATGATCGTAGGCGGCGCCGCGATCGTGCTGGGTTCCGTGATCGACGAACCCGTTGGATCGCTGTTCATCATCGGGGGTGCCGTGGCGGTTCTGTACGGCCTCTATCTCTATCTGCAGTAGCACCCTGCGTACGTGGTCCCTGTTACCGTACCGGACCTTTCCGCGTCGCTGGAGCGTACATCACTTGGGCGGCACGGCATTTGACTCGTGCCGCCCTTTACCAAGCGAGCGGAGGCACGTCATGGCTGCGCCGCGCGGGCATCAGTAGCGAGCACGGAGCTGTCGATGACACCATCCAAACAGGGCGGCGGAGCCAGCGGAGGGCGGAAGATCGCCCTCGTACTGGGCGGTGGTGGCATGAAGGGCTTTGCGCACATTGGCGTCCTCAAGGCCCTCGAGGAGCGCGGGATTCGGCCGGCGGTGTACGCCGGCACGAGCATTGGCGCGATGGTCGCCGCGGCGACCGTGGCCGGCATGGCGCCCGACGACCTCGCGCGACGGGCTGAGTCGCTCAAGCGGCGCGATCTCTTTCGCATCAATCATTTCGGAATGTTGCTGGATCGCATGAAGTCGCGATCCATCTACATGGAAGAGCCGTTGCGCGAGCTCTGCGCGGCCGTGGTGCCGTCCGGGACGTTCGATGAAACCCAGGCGCCGTTGCTCGTGAACACGGTCGATCTCGAACGTGGCACACAGATCGTGTGGGGCCTTCCCGGGTTGCGCGACGTGAGCATTCAAGACGCGGTATACGCCTCGTGTTCGCTGCCCGGATTCTTTCCGCCGGGACAGGTGGACGGCCGCTACTGCGTGGACGGCGGCGTCATCGACAACCTTCCCGCGCACGTCGCCTCCCTCGGCATGGACATGGTGATCGCCGTGGATGTCGGCAGCTCGGACCTGGAACGGCTCCCCGGTGTCGCGCAGCATGGCTTCGCGTCGATCTACATGCGTTCGGCGATGACCATGATGCACGCGCTTCAGCAATATCCACTGTCACAGTGGAGCGGCCCGCCGATGCTGCTCATCCGCCCGAAAGTGGGTCGCGATTGGCTGAGCTTCAACAACAGCGTGCAGAATATCCGTGAGGGATACCGCGCAGCCGCCAAGGCGTTGGAGCACTTCGAGGCGTATCTCGAGCAGCCGGGCGGCATCTATCCGCGCAAGCGCGTCGAGCTGAGCGTCAATCAGGACAAGTGCATCGGGTGCGGCTTGTGCGTCGCGCTCGCCCCCACCTATTTCGGCCTCGACTCCAGCGGCAAGGCGTTCGCGCGCACCAAGATCGTCGAGTGGTCGTCCGCCGATGGAGACTTCGTGGCTCAGTGCCCGACGCTCGCCATCGACGCGACCCGCATCGATCTCGTGACGCCCCCGCACTCAGCGGAGCTCGTCGACTCGCCCGCCGCCAAGCCATCGAAAGCCGTCGGCGCGGCATAGCCCGCAGGAAAACAGCAAGCCATCTGGTGGCTGTTGACGTCTATCGAGCGCGAAGCGCTTGCTCCGCAATTCGAACATAGGCATCGACCGCGCTCCGCAGCTCCGTGACGCTCACATGTTCATCGTCCCGGTGCGCCACGTGGATCGAGCCCGGTCCGAAGAGATAGGGAGTTCCCCAGTTCGACAGTTTCGGGATGTCCGTCGCGTACGCCGCGACGGAGGTGCTGAACCCCGGCAGTGTGGTGAGACGCACGAGCGGCACCGTGATCCCGATCTCGAGCTCCGCTCGCTCATTCACCCATGCGCGAAGCAAGTCGACGAACGCCTCGGGCGGCGTTACGAGGCGCGCCATCAACCGGGCTTCGGCTTCGGGAGCCATGACATTGTCGGCGACGCCACCGCGCACCAACCCGATGTTGATCGTCGTATCGCCCAACTGTTGATCGCGCGGAAGCTGGAGCGTATCGAGCTCGACGAGTAGTCGCACCAATTCCGAGATGGCCGAACGCCCCAGATGAGGGTACGCCGAGTGCGCCGCCTGGCCCCGCGTGCGCAACGTGAAGCGCATCGCCCCCTTGGTGCCGACGGCGAGCATACTCTCCGTTGGTTCACCGTTGATGAGGACCCGGTTCGTCGTCGGAACGCGATTCGCGGCTTCCGCACCGTCGTGCGATACCTCTTCACCAACGACGAACAGCAACGCGACGGGCACGCGTTGCTCGCGCAGTCGCTCGGCGGCCATGACCATCGCGGCGGCAATCCCTTTCGCGTCGCAGGCACCACGTCCCCAGAGCCGGTCCCCATCCAGCCGCGGCGGGATGAACGGCGGCACCGTGTCCAGGTGCGTCGAGAACGTGACCTGCGGACTCTGGCCGCTCGTCGCGAGCAGATCGTCGCGGCCGGCGGTGACTGGAATCCTCTGGACCTTCCAATCGGCGCCCGAGAGGTAGTTCTCGAGCCAATCGACGACGGCTCCCTCCCGGCCGCTGGTGGAATCGATCTCCATGAGGCGGGCCGCAAGCTCGACGACATCCTGGTTGGTTCGGGTCATTTCGCTTGGAGCGGATTCGAGGGCACCGGATGAGCGCGGTCACTGCTGGCCGCGGATGACGCGGAAATAGCGGAAACTACGCGGCCAGCAGTTGTCCGCCCAATCCGTTGTTTCCCGCAAAGCCATCTCGCGCGATAGATTCGAGATGTCCTCTAGAGAAATCGGAATGCCGAGTCAGAACTCTTTCGGCGCCCGCGCTACGCTCAAGGTCGACGGGCGGCCGTACACGATCTTTCGCCTGGACGCGTTGCGTGAACCGTCGCGCGGCAACAGCAATCGGCTGCCGTTCAGCCTCAAGATTCTCCTCGAGAATCTGTTGCGGAACGAAGACGGCGCGTTCGTCAAGCGCGACGATATCGAAGCGATGGCGCGCTGGGACGTCAAAGCGAGAGTCGAGCGGGAGATTGCCTTTCGCACCGCGCGGGTGCTGCTCCAGGATTTCACGGGTGTTCCCGCCGTGGTCGACCTCGCAGCCATGCGCGACGCCATCGTACGCCTCGGTGGTGATCCGGAGCGTATCAACCCGCTGCAGCCAGTGGACCTCGTGATCGACCACTCCGTCCAGGTGGACGAATACGGGACCGAAGCGGCGTTCTTCCTCAACACGAAGCTGGAGTTCGAGCGCAACAAGGAGCGATACCTCTTCCTGCGGTGGGGACAGAGCGCGCTCAGGAACTTCCGCGCCGTGCCCCCGGGCACGGGGATCTGTCACCAGGTGAACCTCGAGTATCTCGGGAAGACGGTGTTCACGCTCGCGGACAATGGTGAGACCTTCGCCTACCCTGATTCACTCGTTGGGACGGATTCGCACACGACGATGATCAATGGGTTGGGCGTCCTCGGGTGGGGTGTCGGGGGAATCGAAGCCGAAGCCGCCATGCTGGGCCAGCCCGTCTCGATGCTCATTCCGGAAGTCGTGGGCTTCAAGCTCTCCGGGAAGCTGCCGCCCGGATCGACCGCGACGGATCTCGTGCTCACCGTCACGCAGCTGCTCCGACAGAAGCAAGTGGTTGGAAAGTTCGTCGAGTTTTATGGGACCGGACTCTCGTCGCTGCCGCTGGCGGATCGCGCGACGATCGCGAACATGGCACCGGAGTACGGAGCGACGATGGGCTTCTTCCCCGCCGACGCCGAGACGTTGAAATACCTCCGGCTCACGGGCCGTCCCGAGCATCACGTGAACGTCGTCGAAGCGTACACCAAGGAGCAGGGGCTTTTCCGCACCGACGACACCCCCGACCCGACCTTCAGCGACACGCTGAGTCTGGATCTCGGCACGGTGGAGCCGTCGCTCGCGGGCCCGAAGCGTCCGCAGGATCGCGTCCCGTTGAAAGACGCCAAGACCATGTACCTCGCGGCGTTGAAAGCCGACCTCGAGAAGATGGGAACGCTTGCGGGGGTCGCCGAGGTGCGCAAAGCGACCGCGGCGTCCAAAGACCCGGTGAAGACCGCCGCCGTCATGGTTCTCGAGGACGAGAGCAATCCGGTGCATCCGGACAGCGGCGTGCACTGCGAGTACAACGGCCATGCGTTCAAGGTGCACCATGGCGCCGTGGTCATCGCGGCGATCACGAGCTGCACGAACACCTCGAACCCGAGCGTCATGCTCGGCGCGGGACTGCTCGCGCGAAAGGCGATCGCGAAAGGCCTGAAGACCAAGCCTTGGGTCAAGACCTCGCTGGCGCCCGGCTCGAAGGTCGTCACGGACTACTTGCGTGCCGCGGGCGTCCAGGAGGATCTCGACGCGCTCGGCTTCAATCTCGTTGGCTATGGTTGCACGACGTGCATCGGCAACTCCGGTCCCTTACCCGAGCCGATCTCGCAGGTGATCGAAGAGCACAAGCTCATCGTCGCATCGGTGCTTTCGGGAAATCGCAACTTCGAGGGCCGCATCAATCCGCAGACCCGTTTCAACTATCTCGCGTCGCCCCCACTCGTCGTCGCCTATGCGCTCGCGGGTCGCATGGACCTGGACCTCACGCGGGAGCCGCTCGGCATCGGCACGGATGGGCCGGTGTTTCTGCGCGACATCTGGCCCACGCAAGCGGAAGTTCAGGACGAAATCATGCGCAGCGTCAAGAGCGAGCAGTTCAAGAGACAGTACGCCGACGTCTTCAAGGGCGACGAGCAGTGGCGGTCACTCGACGTGCCGACGGGCAAGACCTACGCGTGGGACCCGTCGTCCACGTACGTCAAGAACCCGCCGTACTTCGACGGCATGACGATGTCACCGCCGGGCGTTCGTCCGATTATGGGCGCGCGGTGCCTCGCGCTGCTCGGCGATTCGATCACGACGGACCACATCTCACCGGCCGGGAGCATCCCGCCCTCGACCCCCGCGGGCAAATGGCTCCTCGAGCATGGCGTGCAACGCAAAGACTTCAACTCCTACGGTGCGCGCCGTGGGAACCACGAGGTGATGATGCGCGGCACGTTCGCCAACATCAGGCTGCGAAACGAGATGGTTCCGGGCACCGAGGGGGGCTGGACCGCCACCGAACGTGGCGCGAGCCCGGTATTCATTTACGACGCGGCGATGCAGTATCAGGCAAGAGGAGTTCCCCTGGTGGTCATCGCCGGGAAGGAATACGGGACGGGTTCCTCGCGGGACTGGGCCGCCAAAGGCACGATTCTGCTCGGAGTTCAGGCGGTCATCGCCGAGTCGTTCGAGCGCATCCACCGGTCCAATCTCGTGGGAATGGGCGTGTTGCCGCTCGAGTTCACGAATGATGAGACGCGGCTCTCGCTGGGCCTCACCGGTTTCGAGACGTACGAGATCCTTGGGCTGGAGGGAAAGCTGCGCGCGCACGCGCCCCTGACCGTGAGGGCCTTCTCGCCACTCACCGGAGCGCCAAAGGAGTTCAAGGTACTGTGCCGAATCGATACGCCCGAAGAGCTGCGTTACTACGAGAACGGTGGCATCCTGCCGTACGTGCTGCGGCAACTGGTCGGCGGACGTTGAGTCGGTGTTGTTGAAGCAACTGTTCGTGCTCAGCGCCGCCGCGATGATGAGCGGCTGCCGCTTCTGGTATAAGCCAATTCCCGTCGCCAATGCGATTGGCGAAGAAGAAACCGTGCTCGCTGGCGACACCGTCAACGTCCATCGCGGGGAGCGGTTCGAGGTTTACGGCCCGAACTCGGAGGCCGTGTACGACGGTTACGAGCAACTGAACCGGGCGTACCGCGCGTTCGAGCGACACCTCGCCGCTCGCGCGCCTCGTCTCGCTTTCGTTCTCTTCAGAGACTCCGTCGTGCACCTCGACAGCGCCACTCTGCGCCCCTTCCGGCAGCGCGGCTTCACCGTCGTCGAGTACGCGCGGCCGCGCAGCGTGCGCGCGCGCCGGCGCTATAGCGGCATCGACTACGGTGGCGTGCTGTGGCCGATCGCGCCGACGGCCGCACGCGTGATGCTGGCGCGCTTCGCGCACGAGCAGCTCGACGCCGACGGGTTCCATTCCGATTCGTTGCTCGAGCGCTTCCCTTTGTGGTATCGCGCTGCTGTGATTCTTCTCGTCGGAGAGGCCGGCTCGTTCGCGAACGATCTCGAGTACCTTCGCGAGAAGCGAGACCAATGGTTGCCCTTCCGCGACCTCCTGTTGCTCGTTCGTCCCACATCGGCCGACTCCCTCGTGGACCCCTCCCGCCGAGGTGAAGCGGACGAAGCCACACGGATCGTGGCGGCCCAATCGAGCACGTTCGGGCGATATCTCGTGGAGCGTGAAGGGACTGCCGTCCTCGGCCGGCTGGGGCGAGGATACCTCGCGGGACGGACGCTCAACGAGATGATCGCGGAATTCCAATCAGCGCCACGGACGCTGTCCGAGCTCGAGCTGCGATGGAAAGCGTGGGTCGATACGCGAGAGGAATGAGAATAGGTGATAGGTGGTAGGTGGTAGGTGGTGGGTGATAGGTGCCACCTACCACCTATTACCTACCACCTATTACCTACCACCTACCACCTACCACCTACCACCTACCACCTATCACCTATCACCTATTCTTCCTCATCTGCGTTGCGGTCTGGATCTGCAGCACCAGCTCTCGCTCGATCGACTCGACGTCGAGGGGCTGCAGCATTTCGTGGAGCTCGGGATCTTCCGCGAGCTTGTGCCCAAGTCGGGTATAGAGGCCGGCGACGAGGTGTAGCGTCTTCGTGACTTCTTCCTCGAGACGCAGCCCGACCTGGAGCGACATTTCTTCGCGCAGCTCGGCAATCGTGGACTCGCGCTGCTGCGACATCAGCACGAAGATCGAGAGGAAGATCGCTTCGAGCGAGACGATCATCGTCAGGAGCCCGAAAGGATACGGATCGAACGCGCGAAGGCCGAGCATCCCCGTATTCCAGAACACCCAGACCGCGAACCACAACACGTGCAGCACGAGAAATGTCGTGGACGCCGCGACGACATTGAGCACTTCGGCGACCGCCTCGATCCACGACCGCTCCGCGGCGTGTTGCGCCTTGATCGCGCCGAATGCGCGATTGACGATCAGACGCCGGCGTCTGCGGTCGGCGCGATCCTCCAACGGTTCGTCGGCCATCGGGCGCGCACGAGCTGGAGTCCCGTAGTCCTTGACTTCGCTGTCCATATCAGCGCAGAAAGGCGAGAAGCGGGCCAGACAACAGCGAGCGCAGGGAATAGGGAATAGGGAGCAGAACCAGAATCCGGTTCTGCTCCCTGCTCCCCTTCACCCTGCTCTCTTGTACTACGGTCTTTCGACGTCGATCGTGTGACCGATGATTCCGCCGAGGACACCGCCTGCGACTGCGCCGATCAGGCCGCCCTTCACCTTGTCACGGCTCACGGTCGCGCCGATCACCGCACCGGCGACCGCACCGATCGCCGCGTCACGCTTCGTGTGACGGACCGGCTCGCGACGCTCCTGGTAGACCACCTGTGTGCCGCTCGAGCGGGCAGTCGACGTACGCCGGACTGTGCTGGCCGGACGCGCGCTGACACGTTGGACCACCGGTGCCTGCGCCTGCGGCTGCGGCACGGGCTGGAACTGGCCCGTATACGGGTTGTACGCGTAGCCCATTTCGGCGGGCGACGTGAACTGTTGAGCCCCATAGGGCTGCGCTTGCGACGCGAGCGCCAAGTCATTCTTCAGGGCGTCGTCGGTTTTCGCGTTGTCTCGGCCGCACGCCGCGGCAAGCAACGCCGCCGGAACGAGCAAGAGCATTTTGATGTTCTTCATGGCAATTTCCTCCGGACCCTTAGTAAGGCACGCCATGTTCCGACTCTTAACCGTCTGTTTCGAAAGTTGCCTCGAACACCTGTCCACTATTGGTGGGGCAACTGTATCTTCGCGGCAACAACCTCGGAGGACGAGATGGCCAACCGCTCGAGATCGCTGGTTCTGTCGAGTTTGCTTTTCATGCTGACGGCGCCTCTCGCGGCTCAGCAGCCCACGGCTGCTCCCGCAGCACCGCCGCTTCCGATACCGGCCGTTGGCGACATGGCTCCGGACTTCACCAACCGCGCCGCGACGCGCTACGGAATGCTTCGTGATCCGGTCCGTCTCTCTGGCTTCCGCGGCCAAACTGTCGTGCTTTGGTTTTTCGTCAAGGCGCGGACACGTGGTTGAACGGTTCAAACTGAGGCGTACCGTGATCAGTACGCCACGCTCTTCAACAATGGAAAGGGAGTCGTCGTGATCGGCGTGAGCGTCGACCCCGACACTACACTCGCCGCGTGGGCACGCGAGTCCAGTTATCCGGGCCTGTTCCTTTCCGACTCCGGGCAGGTCATCGGCAAGCTGTACGGCGCCGCGCGTGGGGCCATCGACCAGCGCTACTTGTTCGTCATCGGTCCGGACGGACGCATCGCCTATCGCACGACGCCGTTCAACGTCATGTCGCAAGACGCCTACATCGAACTCGAAAAAGCCGTCGACCAGACGGCGGGAGCTCCCACGCCGCCGTGAGCGGCGCCCGCGAGCAGCTGATCGATCTCTATTGCGCCGCTGTCGCCGGCGCCAATGTCGAGTCTCTAACCGCTGACGCGGTGGCGAGCGTTCCTCTGGAACGGCGTCACCGCGTTTGGGTTTTTGCGTTCGGCAAGGCCGCGCACGGGATGGCGGGAGCGGCGGTCACCACGCTGCAACGCGCACTCGCGGAAGTAGCGGGCGGAGTCGTCGTGGCGGCGGAGCCGGGTGAGGCACCCTCGGGCACAATTGCGACGCTGATTGGCGATCATCCGGTGCCTGGCCGGCGATCGTTCGCCGCCGCCGCCCGCATTCAGCAGACGTTGACGCAGAAGCGAGGAGGGGATCTCGGTATCGTGCTCCTCTCGGGCGGCGCGTCGAGTCTGATCGGCGCGCCGCTTCGCGGGATGAGTGAATCCGATCTATCGCAGCTTTATGACCTCCTGCTTGGATCGGGATTGGCGATCCACGAGATGAACGCGGTTCGGAAGCGTCTCTCGTATTGGGCCGCCGGGCGCATGGCGCTGGCACTCGCGCCGGCCCGGACCTACTGCTTCGCCGTGTCCGATGTCCCCGGCGACGACCTCGCTTCGATCGGCTCCGGTCCCTGCGTTCCGGATCCGATACGGGTTCAGCACGTCATAGAGCTGCTGAACCGCGTGCAGCTCTTCGGAAAGATCTCCTCGAGCTTTCGGCAGTACTTGCTCGACACCGCGCGTGGCGCGATTCCGGAAACACCGAAAGCCTCGCACCCCGCGTTCGCCCATGTCTACTCGCGCATCATCGCCAACAATTCCGGCGCGCTGAACGCCGCGGCTACCGCCGCGCGTCGAGTGGGATTCACTGCCGTGTTGCAAGAGCAGCCGCTCGTCGGATCGGCGACGACGGCGGCGACGCGCGTCGCCGACGCGCTGTTGTCGATTCGAGATCGGGCCGAGCCCGGAACGACGCACTGCCTGATCTGGGGAGGGGAGACCACGGTGGCACTCCGCGGTCCGGCACCCGCGGGCGGTCGCTGTCAGGAGCTGGCCCTCGCCGCGTCGAAGCTCTTGTCGGACGCCAAGGAGCGCGCGCGCGGCATCACGCTGCTCGCCGCTGGCACGGACGGACGCGACGGCTCGACGGACGCCGCCGGTGCGGTTGTCGACGGGTCCACCTGGACGGCGGTTGGGAGCGCCGGAAAAGACGCGGAGGCGACCCTCCGGGCGCACGAGTCATACGACGCGCTGTCGGCCGCGAATGCGCTGTTCAAACCGGGGCCGACGGGGACGAACGTGATGGACGTCGTTATCGGCTTGGTCCGCGCGTAATCCGGTCATGCGTCAGCAATCAGCACGTCGGACTTACTAAGTTTCCGTGATGCACGCGCCCTTCACCGTCGGGATCATCCAGGACTCGGCGACCGACGACATTGCACTCACCGTCGAAGCGACGATCCCGCGGATTCGCGAGGCGGCCACGCGGGGCGCGCAGATCGTTTGCCTCAAGGAGCTCTTCAACGCGCCGTATTTCGCCAAGTCGCAGCGACACGAGCGGTTTGACATCGCGGAACCGATCCCGGGTCCGACGACGAACACGATGCAGAAAGTCGCCAAAGACCTCGGCATCGTTCTCATCGTACCCATCTTCGAGCGACAGGCGAAGGGCGTGTATCGCAACTCGGCCGCGATCATCGACGCGGACGGCGTGCTCATGGGCGTGTATCGGAAGATGCACATCCCGGACGATCCACTCTTCAACGAGAAGTTCTACTTCACGCCCGGCGACGCCGCGACGGACGATCACATCGACACGATCGGGCAAGTGGCGAAGCAGGCGAGCGGCTTTCGCGTGTGGCACACCCGATTTGCCGACATCGGCGTGCTGATCTGCTGGGACCAGTGGTATCCGGAAGCGGCGCGCATCACCTCGCTGCTGGGCGCGGAGGTGTTGTTTTATCCCACCGCGATCGGCTGGCATCCCAAGGAGAAGAGCGAGTTCGGGCGCGCGCAGGTGGATGCGTGGCGCACCATGCAGCGGTCGCACGCGATCGCGAACGGCGTGTTCGTGGCCTCGCCGAACCGTATCGGACATGAAGACGAGCCGGGAACGGAAGGCATCGAGTTCTTCGGCCATTCGTTCATCGCGGATCCGTTCGGTCGCATTCTCACGGAGGCGGCCACCGAGCCCGCCATCCTCATCGCGCGATGCGATCCGAAGGTGATCGAGGACACCCGGCGCAACTGGCCATTCCTGAGAGATCGGCGCATCGACGCCTACGCACCGATTCTCTCGCGCTACCTCGGCGCGCCATAGTTCCGTGAGGCGTTGGCCGGCCGAGTGGGAGAAGCACGAGGCGACCTGGCTGGCCTGGCCGCACCACGAGCCTGACTGGCCGGGCAAGCTGGAACCGATCCCCTGGGTGTATGCGGAGATCGTGCGCGTTCTGCAGCAACGCGAGCGCGTCGAGATTCTCTGTCACAACGCGGCGGTCCGCGATGCGGCGCGCGCGCACCTCGACGCCCATGGCGTCGGCACGAAGGCCAACGTGCGCTTCCATCTGGTGAAGACCGATCGCGCGTGGCTCCGCGACTCGAGTCCGACATGGGTGGAAAACGGCACGAAGCTCGAGTTGATCAACTGGCGCTTCAACGCGTGGGCAAAGTACGACAACTACGCGAGCGACGAGCGTGTCGGGAGGGCAATCGAGAAGATCACCGGCGTGCACCACGAGGAACCGACGCGCCCGGACGGCAAAGGGCGTGTGGTGCTGGAGGGCGGCGCGATCGACACCGACGGTGCAGGCACGCTGCTGACGACCGAAGAGTGTCTGCTCTCCGAAGTGCAAGCGCGCAATCCGGGGCTCACGCGCGACGCGTACGAGCAGCTCTTTCGCGAGTGGCTGGGGATCCGCGAGACGATTTGGCTGGGCGAAGGCTGCGTCGGGGACGACACGCACGGCCACGTGGACGACGTCGCGCGGTATGTGGCGCCGGACGTCATCGTGCTCGCGTACGAGGCCGATCCCGCGGACGCAAACCATCTTCGCAGCGTGGACAACATGCGGCGTCTGCAGCTCGCCGGCGCCGCCGATGGCGCACTGAAAGTCGTGAAGGTGCCCTTCCCTCGTCCCGTCGTGATGAGGGGCGAGCGTCTGCCAGCGAGCTACGCGAACTTCTACATCGCCAATGGCGCCGTGTTGGTCCCGACCTTCAACGATCGCAACGACCGCGTCGCGCTGAACACGCTGGCCGAGCTGATGCCCGATCGCGAGGTCGTCGGCATCCATGCGGTGGATCTCGTGTGGGGCTTGGGCACGCTGCACTGCCTCACGCAGCAGCAACCGTGCATACCGTGAAACAGGTGAGATACACGCTCGTCTACGATGGAGACTGCCGGGTCTGCAACCGGTTCGTGGACGCGCTGCGAAAGTGGGACCGCCGGCGGGAGATCGAGATCGTCCCGTCGCAAGCTGCCGGCGTCACGGCCCGATTCCCATGGATCTCCAAGGCCGCCTTCACCGAATCGATTCAGCTCGTCGAGCGCGACGGCACGACGTGGCAGGGAGCCGCGGCGATCGAGCAGCTTCTCGACGTTCTGCCGCGCGGGCGATGGATCGCATGGATCTTCAAGGTTCCCTTCGTACGCGTGCTCGCTGAGACGTGCTATCGCTGGTTCGCGCGCAATCGGTATCGCATGGGCTGCGGAGTCCATTGTCAAACCCGTGCGTCATGACTTTCCCTACTGCTGGCAGCGCCCGGTCGGATTCATGCGCTGGCCGTCCACCGTGGGCCGACGACTCATGTTCGCGACGTTCGCGGTCACGTCGTGCATGAGGTTCGCGACGCGCGCCATGTGATCGTACGAGATGTACTGCGGCTCATCGGTGACTTCGTGATAGTCGCCGTGCAGCGCGGTCCAGGCAAAGACCACTGGAATCCCCCACCGCGCGTAGTTGAAGTGGTCGCTGCGGCAGTAAATGTTCTGCGGATGTCCGGGTGCGTCCCACGAGTAGTCGATCACAAACGGACGCGGTTGACGCCGGTTCACCGATTCGACCGTGTCCCCGAGCTCGCTCGAGAGCCGGTGTGACCCGACGAGCGACAGATAGGTTGGCCCGCCGCCCGCAAAATCCGACGCTTCGCCGCGACCCACCATGTCCATGTTCAGCTGCGCGACGATCGAGTCGCGCGGCACGGTCGAGTTCTCGGCGTACCATCGCGATCCGAGCAACCCCTTCTCTTCGGCCGTGTGCCACACGAACAGGAGCGATCGCCTGGGTTTGGTTGCCGCCTTGGCGAATGCCTCCGCAAGCTCCAGCAGCACCATGGACCCCGAGCCGTCGTCATCGGCTCCGTTTCGGATCGAATCGCGTCGCGCGGGGCGAAGCCTATGCACGCTATCGAGGTTGACGCGAATCGAGTCGAGCCGCGCGCGCACCTCGGGTCGCCCCTGCAGTGCGGCGGGCACGCCCGCGAGCGTCGCGGCGCGCAGAGCGTCGTACGCCCGCGCCGAGTCGTGATCGATCGCGTCAGGCGTCAACCCGACGTGATCGGAATGCGCTCCGAGCGCCACGTACGTGTTCCGCAATCTCGGATCGCGGCCCCGCAGGATTGCCACAACGTTGCGCGCGGGAGCACGGGTCTCGGCAAAGACGATTGCTCCCCGGACACGTTTTCCAACCATTCCACGCGTCGCCTGCGCCAATGGAACACCGAGAAGCGCTTCGGCCGCGCGGTCGGATACGTGAATGGTGAGCGGCGCGTCGGCCGGCGGGACCGCCAGGCGCATCGCCTGGTTCGCCGTCGGCCAGGTGGCGGTTCGGAGCGTTTGCGCCAACATGCGCGGGCTCGCGACGCGCGCGATCGCGGCGGCGCCCCAGACCGCGCCCCCCAACGCTCCCGCCCCGAAGCCCCGGCCGTCCGCGAACACCACAATCTTCCCGCGAAGTTGCTCCGCGGTCGGAAGGCCGGCGGTGTCGCCGTACGTTCCACAGAAAATTACGGTGGCGCCGTCGATCGCCCGCGGCATTCCCCTGAAAGTCTGAGGGACGAAGTCGGTGCCGGCCGCCAATGTCGCTCCGTTCACGGACAGCGAGCTGCGCGCGACGTCGAACGGCCGATTGACCATCGGGACGCTCTGGAAATACGTCTTGTTGTCGCCGGCCGGCTCCAGACCGAGCCGGCGTAGTTCACGCGCGATGTAGTCGGTGGACATGACGTGTCCGCGAGTGCCGGTCTCGCGACCCATCATCGAGTCGTCGGCGAAGACGTAGAGCCTCGACATGAGATCGCCGGCGCTGATGGCGGCGGAGGTCGGGCGCGGCGTGTACTTGAGCGGCAGCGGCGGCGACTGAGCAGCGAGAAGTGACGGAATCAACGTCAGGGAGAGAGCGAATGCGCGCACGAGGGCCTTTCTCCTGCTCGGGATGGAATGTCAATGCCTGGGTCAAAAACCTACTTCAGTTTCCGGCCCTCACGTTTCTCCACCTCGACAAATCGAATGCCCGGAAGGGGAGCGAGGGATTGACCGCGAGGTCAGATATGAAGTGCGTCTGTACCAGGGTGCCGTTGCGGTAGACTACGTTGCGCATTGGCACTGGAACGCCGAGCCTCTCGACGAATTCCGTGAACCGGACGTCAACGATGTCATTGGGGAATCGTGAATCGCGCTGAATTACCCGCAACACGCGCCACCGTTCCGCATCCACCCAGAATTGCGAGCTCGTGGTATCCCCCTCGATCGCGCCGACCACCCAGACGCGCCTGCCATCGAGCTCGTCGCGGCGCGCCAGCGCGAAGCGCACGCGAGCGGAGTCCAGCCACATGATCGTCGTGTCGATCGACTGCGCGAACACGTCGTACGCGAGCAGCGAAGTGAGATCGACGCGCGCCAGCGCCGTTACTCGCCGGCCGCGCTCGAAGACCGACAGACGCTGCCGGTCGCGCACGTATCCGCTGCGAACGCTCGACGGTAACTTCGACATACGGAACTTTCCGGGCAGCGCGGCATGCGCGCGTGACAACACGACACGCGAGGTGTCCGCGCCGTGCTCCGTGGTGCTCACCGTGAATGAAAGTGACTTCAACGCGCGCGACGGATGCGCGCGCCGCATCGCGCCGATCACCTCCAACCCGTTCCGAGGCGGAATGGAAGCACGCGCCGGAGAGCTCGGGGGGGCAGCCGCAGATCGGCCACGCCCGCACGCGGCGAGCGTTGCCAGCAGGCCAATGGTGGCGACTCGCAGCAGACAGCGGGTGGACATGACGAATTGCAACGGCGGAGCGATAATCTAGCATGCGCCTCGAAACCATCGCCGTCCACGCGGGACATGTGCCCGATGTCACAACCGGCGCGGTCACACCGCCGATCCACCTGTCCACGACGTTCGAGCGGGATCCGGACCTCAGCTACCGCGGCGGCCACCTGTACGCGCGGTACTCGAATCCCAACCGGCTCGCGCTCGAGACCTGTCTCGCGCAGCTCGAGGGGGGCGGTGCCGCGGCGTGCTTCGCCTCGGGCTCCTCGGCAACCATGGCGGTGTTGCAGTCCTTGGATCCGGACTCGCACATCGTACTCCCCGAAGATGCGTATTACGGCACGATCAAACTGACGCGCGATATTTTCGGCGGCTGGCGTCTGCGGTTCAGTTGCGTCGACATGACCAGTCTCGCCAGCGTGGAACGCGCGCTCACCGATCGCACCCGGGTCGTCTGGGCCGAGTCGCCGTCGAACCCGCTCGTCCGCGTCGTCGACATCGCCGCGGTCCGCCGGCTCGCGACGCAGGCCGGCGCGTGGCTCGTCGTCGACAACACCTGGGCGACGCCGGTGCTGCAGCGGCCGCTGGAGCTCGGAGCGGACATCGTGATGCACTCGACGACGAAGTACCTCGGTGGACACAGTGACGTGCTCGGCGGAGCGCTGATCGCGCGCGACGAGAACCATCCGCTGTTCGCCAAGGCGCGCGCAATCCAGCAGTACGGTGGCGCCGTGCCGTCGCCGTTCGAGTGCTGGCTCACGATGCGCGGCATTCGGACGCTGCCGTGGCGCGTCCGCGCGCAGACGGACAACGCGCGGCGTATCGCGGATTTTCTCGCCCGGCATCCGCGCGTCGAGGCGGTCCACTATCCGGGACTTGCCTCGCACCCCGCGTACGACGTCGCGCGCCGGCAAATGTCGGCGCCCGGCGCGATGCTCGCCCTTCAGGTGCGCGGCGGACGCGATACGGCGATCGCGTTCACGAATCGACTACGGGTATTTACGCGGGCGACGAGTCTCGGCGGTACGGAATCGCTCATCGAGCATCGCCAGTCGGTGGAGGGGTCTGAGACCCGCGCTCCGGAGAATTTGCTGCGCGTATCCGTGGGCCTCGAGCATCCGGACGATCTGATCGAGGATCTCGAGCAGGCATTGCAATGAGTAAAGCCGTGGTGTTGCTGAGCGGTGGATTGGACTCCACCACCACGCTCGCCGTGGCGCGGCGCGACGGACTCGAGCCGTATGCAATGACCTTCCGCTATGGACAGCGGCACGAGATCGAAGTCGAGGCCGCGCAGCGCCTTGCCCGCGCCGCGCATGTCGCCGATCACATGGTCGTCGACATCGACCTCCGGACGTTTGGCGCGTCGGCGCTCACCAGCCACATCGCTGTTCCGAAGAACCGGCCTGACGATCAGCTCGGCCATGGCGTTCCCATCACGTATGTCCCCGCGCGAAATACGATCTTTCTATCGTTTGGACTCGCATGGGCGGAAGTGCTCGGCGCCCGCGACATCTATGTCGGCGTGAACGCGGTGGATTACTCGGGATACCCGGATTGCCGGCCCGAATACATCGCGGCGTACGAGCGCATGGCGAACCTCGCGACCCGCGCGGGCGTCGAGGGCAACGGAGTGCGCATTCGCGCGCCACTCATCGACCTGTCCAAAGCCGACATCATTCGCCTGGGCACATCGTTGGGCGTGGACTATTCACTCACGACGAGCTGCTACGACCCGACCGTGCATGGAGTCGCATGCGGCCATTGCGATTCCTGCTTGCTGCGTCTCAAAGGCTTCGCCGAGGCGGGAATCAAAGACCCGATCAGATACCGTGTACACGGTTAAGGAGATCTTCTACACTCTCCAGGGCGAAGGCTACCACGCAGGTCGCCCCGCGGTGTTCTGCCGCTTCAGCGGTTGCAACCTGTGGACGGGCCATGAGCAAGATCGCAACCACGCGGTGTGCAAGTTCTGCGACACCGATTTCGTCGGGGTGGGGGCGGACGGCGGAAAGTTCGTCGAGGCGGAGGATCTGGCCGGGCGCGTGGCTGAATTGTGGCCGACTCCAAGGGAGCAGGGAACAGGGAACAGGAAGCAGAAGAAAAGCGCTTCTCCGCTGCTCCCTGCTCCCTATTCCCCGCTCCCTTCTCGCTATGTCGTCTGTACCGGGGGCGAACCCCTGCTTCAACTCGACGCGGCGCTCGTCGATGCCTTCCATGCCGAGGGATTTGAGGTCGCGATCGAGACCAACGGAACCCGGGACCCGCCGCCCGGAATCGACTGGATTTGTGTTAGCCCGAAAGCCAATGCGCCCTTGCGGCTTCTCAACGGAGACGAGCTCAAGCTCGTATATCCACAGGTCGAACGGGAAGCGCAGCCTGAATGCTTCGAGCACCTCGAGTTCAAGCACTTCTCCCTTCAGCCCATGGACGGTCCACACCTGACCGAGAACGTGGGCCGCGCAGTAGAATACTGTCTAGCTCACCCTCAATGGCACCTCAGCTTGCAGACGCACAAACTGCTCGGACTGCGGTAGCCTGTCTCACCACAACCACATCTGTCTCATGAGAAAGACTCTCGCCGTCTTCGTTGCCGGAGCGGTCGCCGCGTGCACGAGCGCGCCGGCGCCGAGCCCGGCCCCCGCCCCCACGAACGAGCCCGCACGCGCGCCCGCGGCCGCGCAAACGCCGGCGCAGGAACCCGGGGATTCCGGCCGAGCGCCCGGAGCCGGTGCCGGGCCTGCCGCCCCGCCCCGGCCGCGCCCGTACAACCGAGTGATCACGTCGGAGGCGCGCACGCGTCGCGGCATGTTCGCGGTACATCGCGTGGGCGACAGGCTCTACTTCGAGATTCCGCGTCGCGAGCTCGGCAAGGATCAGCTTGCGATCGGCCGGTATACGCGCGCTCCCGCGCCGCAGCCCGGCACAACTGGTGGCTTCGGAAGCTACGGGGGCGATCGTTTCGTCACGCGGACGCTGCGCTGGGACCGCAATGGCAACCGGGTCATCCTGAGAACGCCGTCGTACACGATCGTTGCTGACACGACGACCTCTGTCTACCGCGCGGTCGAGAACTCGAACTATCCGCCGATCATCGCGGTGCTCAACGTGGAGTCGTTCGGACCGGACAGCGCGCCCGTCATCGACGTGACGCGGCTGTTCACGACGGCGATACCAGAGCTCGCGGCCATTACCGGAACCGTCGACGCACAGCGCTCGTTCGTCGAGCGCGCGATTGCTTTCCCCGACAACGTCGAGATCGAGGCGACGCAAACGGGAGTCCCGACGCCCGCGGGGGGCGCGGGTGGTGGTGGCGGGGGTGCCGCCGCCGCGCCCCGGGCGGCGCGAAGCGTCCTGGCTCACTGGAGCATCGTGCGTCTTCCCGAGCAGGCAATGATGCCGCGCATCTTCGACGAGCGCGTCGGCTTCTTCTCGAACAACCGGATCGATTTCGGCACCGACGAGCATCGCTCCGCGTCGCGCCGGTTCATCACGCGGTACCGGCTCGAGTGCGGCGATCGGCGTGCCGGCAATCTCTGCTATCCCAAAAAGCCGATCGTCTACTACGTCGATCCCCACACGCCAGAGTGGATCAAGCCATTTGTGCGCGCCGGCATCACGGAATGGCAGGCCGCGTTCGAGGAAGCGGGCTTCAAGGACGGCATCGTGCCCGCCGAGGCGCCCGTGAACGATCCGGATTGGTCGCCGGAAGACGTGCGCCACACGCTGATCCGGTGGCTGCCGTCGACGGTGGAAAACGCCGTTGGACCGAACGTGCACGATCCACGCACGGGCGAGATCCTCAATGGATCCGTCCAGATGTTCCACAACATCATGAACCTTCAGCGTGCCTGGTATTTCACGCAGGCGTCGCCGCTGGACGCGCGCGCGCGCAAGCTGCCCTTCCCCGACTCGCTCATGGGGCGGCTGGTGCAGTTCGTCGTCGCGCACGAGATCGGACACACGCTCGGCCTGCAACACGACCAGATCGGAAGCTCGACCTATCCGATCGACAGTGTCCGGAGTCGCACGTGGGTCGCGCGCATGGGCCACAGCCCGAGCATCATGGATTACTCGCGTTTCAACTACGTCGCCCAACCGGAAGACAACATTCCGGTCGAGCATCTGATCCCGCGCGTCGGACCCTACGACCGATATGCGATCATGTGGGGCTACAAGCCGATTCCCGGCGCCAAAACTCCATCTGACGAACGGCCGACGCTGGAGCGCTGGGCGCGGATGCAGGACACCGTTCCGTGGTTCCGCTTCTCCGCGGGCAACCCGTATGGTGCGTACGGTACGCAAAGTGAGGCGGTGGGCGACGCCGACCCCGTCAGGGCGTCCACCCTCGGGTTCCGCAACATCCAGCGCGTCGTCACCTACATCCAGGGCGCCGCGATTCGTCCGGGCGAGGACAACACCGACCTGGCCGAGCTCTACAATCGCACGGTTGGCCAGTGGGGATTGGAAGCGAATCACGTTGCTACGATGGTCTCCGGGGCACACGTGCAATACAAATCCGGCAGTCAACCCGGAGCGGTGTACACGCCGATCAGCCGAGCGCGCCAGGCGGAGGCCGTACGCTTCATCAACGAGCATGTCTTCCGGACACCCACATATCTCATCAAGCCCGAGATCGGCGCCCGCATCGAGGCCGGCGGGATGGTCACGCGCATCAACAACGCACAGTCGGGCGTCTTGAACAACCTGTTCAATGACGGCCGCATGAACAGGCTGCTCGAGCAGGAAGGGCTCGCCGGCGACAAGAGCACTGTTTATACACTCGCCGCAATGCTGGACGACGTCCGTCGCGGCATCTGGGAAGAGCTGTCGGCTAGCCGGCCGACCATCGATGTGTTTCGTCGCGAGCTGCAGAACGATTACATCACGTTGATCGATCGTAAGCTCAACCCGCCTGCCCCGACTGGTCCGCAGCCGCAGTTCCCGCCGGGCTTCACACCGCCGGCGCCTCTCTCCGAAGACGCGAAGTCGCATCTTCGCGGGCAGCTCGTTTCGCTGAAGCAGGATATCCAGCGGGCGGCCGCTCGCGCCGGTGACCGGCCGACAGAATTACATCTGCAGGGCGCGTTATTTCGGATCGAAAACGTTCTGAATCCGAAAAAATAGGGAGCAGGGAGCGGGGAGCATGGGAGCAGGCGGAGAAACATTCACGCCTGCTCCCTGCTCTCCGGTCCCGTCCGCCAATTGGTGACCAGAATCACCGGATTGGGGCGCCTTCCGGCAACCCCTTTGCTTATGTGAGGAGCCGGACCTCCGCGCCGTCAGCGGATCACCTCGGTTGAGGTGAGCGATACGGGGACTCTCGACATGCACGTTTCACACGGGTCACGACAACTGATCGGGGCGGCGCTGCTCGCGAGTGCGGTAGTCGTCCTCTGTAGCGCTCGACCGCCTCTGTCGCCGCGGACGCGGCACTATGAAACGGCAGCGCCCGCAGTGGTGCGCGCTCGCCAGTCACATGCGGTTCGCGCGTTCGAGAAACACCAACGTGCGCTCCGCGACTCGATCGTCCGGATCACGCTCTCGCAGGTCGGTACGCCGTACGAGTTCGGTGGCACCACGCCAGAAGGCGGTTTCGACTGCAGCGGTCTCGTGCGTTTTGTCTACTCGCGCCTGTACGTGACGCCGCCAAGAACGGCGGCAAAACAGGCGCACATCGGTGCCGCGATCCGCCGCGATCGTCTCCGACCTGGCGATATCCTGACGTTCGGAGCCGGGGACAGCGTCACGCACATCGGCATCTACGTCGGTGACCGCAAGTTCGTCCACGCGAGCAGCGTTGCCGGCCGAGTGATCATGAGCTCCATGGATCGCCGACCCTCGGAGCTCATCCGCCCACTCAAAGGAGCTCGGCGACTGCTCGCGATAACCGATCCGTTTGAAGCGCGATCGGGTGGCAGCTAGTCGCGCGCTTTCGTCCTGGAGCGCGCGCGGTGGGGCATGTCATGCGCTCCCCGCGCTGTGTCCGCCGGAGCCATACTCGAGCGGCGCAGCTCTCCCCACGAATCGACGCGCGCTCCCGTCCATGGGAAGTCGAGCATGCTGAGCGAATCGATGAGACTGAACGCGCGCGCCGTTGAATCGCGCACGACGACGCCCGGGACGCGCTGCACCGTCGGTCGAAGCTCGGCTCCCAGCACCGACCGGCCCGCGATGTCCGCGCAGGCGACCGCGCCCCGGTTCAACGGCTCGACGTTATTGAACGGGCCGTAAGTGACGAGGTTGCCGAGCGAGTACAGCACCAATCGGTCGTCGCGCCATTCGGCGGCGCGCAACACGTGCGGCCCGTGTCCGACCACGAGCGTGGCACCCGCGTCGAAGGCGGCGGTGGCGAACGCCACCGGATTGCCGCGGTCGATGCGCGATTCCAGGAAATACTCGGTGCTGTCGCTCGTACGCTGCGCGCCGATTCCCTCGGCCCCGATGTGCGCCGTCACGATCACCGTTCCGTATTGTTCGACCGCGCGATAGACGTGACGCCTCACGGCCGTTAGATCGCGGGCGTCCGATGGAATGTCGGAGGTATGGAAGCCGAGCACCGCCAGAGTCGTGCTGTCGGGCAGGATGATCGGCGTGGCGAGGGTATCGGCGCCCGTCACCAGCACTCCGGCGCGTCCAAGATGCGCGATCGTGGAATCCATGCCGTCATCGCCGGCATCGCGAGCATGATTGTTCGCGACGCTGCCCACGACGACTACGCCGGAATCCCCGAGCGAGCGCAGCGCCGGCGCCGCGCTCGGCGGACTTCGAAAGGCGTAGCAGTTCTTGGACCGGCGGCCACACTTGGTGCTGGCGCGTCCGGTGCCGATCGCCGTCTCCACATTGAGAATCACGACATCGGCGTCGGCGAAAAGCGATCGCAGAGGAGCGATCAGAGCATCGGGTTCGGCGGACATACCATGCTGGGTCCGCAGCCGCCGCGCTGCCATCTTCGCCCAGGCGGTATCGAGATTTGTTCCGAGCGTTATGTCGCCGCCGGCGCAGACGCGGAGCGCGCGCGGGAGCGGTGGTGAAGGCTGAGGGGGCTCTGGCTCCTGTGCGCCGAGGAGGACCGGAAACAACAACGGGAGCAGGGAGCAGGGAAAAGGGAGCAGAGAACGAATTCTCGATGCTCCCTGCTCCCTGTTCCCTGCTCCCTGTTCCCTATCCACTAGAATCGCAAAACGAACACGTGCCCAGCGGCATTCCTGCCGAAACACGAGAATTGGGCAAAGCTCGTCGGGCTACTCGGGCTACCATGTACTCGCGAAGAGGAAACCATCTGCTGCGACGCCGTCAACTGGTTCGGCACAGGCTGCGTGTACGTGGGTGCCGTGGGTGCCCGCGGCTCCGAGAGAACCACGCCATTGCTGGCGACCACGCGAGGCTGGCCCACCACAAATGCGTTAGTGCACGGCCGCAGGACGGGCTCGAAACCCGCGCCGAAGTTCGCGTAGACGTTGCCGTCGGACATGAGAATCGCCGGCACCAGCGTGAAGGCGACAGGTTGGCTCGGGAAGAAGAGAGAGTGCTGCATCGGGTCAACGACCACGGTTGGCTCGACCTTCTTCTGGACCGCCGCCCTGCGTCCGGTACTACCCTGCGGCGGCAGCCGCCACTGGCCTCCCGAGAGCTGGGCGTTCGCCGTTCCGGACGTCGCGGCCAGTGCCATCGCCAGTCCGAGGACCGCGGCCGCCTCTCTCGCTCGACCCATATCCAACCTTTTCGGGTTCATGAAACTCCAATGCATGGGTCGCACGTCTACATACCTGTAGCCGGGCGCTGGGTTCCTCGGAGGATACCGCCGTGCCACCCGCGTTGAAAGGCTGTTCGTTTTTGGGACGCATAATCCCGCAGTCGAACAATATGAGGCACCTGGCTGAGCATGAGAGTGCACGCAACACCTTGGTGGACAGCGGCTTAGGGCAGCAGCCCGGGCGGCATGCACCTTCCTTAAGTGGTAGTGGTCCAAGACCTTCCACCAGGCACCCAGCAACGAATTCGACGTGGATATCAAGCGCGCACCGCCTTCCAAGAAAAAGCAGTACATCGCGTGGGGCTCCGGCATCCTCGCGATCGTTCTCGTTTCGCTCGGCATCAGCCGGCTCAAGCCCGCGGCGCCCACTGTTGAGTTCTCGACCTTGTGGGTTGACTCCGTGAAACGTGGCGAGCTCCTGCGTGAAGTGCGGGCGGCGGGCACTTTGGTGCCCGAACACATCCGCATCATCGCGGCCGTGACCGCGGGACGCATCGAGCAGCTCCCGGTTCGCCCCGGAGTGACCGTGTCGACGACCACGCTGCTGGTCGAACTGAGCAATACCGACGTCCAGCTGCAGGCCCTTCAGGCCGAGCAATCGCTCACGCAGGCCCGCAGCGGACTCGCGAATCTCCGCACGAGCTTCTTGCAGCAGCGTCTCGCGCAGGAAGGGGCCATCGCTCAGCTCGCGACGCAGATCCAGGACGCCGATCGCCAGCTCAAGGTGATCGAAGCGCTCGACGCGAAGAAACTCGCCTCTGGCAGCGAGCTGGCGGCGGCCCGCGATCGTGTGAAAGAGCTGCAAACGCGAGAGTCGCTCGAGCGCCAACGGCTCGACGAAATCAACGCGTCCGCGAAGGAGCAGCTCGAGCTCAACAAGGAACAGGTCGACCGGCTCGCCGATATCGTCCACGAACAGAAAAACCGCGTGCGCTCGATGCGCGTCGTCGCCGGCGAAACCGGGGTGCTCCAGAACCTCGGTCCGCAGGGCGGCATCGGCCTCGAGCTCGGGCAGTGGGTGAACCCCGGCATGG
>JBBDXZ010000011.1:0-9189 GCA_040902075.1 Gemmatimonadaceae bacterium
CGCCGCCGCCGCCCGGACCACCGCGGCCACGACCGCCGCCGCCGCCAGGACCACCACGGCCGCCGCCGCCGCCGCCGCCGCCGCCGCCAGGACCGCCTCGGCCGCGGGGACGCTCAGGTTGCGTCGCGGGCGTCTCCGCGGGAGCGCCGCCTTCAGGATTCTGCGTTTCAGACATGTTAGAACTCCAGGCCGCCCTTTCGGGCGCCGTCCGCGACCGCTTTGATGCGGCCGTGATATCGATAGCCAGCGCGGTCGAAGACCACGCGTGTGATTCCAGCAGTTTTGGCGCGCTCGGCGATGAGCTTGCCCACTTCGCTGGCTCGCTCGCCTTTCTTCCCCTGCGCGATGCCGAGGTCGGAGACCGTCGCCAGCGTCCGGCTTGCCGTGTCATCGACGAGCTGCGCGTAGATGTGCTTGAGCGACCGGAACACCACGAGACGTGGACGCTCCGGCGTTCCCGCGATCTTGTTGCGGACGCGGAGATGGCGCTTGAAGCGCCGCTCGCTGCCCGTCTTTGGTACGCCGCTACGCATTACTTGCCTCCCGCCTTTCCAGCCTTTCGGCGGACGATTTCGCCTACGTACTTGATGCCTTTGCCCTTGTACGGCTCGGGGGGACGCAGGCTTCGAATCTCGGCAGCGACCTGACCGACGGTTTCCTTGTCCGCGCCCTCGACCTGTACGGTGGTCGGATTGGGCGCCGTCAACTTGATGCCGGCCGGCGCGCGATACTCGATCGGATGTGAAAAGCCGAGCGCGAACTGCAGCCCGTAGGGCCTCGGCTCCGCTTTGTAACCAACGCCCGCGATCTCGAGCGTCTTGGAGAATCCTTTCGTCACGCCCTCGACCATGTTGAAGATCAAGGTGCGCGTGAGCCCGTGCAGCGCCTTGTGCTCCTTCTCGTCCGACGGACGCTGCACGATCACGTTCCCGTCCTCGATCTTGATCGCGAGATCGGGATGGAACGTCTTCCTCAACTCACCTTTCGGGCCCTTCACCGTTACGGTAGTTCCCTCGGCGGTCACGTTCACGCCCTTCGGAACCGGTACCGGAAGTTTGCCAATTCTCGACATCGTCGCGCTCTCCTTACCAGACTAGAGCCAGGAGCTCGCCGCCCGTGCGCGACTGCCGCGCCTCACGGTCGGACATCAGCCCCTTGGACGTGGAAAGAATCGCCATACCCAACCCGTTGCGGACGCGCGGGATCTCCTGCACGCCGACGTACTGGCGCAGCCCGGGCGACGAGATGCGCTTCAGCTCGCGGATGACCGGTTCGCCGCCCGCATACTTCAAACGCACGCGCAGCAGCTTCTTGCCGTCGTCCGTTTCGATGGTCGCATAGTCCTGAATGAAGTTGTTCTCCTTCAGGATGCGCGCGATCTCGGTTTTCATACGTGACAGCGGCATATCCACACGACGATGCTTGGACTGACACGCGTTGCGAATGCGCGTCAACATGTCGGCGATCGGATCAGTCATGCTCATGCAGCGATTCCTTTCCTCTCGTATCCGTTGGGACGTGGAGGTTGTAGGTGATGGGTGGTAGGTCGTAGGTGTTTGGTGGAAGTTCCTACCACCGATCACCTACCACCTATCACCAACTTGCCTTACGCACGCCCGGGATCATTCCCGAAAGCGCGAGCTCTCTGAAGCAAATCCGGCATAGGCCAAAGCGCCGGAGATACGCGCGCGACCGGCCGCACCGGTTGCACCGGCTCTTCTGCCGCACTTTGAACTTCGGCTTTTGCTTTGCCTTTTCGAGCAATGATTTCGGCGGCATTAGCGTCTCTTGTCCTCGGTCGTCTTGAACGGCATTCCCATCTCCTTCAACAGCGCCAGCGCGTGATCGTCGCGGTGCGCGCTCGTCACGATGGTGATGTCCATTCCGTGAATCATCTCGATGTCGTCGTAGTTGATCTCGGGAAAGATCATTTGCTCCTTCAGGCCCACTGAGTAGTTCCCCCGTCCGTCGAAGGAGCGGGTGCTCAGTCCGCGAAAGTCACGAATTCGCGGGATCGCGACCGAGATGAAGCGGTCGAGAAACTCCCACATCATCGGGCCGCGTAGCGTCACCGCCGCGCCGATCTCCTGCCCCTGCCGCAACCCGAAGTTCGCGATCGACTTCTTCGCGCGTTTCTTGACCGGGTGTTGTCCGGTGATCGTCGCCAGCTCCTCGACGATCCCGTCGAGCAGCCTGGGCTGCTTGATGGCTTCGCCCAAGCCGACGTTGACCACGATCTTCTCGAGGGACGGAATCTCGTGCGGGTTCTTGAACCCGAACTGATCCTTCAGTTTCGGGCGAACCGTCTGTTGATAGAATGCCCTGAGTCGCGGAGGAGGCACAGGCAGCTTGGCGCCGGCGTGCGGCCCGCGCGGCCCGCGCGTCGACTTCTCGCGCTTGTCGCCCTTGCCCTTTCCACCGCCACCACCGCCACCACCGCCACCACCGCCACCTCCGCCCTTCTTTTTCTCGTCCTTCTTTTTCTCTTCTTTCGTTGTCGTTCCCATAGTCTCGTCCCCGGTCAGCGGTTACGCGAGATCGCGTCGCCACTCTTGATGCTCATGCGTTCCTTGGTGCCATCCTCGTCGATGCGCATGCGGATGCGGGTCGCATTCCCCTTCGAATCGACGAGCATGACGTTCGAGGCGTGGATGGGCGCCGGAAAATCCACGATTCCGCTCTGCTCCTCCGCCTTGCGAGCCTTGCGGTGCCGCTTCACGATGTTCACGCCTTCCACCGTCAGACGTCCCGTCTTCAGGTAGACCCGCATCACCTTGCCTTCCTTGCCTTTGTCGTCGCCGCGCATCACGCGGACCGTGTCACCTTTGGTGACGCGGAGCTTGACGCGCTCGGCGTTGTCCTTGTGCCGCTTGCGGTTGACCGCGCGCGGCCGATCGCTCTTTCGGTATGTCAGAATTCGCATTACAACACCTCCGGCGCGAGCGAAACGATCTTCATGTACCGCTTCTCGCGCAGCTCGCGCGCGACCGGTCCGAAGATGCGCGTCGCCCGTGGCTCGCCCTGCTCGTTGATGATGACCACGGCGTTCTCGTCGAAGCGGATGTAGCTGCCGTCCTTGCGCCGGGTCTCTTTCACGGTCCGCACGACCACGGCCCTCGCGACCTCGGACTTTTTCACGGTGCCGTTCGGGAGGGCGTCCTTGACCGCGATGACGACGAGGTCGCCCAGTCCCGCGTAGCGGCGTCTGGTGCCGCCCAGGACACGGATCACCAGGGCGCGCTTCGCGCCCGAGTTGTCCGCGACCTTCACCATCGATTCCTGTTGGATCATGAGTCTATCCTCGTTACCGTGTTACCGTGCGCGCTCGACGATTTCGATCAGACGCCACCGCTTGTCCTTCGACAGCGGGCGCGTCTCGGCGATGCGCACGAGGTCCCCGGCTTTCGCCGCGTTCTCCTCGTCGTGCGCTTTCACCTTTTTCGTGCGCGTCACCATCTTCCCGTATACGGGATGCGGGACGCGACGCTCGATCGCCACCACGACGGTCTTCTGCATTTTGTCGCTCACGACGCGACCGACGCGTTCTTTCCGCGTGCCGCGTTGCGGCGATTCTGTCAGTACCTTCGCTATGTCAGCCATTCTTGGATTGCTCCTTCACGTCTCTTGTCCCGGTTCCCGCTTCGCTCGGCGCGCGCTCCCGTTCCGTCAGCACGGTCTTCAGCCTCGCGATGTCGCGCCGAATGGTGCGCAGGCGCAACGGATTCTCGAGGGGCTCCGTGGCGCTGCGGAACCGCAGCCGGAAACGCTCCTCCTCCAGCTCCGCGACGCGCGCCTTGATGTCGTCCACGGTCAGCTCCCGAATCTCCTCAGCTCTCATCCTGCGCCTCCCCTTCCTTCTTGGCGTCCGCATGCTGCAAGTCTTCGCGGACGACGAACTTCGTCTTGATGGGCATCTTGGCCGAGGCCAGCGCCATCGCCTTTTGCGCGAGGTTGCGTGGAATCCCCTCGAGCTCGAACATCACGCGGCCCGGCTTCACCACCGCCACCCAGCCTTCCGGTGAGCCCTTGCCCTTACCCATGCGGGTTTCGGCGGGCTTCTTGGTGATCGGCTTGTCCGGGAAAATCCGGATCCAGACCTTGCCGCCGCGCTTGATGTGGCGCGTGAGCGCCACGCGAGCGGCCTCGATCTGCCGGTTCGTGATCCAGCCGGGCTCCATGGCCTGCAGCCCGTACGAGCCGAACGCGATCGTGCTGCCGCGCACCGCGACGCCGCGCGTGCGGCCCTTGAACATCTTCCGGAACTTGACCCGCTTCGGACTCAGCATCGCTCAGTCTCCTTAGCTGCCAGTCGAGTACGTGGTTCCGCGACGATCTTCGACCTTCTCACCCTTGAAGATCCAGACCTTCACGCCGATGGTGCCGAACGTCGTCTTTGCCGTGGACGTGGCGTAGTCGATGTCGGCTCTCAAGGTGTGCAGGGGCACCCGGCCCTCATGGTAGCCTTCGACGCGCGCGATCTCGGCCCCGCCCAGGCGCCCGCCGCACTTGATCTTGATTCCCTGAGCGCCCATGCGCATGGCGCTTTGCACCGCGCGTTTCATGGCACGGCGGAACGAGATGCGCTGCGCCAGCTGGCTCGCGACGTTGTCCGCGACCAACTGCGCCTCGAGCTCGGGACGCTTGATCTCCTCGACGTTGATCCCGACTTCCTTGCCGGTCAGGTGCGCGAGCTCGTCGCGAAGCTTGTCGACCTCCGCGCCCTTTTTCCCGATCACCACGCCGGGTCTGCCCGTATGGAGCGTGACCACGACCTTGCCCGGCTTCCGCTCGACGATGATGTCGGCAATCGCGGCGTGACCGAGTCGCGCCTTGAGATACTTGCGGAGCAGCTCGTCTTCCTTCAGGAGAGCCGGCAGCTCGCGGCCCGCGTAGTAGCGCGAGCGCCAATCCTTGCTGATGCCGAGCCGGAAGCCGATCGGATGTGTTTTCTGTCCCATTAACGCCCCTCAGGCCTTTCTGCGACCACGATTTCCACGTGGCTGGTTCGCTTCAACACCGGAGTCGCACGGCCCATCGCGGCCGGCGTCCAGCGCTTGAGTTTCGGTCCTTCGTTGATGACGGCGTACTTGATGAAGAGATCGTCCACGTCGAGCGTCGCATTCGAGTTGCGCGCCGCATGCTCGGCGTTCGCGACCGCGGAGCGCACCACCTTCTCGATCTGCTTCGCCGCGTGCTTCTTGGAGAACGCCAGCAACGCGAGCGCCTCGTTGACGCCCTGGCCGCGGATCTGGTCGATCACGAGACGCATCTTGTACGGCGACTGGCGCGCGGTGCGTTGGGTCGCCTTCGCTTCCCGCGGTTGATAGGCGATGCGCGTCGGCGGTGGCGCTGCCGCGGCGCGCTTCGCGGCGGTCTTGCTTTCCGCCTTCGGCGCTGACCTGGCCACCGCCTTCTTCGCGGCGGCCTTCCCCTCGCTCTTCGCGCTCGGGGCCGGCTTGGCGCCGGTTTTCTTGGCGGGCTTCTTCGCGGCCATTACCGTTTGCCTCCCCTAGGCGGTGGCGCGGCGGGAGCGGCAGCCGGAGCGGCGGCGGGCGCCGCGGCAGGAGCGGCGGTGGACGCCGCGCCAGGAGCGGCGGGCGCGCCGGGCGCGCCGGGCCTTCCCGGCACGGGGACTTTCGCGTCTTCTTTCCGCGCGCCCGTGTGGCCGCGGAAGATACGCGTCGGTGAGAACTCGCCCAGCTTGTGGCCCACCATGTTCTCGGTCACGTACACGGGGATGAACTTGTTCCCGTTGTGGACCGCGAACGTGTGTCCCACGAACTCGGGCAATACCGTGCTCGCGCGCGACCACGTCTTGATGACGCGTTTCTCGTTGCGCGAATTCATGCCATGCACGCGCTTGAGTAGCGCGCCTTGCACGAAGGGGCCTTTTTTTACCGAACGTCCCATGTGAAACCTGGTTCTAGGTGTTAGGTGCTAGGTGTTAGGTGCTAGGTGTTAGGTGTTAGGTGTTAGGGCCGCGGATGCTAGCACCTAGCACCCAGCACCTAGCACCCAGCACCTAGCACCTGTGTTTCTAGCTTTGCGTTGCCTTGCCACGCTTCCGGCCGCGAATGATCAGCCGTTGCGAGGACTTTTTCTTGTTGCGCGTCTTCACGCCTTCCTTGTTGCCCCACTTGTCCACGACGTTTCGGCCGCCGCGCGTCCGGCCGCCGTGCGGGTGATCCACCGGGTTCATGACCTCACCGCGAACGCGCGGACGACGTCCTTTCCATCGCGCCTTGCCCGCCTTGCCCCAGGACACGAGCTCGTGTTCCTCGTTGCCGATGACGCCGATCGTCGCCAGGCACTTGCCGTGAACGAGCCGCATTTCCGTGGAGGGCATGCGCACCGTCACGTAGTCGCCTTCCTTCGCGACCACCTGAGCGGACATTCCCGCGGACCGGCAGAGCTGCCCGCCCTTGCCGATCTTGAGCTCGAGGTTGTGCACGTCCGTGCCGAGCGGCATCTCGCCGAGCGGCAGCGTGTTGCCCGTGCGAACATCCGACCCGGGACCGGAGACGATGGCGTCGCCGACCTTGAGGCCGCGGGGGTGGAGGATGTAGCGCTTCTCCCCGTCGGCGTATTCGACGAGCGCGATGCGCGCCGAGCGATTCGGATCGTACTCGATCTCACGCACCGTGGCCGTTACGCCGAACTTGTTGCGCTTGAAGTCGATGATGCGGTATTTGCGCTTGTGACCGCCTCCCCGACGACGCATGGAGATGTGGCCGTGATTGTCCCGGCCTCCCGACTTGGTCAGAGGCTCCGTGAGCGACTTCTCCGGCTCCGTGCGCGTGATCTCGGTAAAATCCGGCACCGATCGGAATCGCGTTCCGGCCGTGACGGGTTTGAATTGACGAGTTGGCATTGGTTCTAACCTTCGAAGATTTCGATCGTGTCTCCGTCGCGGAGCTTCACGATCGCTTTTTTCCAATTCGGCCGGCGGCCGGAGGACTGCCCCATGCGCTTTTCCTTCCCGCGATGGTTCGACGTCCACACGGCCGTGACCTTCACGCCAAACAGCCCCTCGATCGCCTGACGGATCTGTGGCTTCGACGCGTCCGGATGCACTTCGAACGTGTACTCGCGCCGGTCCTGATAGGCTGCCGACGTCTTTTCCGTGATCAGCGGCCGAACGACGACTTCGTGTTTGGTCGGCATCGCCTACTTCTCCTTCTTCTTGGCTGCCTTCTTCGCGGCAGGTTTCTTCTCGCTCTTCGCCTTCGCCCTCACGGCGGTCTTCTTCGCCTTGGCTTCCTGCTTCGGGGCCGAAGTTTTCTTGGAGCCGGTTGCGCGCTTGGGGGCGGTCTTGCGGGTCACAGTCTTGGGCTCAGCACCTTCCTCCGCGCCCATTTCCGATTTCCCATTTCCGATTTCCGCCGTCTCGCGAGTCAGAGCGCCTGCCTCGATCAGCACCAGCTCCGACCACAGGACGTGGTACGTCGACACGTCGCTGTACGGCATCACGTGCACGTTGGGCAGGTTCCTGCCGCTGAGAAACACGTTCGGCTTCGCGCCGTTCGTGAGCACCAGCACCTTCTTGTCCGCGCCGCCCAGGCGCTCGATCAGCGCCGTCATCTGCTTCGTCTTCGGCGCATCGAAATCGAACTGATCGATCACGAGGATCGCATTCTCGCGCGCGCGCGCGTTCAGCGCGCTCTTGCGAGCCAGCGCGCGGACCTGCCGCGGCACGTACTGCGCGTAGCTGCGCGGGATCGGGCCGAAGACCGTGCCGCCGCCCACCCAGTTCGGCGCGCGAATGGAGCCCTGCCGCGCACGTCCGGTGCCCTTCTGCTTCCAGGGCTTCTGGTTTCCGCCCACGACGTACTTGCGAATCTTCGTCGCCGCGTTGCCCTGACGCTGATTGGCGAGAAACGCCTTCACTGCCTGGTGCATCGCCGGCATGTGCACCGTACCGTCGAAGAGCTCCGACGGAAGGTCCACGCTGTCGCGCGACGTTCCCTTCGCCGTATAGGCCTTCGCCTGGAAGTTCTTCTCGTCTGCCATGTCTAGTCCCTAGTCCCTAATCCCTAGGATTTCCGCACGAGGACGATGCCGTTCTCCGGACCGGCCACCGCGCCCCGCACGTAGATCAGATTGCGCTCGGTATCGATCCGCTCCACGCGCAGACCGATTTGCGTGTGGCGCTCCGCGCCATAGTGGCCCGGCATTTTCTTTCCTTTGATGACGCGCGACGGGTCGGTGCCCGGTCCGATGGACCCCGGCCTGCGATGCTTCGTGTTGCCATGCGTGTTCGGACCACCGCCGATACCGTAGCGCTTCACGACACCCTGGAAGCCGCGGCCCTTCGACGTGCCCGTCACTTTCACGATCTCGCCCGCCGTGAAGATGTCGACCTTGATGACGTCGCCCACCTTGTACTCGGTCGCTTTCTCCTCGCTCGTCCCGCGCTTCACGCCACCCTTCGGCGGCGCGAGACTGAAGCCGCGCAACACCGCCGGCGGCGCGTCCAACCCGGCTTTCTTCGCGTGACCCACCTCGGCGCGCGACGCGCGGCGTCCGCGCGGCGTGCGGCCTTTCTCGTCAACCCGCGCCAGACGCTGCGTCCCCATCCCCAGCTGGACGCCGGGAACGCCGTTCTCCGACTTCGTCACCTGGACGACCGGATTCGGCTCCGCCTCGATGACCGTGACGGGGATCTGCTGTCCTTGCTCGTTGAAGATCTGGGTCATGCCCAGTTTTCTGCCAATAATGCCGATGCTCATATGGTCCTCAAAAAGCGGAAATGGAAAATGGGAAATCGGAAATGGGCCCATTTCCATTTCCGATTTCCGCTTTCCGATTTCCGCCGTTCATTCAACTTTGATCTCCACGTCCACACCCGCCGGCAGATCGAGCTTCGTGAGCGCGTCTACCGTTTGCGCGCGTGAATCGAGGATGTCGATCACCCGCTTGTGCGTCTTGAGCTCGAACTGCTCGCGTGACTTCTTGTCGACGTGGGGCGAACGGAGCACCGTCCACCGCTGCGTCTTCGTGGGCAGCGGAATCGGCCCCGACACCTGCGCGCCCGTTTTCTCCGCCGTGCGGACGATGTCCGACGCGGCTTGATCGATCACCGCGTGGTCGAACGCTTTGAGGCGGATGCGAATTCTGCCAGCCATGTGATAGGTCCTAGGTGCTAGGTGCTAGGTGCTAGGTACTGGGTTGTGTGCTAGCACATAGCAC
>JBBDXZ010000012.1:0-52576 GCA_040902075.1 Gemmatimonadaceae bacterium
CGATCCGAAGCTCGTGCGCGTCAGCGTCCACTACAAGGACGACGAGGCGCGCAAGCTGTGGAAGGACCTCACCCCGCTCACGGACGAGCGCATTTATGGTCTGAGCGACAAGGACAACTTCTGGCAGATGGCGGACACGGGTCCGTGCGGTCCCTGCTCGGAGATCTTCGTCGACCTCGCGCACCTCGCGAAAGACTGGACGTTCCCCGAAGGTGCGACGGGCGAGTGGACGGATACGAAGAAGCGGAGAGAGTTTTCGACGGAGGCATTCGTCGAAGGTGCCGAAGCGGGCCGGTTTCTCGAGATCTGGAATCTCGTGTTCATGCAATACGACCGGCACCCAGACGGAACGCTCGTGCCACTGCCAAAGCCTTCGGTGGACACGGGGATGGGACTCGAGCGGACCGCCGCGGCGCTGCAGGGCGTCACGAACAACTACCATACCGATCTCTTCAAACCGCTCATCGATGAGGCCGAGCGGGTGATCGGGAAGAGATACTGGGGCCAGGAGAACCCGTCCTTCAGGGTGCTCGCAGACCACGCACGGTCGGTGGCTTTCCTTATGGCGGACGGGGTAAATCCGTCGAATGATGGGCGCGGCTATGTCTTGCGCCGGATTCTTCGACGCGCTGTTCGTCACGCGTGGCTACTGGGACGCAGAACGCCTACGCTCGGCGCCATCGTGGAGACGGTGATCGACACGATGGGCGATATCTATCCAGAGCTCCGCGAGCGGACGCAACACATCCTCAAGACGTGCCACGTCGAGGAAGAAGCGTTTCTGTCGACCATTGAAGGCGGGCTCGCGCGCTTCGACCAGATTGCGCCGCCTCACACCGCGGACGGCAGCCGCGAGCTCCATGGCACGATCAGCGGGGAAGACGCCTTCCGTCTGTACGATACGTTCGGCTTCCCGATCGATCTCACCGAGCTGATGGCGCGGGAGCGCGGCTACGTCATCGACATTGCTGGATTCGAGGCAGCGCTGGATCAGCAGCGCCGTCGTTCGCAGGAGGAGCGCAAAGCCAAAAAACTCGGTGTCGAGGTGGACACCCTCGGCGACTTATCGCAGTGGGAATCCGCGACGGACAGCTCGACCAAGGACGTGTCGTTCGTCGGCTATGACACGGTCGAGATCGAGACGCAGGTGGCCGCGATCCGCCGTCTCGACAAGGGACGCGTCGCCGTGCTCCTGCGCGAGACGCCGTTCTACGCCGAATCCGGAGGGCAGATCTCGGATCGCGGTGAGATCCTCGGTGGCGGGTGGCGCGTGGAAGTGGATGACGTGCGGAAGGTTGACGGGCGGCCGGCGGCGGTCGGCGCCCTGGCGGGCACTTTTACCTTCGGCCGCGTCACCGCTCGCGTCCCCTCGCACCAGCGCAAGGATACGGAGCGCAATCACACGGCGACGCACCTCCTGCACGCCGCGTTGCGACAGGTTTTGGGCGAAGCGGTTCATCAAGCGGGCTCGCTCGTCGCGCCCGATCGACTGCGCTTCGATTTCACCCATCACGGCCCCGTGAAGCCCGAGCGTCTCGACGAGATCGAGCAAATCGTCAATCACCACATCTGGCGCGCGAAGCCGGTCACGTTTCGCGAGATGTCGTTCGCGGAGGCGCGCGCGGCCGGCGCGATGGCGCTCTTTGGCGAGAAATACGGTGACGTCGTTCGCGTCGTGACCGTCCCGGGCTTTTCGATGGAATTGTGCGGCGGCACTCACGTCAAGAACACGGCGGAGATCGGCCTCTTCCGAATAATCCACGAGACCGGCGTCGCATCCGGCGTACGCCGCATCGAGGCGGTCACGGGACCCGGCGCGTTTCAGCTCATGCGCGACCATGAGCGGGTCCTCGACCGTCTGGGCGAGGTGCTCAAGACGCCTGAGGAAGGAGTCGAGCGGCGCGTCCTCGCGCTCATCGAAGAGCGCCGCACCCTCGAAAAGCGCCTCGACGAAGCGCTCCGCGGCGGCGGCGACCAGATGAAGCAGTGGCTCTCGGAGGCCGAGCAGCTCGGCGGCAACGGCGCCCGTTTCGTCGGACGGAAAGTGATGGCGGGCGACCTCAAGGAGCTGCAGGCCATCGGCGACGCGTTGCGGGAGCAGTTGCGCTCGGGCGTGGGCGTTCTGGGTACGACGTTCCCCGACGGCAAGACAACTCTCCTCGTCGTCGTCACGGACGACCTCAAGGACCGAGGCGTGCGTGCCGATGCCCTGGTCCGTGAGATCGCGGCAGTCGCGGGCGGAAAGGGCGGAGGGAAGCCTCACATGGCTCAGGCGGGGATTCCCGACGCGGCCAAGCTGGATGCGGCCATTCGGGGAGCACCCGCCATCATCCGCCCTTGGCTCGAGGCGTCGTGACCGTTCGCGAATGGATCGCGCAGCGGACGCCGCCGCCACCGGTGGTGTTGTCCGAGCGGATGCTGGCAGCGCTCGCCGGCGACGCTGATCTGCCGGCTTCGCGAACGGCCGACGTGTGCCTGGCAGCCGCGACGCGTTCCCTCGATGTGATTCTTTCAGGGAATTGTTTCACGCGGGAGGCGGGAGGCGCACTCGACTTGCTCACGGTTGACGGCCTAGCGGCATACGCATTCGAGCATGCGAGTCAGTTAGGCAGCATGCAGAGCATGCAGTCGCTCGACGCGCTCGCGGTGCGGGGAGCTCACCAGCTGGGACTACTCATGACGCAACGTGTCTGACTCTTTTTCCGCTCCGCTTCGCGACCTCGCCGCCACGGCAGAGCGTGTCGCTGAGCTGATGGGGCCCGAATTGGACAAGGCATTGGCGATGGTGAGAGAGACCGTGCGCCGTGGTGGCACGCTCTACTTCTGCGGCAACGGCGGGAGTGCCGCTGACGCGCAACATCTCGCCACTGAGTACGTCGTGCGGTACATGCGGACCCGCCGCCCCTACCCGGCGGTCGCCCTCACGACGGATACGTCTCTCCTCACCGCGGCCGCCAACGATCTCGGATTCGACGAGGTGTTTGCTCGACAGGTGGAAGCGCTCGCCAAACCCGGCGACCTGCTGATCATTCACACGACGAGCGGCAACTCGCCGAACCTGCTTCGGGCGGCCGAAGCGGCGCGCGCCAAAGGGGTGCCCGTGCTCGCTCTCAGCGCGAAAGACGGCGGGAAGCTCAAGGCGCTTGCCACACACTGCGTCATCGTTCCCACCGACCGCACGGACCGCGCGCAGGAACTGCAGCTCTGCATTCAACACGTCATCTGCGACACCGTGGAGCGCGAGTTGTGAAGTCCCTCGTGGGGCGCAAGGCGCTCGTGACGGGTGGCTCGAGAGGCATCGGTGCGGCGACCGCATTGCTGTTCGCGGAGTGGGGGACCCATGTGGCGATAGGCTATCGCGAGCGCAAAGGCGACGCGGAAGCAGTCGCGCAGAAGGCGCGCGCCTTTGGGGTCAATGCGGCCGCGATCGGCGCCGACATCTCGATGCCCCACGGGGCGGAGCAGCTCGTCGCGGAGGCCGTCAAGCAGCTCGGTGGCCTCGATTTCTTTGTCGGCAACTCGGGAATCTGGATTCCCGAAGATGTTTCCCTTGCGCAGATGTCCGACGAGCAGTGGCGACGGACGATGCGAGAAAACGTGGACTCGGCGTTCTACACGACGCGCGCGGCGGCAAAGGTGCTGAGCGACCACGGCCGAATCGTTCTCGTCGCGAGCACGGCTGGGCAGCGCGGCGAGGCGTACCACGCCGATTACGCCGCCTCGAAAGGCGCGATGCTCTCGTTCGTGAAGTCGCTGTGCATCGAGTTGGCGCGGCGTGACATCACCGTGAATTGCGTGGCGCCAGGGTGGGTAGACACGGAAATGACGGCACCGCCGTTTGCGGGCGGAGGGAAAGAGCGCATTGCCGCGGCCATTCCGATCGGGCGCGTTGCGGAGCCACGGGACATCGCCGGCCCCATTGTATTTCTGTGCTCGGATCTCGCACGGCACATGACGGGCGAAGTCGTGAACGTGAATGGCGGCAGTGTGCTCTGCGGATGATCGTCATCGTCTTCACCGGCGGAACGATCTCCATGCGGCATGATCCCGTCGCGGGCGGAGCAGTTCCGGCATTGGCGGGAAAGGATATTCTCGATCTGGTGCCGCAGCTGAGCGAGATCGCCGATCTCGAGGTGGATGAATTTGGCGCGTATCCGGGGCCTCACATGACAGCTGAGCGCATGTGGGAGCTGCGCGAGCGCATCCAGACACACCTCGGCCGGCCCGAGGTCGAAGGCGTTGTGATCACGCACGGCACGGATTCGCTCGAGGAATCGGCGTATCTGATCGAGCGCTCGCTCGCGAGCGAGAAAGCAATCGTGTTCACGGGCGCCATGCGTACCGCCAGCGACTTGGGATGGGACGGACCATCCAACCTTGGAGCGGCGATCCGGGTCGCGTCCAGTGAGGAGGCGCGGGGTTTTGGCGTGCTCGTCGTGATGAGCGACCGGATTTACGCGGGCCTCGACGTGACGAAAGCGCACACCCACATGCTCGACTCGTTCGAGAGTCCAGGTCTGGGCCCACTCGGCGTCGTGGACGACGGTCACGTGATCTTCCGGCGAGCGATTCCCTCGCCGTCTGAAGTCATAGATGCGCCGCGCCTCGGAGGGCCCGTGGACATCGTGTATGCCTATGCGAGCGCGGATTCCCGTCTTCTCGACGCGGCGCGCAAGGAGGGGCGCGGCATCGTCATCGCGGCGATGGGACGCGGCAATGTCCCACCGGCGATGGTGCCAGGGATCGAGCGTTGGCTCGGCGAGAACAAGCCAGTCGTAGTGGCCTCACGCGCACTGCGCGGCCGCGTCGGGCCGACATACGGATACCCGGGCGGAGGACGTCGCCTCCACGATCTCGGCGTGATTCTGGCCGGCAGCCGAAGGCCTCAACAGGCGCGAATCGATCTCATGCTCGCGCTGGGAGCAGGAATCGAGGCCCGGACGCTATTTGAGTAGCAGGGCGGCCCTCGGGAACGACCTCTTCGGCTAGCTGATGCCCCGCCGCTCCCACCGCCGGAAACATCGCCAGTCGAATTCCTGCGCCGCGCGCGCCTGATCCGGAAAGCCGAAGTAATCCACGTATCCTTCGTTCTCGGCGCGCCACCGGCAGCACCACACGAAATCGAACACCTGCGCTCCGGACGACGTTTGAACGTCAACCGATCCAACGAAGTCCGAGCATCCGGACATACCGCGGATCACGACCTGCTCGATCTCGAGAGTGGGTTCCGATGTGAGAAGCTGAGTAAGCAGGCGCTGCACTTTGACGTGCGGGACGTAGGTCTCGAGCTTTACGCGCTCTGACCGCTCACCCGTAAGGAAAGAACCGATGTCGGCCTTGAAATCGGCCGTAGCATTGGAGAACTGGATTACCGTTTCCATCAGTCCGTCGAGCCCGCCATACTAGTTTAGGTGTGGCTACAGAAATCGTTATAGCGCAAGGCAATATCGCTAGTCGTCCACCCCGTTGGAAGTGACCGTGTCCGCTGCTCCACCGCGACCAAAACTGCGCCCGCCCAAGGCCGTCATCGAGATCACGCGTGATCTCGAGAATGCAGGCTTTCAGGCTTGGGCTGTCGGCGGAGCGGTCCGTGATGCGTTGCGGGGTCATGCTCATTTGGATTGGGATCTGGCGACCGATGCCACGCCGGACCAGGTCCGAACGGTGTTCGGCCGAAAGCGCACAATCCCCGTTGGAGTGGACTTTGGCACCGTTGGCGTACTCGATGCGAGCGGTATCCTGCACGAGGTCACAACGTTCAGGCGGGACGTGCGAACCGACGGGCGACACGCCGAAGTCGAGTTCGGGGCGTCGCTGGATGAGGACCTGGCCCGCCGTGACTTCACAGTCAACGCGATCGCGTACTCGCCAAGTACGGATGAGCTGCGGGATCCCTTCGAAGGTCGTCGCGACCTTGGCTCGCGCGTGATTCGCGCCGTTGGGGATCCCAGCGAACGAATGCGCGAGGATCGTCTGCGGGCTCTTCGGGCCATTCGTTTCGCGGCTCGGTTCGACTTCGAGATCGACCCCAGCACCTGGGAAGCCATTCGGGGCAGCGCACCCCACCTGACGCGCCTGTCGGCCGAACGCGTGAGGCAGGAGATCGAAAAGACGATGGATCAAGTCGCGTCGCCTTCACGCGCCATGAGACTTTGGCGCGAAAGCGGTTCGATCCGGGTTCTGGTCCCGGAGCTTGCGAGCGTCAGCGAGGAAGCGCTCCGCGCGCTGGATTGCGCCTCGCAGCCGTCGGCGGGCCTGCCCAGGAGGCCGGGACGACGCCTCACGCGTTTGGCCGTGTTGTTCAGTGATATACCCGCAGGTGAGGCACTCGCTGCCGCGACTCGCTTGCGATTCTCAAAACACGAAGCGCAATGGATCGCGATGATGGTAGAGCGATGGCATGCGCTTGGGCCCGCCATGGCCGAGGCGCTGTCCCGCGGCGGGCCGGACGCAACGAGCGTCCGCCGTTGGATTGCGGCGATCGGACGACCGCAATTGAGCGCGTTTTTCCGGGTGGCGGGGGCGCGTTGGGAAGCCAAACGCGCCATGGAAAGCGGCGACTCCGCTCCGGCGGCTCGCGCCGTGCATTCGCTCTACCGCCGAAGCCTCCGCGCGGCTCTCAGCGAACCCGTCGACCTCCGTGACCTCGCAATCGATGGCGACGACCTTCGCCAGGCGGGCATCGCTCCCGGGCCCGAGCTAGGTAGAATACTTTCGTCATTGCTCGAATTGGTGTTGGAAGACCCGCGGACGAATTCGAGGGACCGGCTCTTGGACGAAGCGCGACGACTGCACGCCGTACGGAAATCAACGTCGGAGTGAATGGCTGATGTTCTTTCGAGGTAGACAAGCCGAAGCTTCGATCTGGCGCCGGTTTAGAGTAGGCGCCGACGGTTTCACGTTTAGCTCCGAAGACGGCTACTACTCCAGCCATGTCGCCGCGAATGCGGAACGCGTGGTCGACCTGATTCACTCGCTCACCGAGCATCTCCCTCCCGCGGTGGATGTCGTTCTCGAGGATCTCCGTTCGGGTCGTAGCTGGAAAGGCGAGTCGCTTCCGCTCGACGACGTGCGGGAGCAGATCGCCCGGTTGAAAGTGCTGTTGGCGCGATACGGTGGCGTTGAGCTCTCCGTCTTTACCTCGGAGGACCAGCTCACGCTCAATCCGTATCTGGAGCTCTTCGTCTATGCGAAGACCGATCGCTGGTATTACCTGCTGGAAGGAAAAGGACTGGAAGAGCAGCGGGTCGTGCGGACCAAAAGTTGGAAGCAGAGACGGGCGCAGTTCCCCGCGGCGGCAGAGCTCGTGAACGCAATCCAGACAGCGGTGGAGCGGCTCGGTTTGCAGCGCGCGTGACCAGCACCGAAGTGGTGTACGGCGTGTCGGCGGCTGCCGCGAACATCATCGGGGCTCTGGCGGTCACCTCAGGTCGTCGCTGGAGCGTTCGCGCCCTCGATCGAATGCTGGCGCTCGCGGCGGGCTTCCTTCTGTCAGTCGCCTTCCTCGATCTGATTCCCGAGGCCGTGGAGCGCGGAGGCCGAAGCGCCGCCACGACGGCGCTGGTCGCGTATTTCCTCGTCCACCTCTCGCAACACACGCTGGGGCGGCATTTTCATTTTGGCGAGGAGACACACGCCGTAACGTCCGTCGTGAGCCGAAGCGCGCTCGTGGGACTGCTGCTCCACACGTTCGTGGACGGTGTGGCGGTCGCCAGTGGCCTACTCGTGAATCCCGCGGTCGGCGCCCTCGTTTTCGTGGGGGTGCTGCTGCACAAGTTCCCGGAAGGGCTTGCTATCTCGAGCCTGTTTCTCGCGGCGGGCGCCACCCGCGCTACCGCGATCGGTGCCGCTGCGGCACTGGGTTTGGCGACCTTGCTTGGCGTGGCCCTGACGGATTGGTTCACCGCCCTGCAGAGCCACGGTCTTGCGATTTCGGCCGGGGTGACGATCTACGTCGGCGCCTCCAACTTGGTGCCGGAGCTCCAGGCCCGCGGCGACTGGAGCACGCCAGTGAGCTTTGTCGTGGGCTGCGGAGCATATTTTGCCGCCCGAGCGTTGTTGTGATGCATGACTCGTGACTTGTGAGCTTTAAGGTGCCACGGCGACCAGCGGGACATCCCACGCTTTTTCAGGAAGTGACCGATCGCGCCCAGCCGCTTGCTGCGCGTATGCGGCCGGCAACATTGGACGACTTCGTGGGCCAGGAACACCTGCTGGCGCACGGGAAACCACTGCGCGATGCGATCGAGAATGGGACGATCGGGTCGGTCGTTCTCTGGGGACCGCCGGGGACTGGCAAGACCACACTCGGGCGGCTCATCGCGGCGTACACGGAACGGGAGTTCGTACCGTTCTCGTCGGTCACAGAGGGCGTTCCGCGCATCCGGGAGATCGTCGCCGAGGCGCAGCAGCGGCTGACGATCGGGCGCGGCACCATTCTTTTTGCCGACGAGATCCATCGGCTCAACAAGGCCCAGCAGGATGCGTTCTTGCCGCATGTCGAGTCGGGCACGATCACGCTGGTGGGCGCCACGACCGAGAATCCATCGTTCGAGATCAACGGAGCGCTGTTATCGCGCGTGCGCGTATTCGTCCTGCAACCGCTGTCGCCGCCGACCATTCGCGGGCTATTGGAACGCGCCATCGCCGACGCCGATCGCGGCCTGGGAGACAAGCAGCTGCAGGTCGAAGACGCCGCGCTGGACCTCATTTCGGAGGAGGCCGATGGTGACGCGCGTCGCGCGCTCACGGTGCTGGAGGCGGCGGCAGACCACGTCGGAGCTCGCGGCCGGATCGACCAGGCCGTGGCGCGCGAGGCGATGCAGCTCCGATTCGCGCGCTTCGATAAATGGGGCGAAGAGACGTACAACATGCTCTCCGCCTTTCACAAGAGCCTGCGTGGCAGCGACGCTCAGGGAGCCCTGTACTGGATGGCGCGCTTCATCGAAGGCGGCGGCGATCCCATGATTCTCTTCCGCCGTGCCCTTGCCATGGCCGCCGAAGACATCGGGCTTGCGGACCCGGAGGCCCTGAAGCTCGCGGTCGCGGCCCGCGAGGCGTTCCACATGTTGGGCCCACCAGAGGGCTACCTTCCGCTCGCGCAGATGGTCGTGTATCTCGCCACGGCGCCGAAGTCGAACAGCGCGAAGGTTGCCCTCGGCGAGGCGATGCGGGCCGCGGAAGAGACGCCGGCGGAAGGAGTCCCGATGCACATCAGGAACGCCCCGACCAGCTTGATGAAGGAACTGGGTTATCACAAGGGGTATCAATACGCACACGACGTCCCCGAGGCATACATCCCGCAGGAGTACCTGCCGGAAAAGCTCCGGGGACGGACATTCTATCAGCCCGGCCCGTTCGGATTCGAGAAGGAAATCGCGAAGCGGCTCGCGTGGTGGGAAGAGCTGAAGCGCCGCAAGGCAGAGGAAGAGGGAGACAAGACACCATGAAGAAGCTCGCCGTTGTAGCTCTGGCGCTCACCGCCGCAGCGTGCTCGACGCTCGGTCGCGCAGCGTTTCAGAATCCCGTCGTCAACCTTCGTGACGTGCGCGTGCTCGGACTCGGCACGAGTGGCGGCCAGCTCGAAGTCCAGCTGGGCGTCTACAACCCAAACAACTATCGGCTGGATGCGACGCGCCTCAGCTATCGCGTCTTCGTTGGAGACTCGATCGGACTCGCCAGTGGCGCGCTCGAGACCCAAGCGACGGTGCAGGCGGGCGACTCGACGATCGTGAAAGTACCGGTCTCGTTTACCTATGGCGGACTCGGTGCGGCGGCCACCCAGCTCCTGCGAACGGGTGCCGTGACCTACAAAGTCACGGGAGACGTGACGGTGGGCTCGCCGGTCGGCAACTTTACCGTGCCGTATAGCACGACCGGACAGTTCAACACGATGGCCCGCTAGTCGGAGGCTGAGATCGCCAAAGGCCCGATCCAAATCAAACAGCCAATAGAGCGCGCGCTCCTCGTGGGCGCGCCGCTCAAACGCGGTCGCGCGCGGGCAACCCTGCGCGAGAACCTCGAAGAGTTGGAGCGGCTCGCGGACACTGCGGGAGCGGTGATCGTGGGCGAGCTCATACAGCAACTCGACAAGCGGAGCGCCGCCACCTACCTCGGCGCCGGCAAGATCGAGGAGCTCAGGCGGAAAGTCGCGGAGACGGAAGCGACGATCGTCGTGTTCGACGACGAGCTCTCACCGTCGCAGTCCAAGAACATCGAGGACGCCATTGGAGTGCGCGTCGTCGATCGCGCCGAGCTGATTCTCGACATCTTTGCCACGCGGGCGCGCTCCGCGGAAGCCAAAATGCAGGTGGAGCTGGCGCAGCTCGAGTACATGTTGCCGCGCCTCACGCGGATGTGGACGCACCTCGAGAAGTTCCGCGGCGGAATCGGCGTGCGAGGCCCTGGCGAAACGCAGCTCGAAACAGACCGCCGGCTGATCAGTCACCGCATCAAACTGCTGCGCGAAAAGCTGCGCGAATTCCAGAAGGGGCGCGCCGTGCAGCGCAATTCGCGGCGCGGTGAGTTCAAGGCGTCGTTGGTGGGCTACACCAATGCGGGGAAGTCTTCCATCCTCCGCGCGCTGTCCGGTGCCGACGAGGTGGTCGTTGAGGATCGCCTGTTCGCGACGCTCGATCCGCTGACGCGCGAGGTGCAGCTCGGGGAGAATGCGCGGGCGTTGGTCACCGATACCGTCGGGTTCATTCGCAAGCTGCCGCATCATCTCGTCGCGTCGTTTCGAGCGACGCTGGAAGAGGCCAGGGAGGCAGACCTGCTGCTGCACGTCATCGATGCGAGCCACGCCTCCTGGGACGGCCAGCGTGACGTGGTCGACGGCGTGTTGGCGGAGCTCGAGCTGCAGGATCAACCCCAACTGCTCGTCTTCAACAAGGTGGATCTCCTGGACGAGCAGGCGCTGCCCGCGCTCCAGGAGCGTGTGGCGGCGGAAGGGCCGGAGGCGGTCTTTGTCTCGACGGTCCAGGAGCACGGCACCGATCCCCTGAAGCGCGCCCTCCAAGTCCATCTGCGGCTCCGCAGGCCGCTGGCCGAGATCCACATTTCTCACGCGGACGGAAAGCTCTTGGCCGAAATCCATGAATACGGCGAGGTGCTCGATCAGCGCACCATCGGCGAGCATCTGGTCCTGCGCGCCAGGGTCGGAGAGAAACTGGCGGGTCGACTGCGCCGCGCGGGCGCCATCGTCGAGAGAGAGATCGCGACGGGTTCATGATCGCGGTCGTTACCGGCGGGAGTGGGTTCGTCGGTCAGAACCTGGTTCGCCGCCTTCACCGGGATGGCCACGAGGTGCGCTGCTTGGTTCGACCGTCCGGCCGCCCGGCCCCCAGGAAGGCGAAACGATATGTCGTGCAGTACGACGACCCGAACTCGCTGCTGAAGTGCGCGGCGTTCGATGCCGCAGACGTCATTTTTCATTTGGCCGGCGCCACGAAGGCGGTTCGCGCGGCAGATTTCATGGCCGCGAACGTGTCGCCGACGCGGCACCTGCTCGGGGCCCTACGCGCGCGACGCTTGCAGCCGCGGTTCCTGTTCGTCTCCTCGCAGGCGGCGGCCGGTCCGGCGCCGGCGCGTCATCGCCCGATCGACGAAGAGGATATTCCGCGGCCGGTCGAAGCGTACGGCCGCAGCAAGTTGGAGGCGGAGCGGATCGTGGAAAGCTTCTCCGATCACATCGCCACCACCATCGTGCGCCCGTGCTCGGTCTTTGGCCCGGCAGATCGGGACTTCCTGCCGCTCTTTCGATTGGCCGAGCGCGGGATCCTTCTCTATCCCGGTGTGGCGGACCATTGGATCTCGGTGCTGTACGTCGACGACCTCATGGACGGACTCCTGGCAGCCGCTACCCGGAATGAAGCGATCTCTCGAACGTTCTTCCTCGCTTCCGAATCGCCGGTGCAGTGGAGGGAGTTGGGTGAGCACATTGGGGCGGCAGCTGGCCGCCGTGTGCGTCATATCGACGTGCATTCGTCATTGGTTCGCGCGGCTGCCTACACCGGAGAATGGATTGGTCGTCTGACGCGGACCGCAACGCTGGCCAATCGTAGCAAGGCGGCGCTGTCCCGTCAGCACTTCTGGGTGTGCTCCGCGTCACGAGCGCGGCGGGAACTTGGCTTCACGGCGTCTCATTCACTCCCCGACGCGGTGCGCGCGACTTACTATTGGTATCGCCAAAACGGCTGGCTGGGCGGCTCACGTGGGGCCGCCGGCGCCGTGGCCTGAACGCTCCGGATGTCCGTCGCTCCCGTCACCCCGCTCAGCGCCAAGTCTTCGCGAACCCGGTCTGCCGCTGACGACGATCTGCGCGCCGCCGGCTGCGAGACGCTCGTCGCGCTGCTGCGCTTTCGTGCCGAGACGAGCCCGGATCGCGTCGTCTACCGCTTCATCCCGGGTGACGGCAAGCCGGATCAGCGCATCACGTATGCGGAGCTGGACCGGCGCGCGAAATCCTTGGCCGCTCGAATGCGAGAAACGGCGAAGAAGGGAGCGCGCGCCCTCCTGCTCATTCCACCAGGGCTCGATTACGTCGCTGCCTATTTCGGCTGTCTCTACGCGGGCGTAACCGCGGTCCCGGCCTATCCGCCGAATCCGCGGCGTCCGGATCCTCGGATTCCGAACATCGTCGAAGACTGTAGCCCGGCTGTCGCACTGACCACTGGTACCCTGCTCGCGCGCCTCGATCACTGGCGCGGCGGGGACGACCGCCTCGCCAGCCTGCACTGGATAGCGGCCGACGACACCGCAGATGTGTCGAGCGCCTGGCGGGAGACCGACCTCAGTGGCGCCGACGTCGCCATGTTGCAGTACACCTCTGGTTCCACCGCGACTCCGAAGGGCGTGATCCTCACGCATCGGAATCTGTTGCACAATCTCTCGCTGATCCGGTCAGCGTTCGACGTCGCGCATGGTGAGAGCGATGTGGGAGTGTTCTGGTTGCCTCCGTTCCACGACATGGGACTGATTGGGGGCATTCTGCAACCCTGCTATGTCGGACGCGGCGCCGTGTTGATGTCGTCGGCGACGTTTCTTCAGCGCCCGCTCGTCTGGCTCGAGGCGATCTCGAATTATCGAGCCACGACAAGCGCCGCGCCGAACTTCGCGTTCGATCTTTGCGTCGAGCGCATCAAACCCGAAGAGACGCGGGGACTCGATCTGTCATCGTGGCACACCGTATTCGACGGTGCGGAGCCGATTCGCGCGGAAACCATCGACCGCTTCGCGCGGGCATTCGCCGACATCGGATTTCGCCGCGAGGCGTTCTTCCCATGCTATGGATTGGCCGAAGCGACGTTGTTCGTGTCGGGTGGCCCGTGGGGACATGGGCCGTACTCGCTGGACGTCTCTCGGGCGGCGCTGGAAGAGAAGCGCGTCGCGCCGGCCACGGCGGGAGACCGCCTTCGCCTGGTTTCCTCGGGTGCGCCCACGCCAGCGCAAACCGTTCGCATCGTGGATCCCGGCACGCACCGCGCGTGCGACGAGCGCCGGATTGGCGAGATTTGGGTCAGCGGCCATAGCGTGTCGAGCGGCTACTGGAATCACGCCGACGAGTCGCGTCTGACCTTCAGCGCCGACATCGCGGGCGAAGCGGGGGGCCCGTACCTCCGCACCGGCGATCTGGGCTTCGTCGACGACGGACAGCTGTTCGTCACCGGCCGGCTCAAGGATCTGATCATCCTCGGAGGCAGGAACTACTATCCGCAGGATCTCGAGCTCGCCGCTGAACGGAGCCACCAGAGCTTGCGGCCCGGACACGCCGCCGCGTTCGCCTTGACTGACGACGGCAGGGAACGGTTGGCGATCGCGCTCGAGGTGACGCGGCATCATCGTGAGAGCGAGAACGAGGCCGTGTTTTCGGCGGTGCGGCGGGCCTTGGCGGAGCGCGAGGGCGTGCTGCCGGACGTCGTCGTGCTCGTCCGGCAAAACGGCATCCCGCGAACGTCGAGTGGAAAAGTTCAGCGTCGGGCGACTCGCACGATGCTCCTCGCCAACACTCTCGACTCGCTGGCGCGCTCGGACGAGACGATCGATGACGTGGCATTGGTCCTCGGGGATGCAGCGGACGCGAGTGCTCCGGTCGAGGCATGGTTGCGGCGCTGGGTCGCGGATGAGCTGCAGCTCGACGTCCGCACCGTCGACGCGACGGCGTCCGTTCGCGACTACGGGCTGGACTCCGTCGCCGCCGTTCGGCTGGTGACGGAGCTGGAACAGGTGCTCGGCCATCGAGTGGACGTCTCGCTCTTGTGGCGCGAGCCATCCATTCGCTCGCTCTCGAAGGCGTTGGAAGCGGGTGGACATGCGCTGCCGCGAGGTACGGACGACGGCTCGGGCGGGCGGCGCGAGGAGCGGCTCGTGTCGCCGTTGCCCGCGTCCGAGTTCCCGGAACACCGGCTGCTGCAGGCGCGACTGGAGGAGCTCGACCGTCACGGATTGGAGAATCCCTACTTCCGCGTGCAGGACGGCGCGACCGGCAGCCTCGCGGTCATCGACGGCCGCGAGGTGATCAACTTCGCCAACTACAACTACCTTGCCCTCTCGGGCGACGAGCGCGTGAACGCCGCGGCCATCGAGGCGGTGCGCCGGTACGGAACGTCGGTCTCCGCGAGTCGCGTCGTCTCGGGCGAGCGTCCCATTCACCGGGAGCTCGAGCAGGAGCTTGCGAGCTTCATCGGCGTCGAAGACTGCATCCTTTATATCGGCGGCGTGACCACGAACGTCTCGACGATCGCGCACCTCCTGGGCCCGGGCGACGTCGTGTTGTGCGATGAGCTCCTGCACAACAGCGCCATGCAGGGAGCGCTCTTCTCGGGCGCGCACCGCCTCAACTTTCCGCACAACGACGCGGCGTCCGCCGATCGACTGCTCGCGGAGGTGCGGTCGAGGTACCGCCGCGCGCTGATCGTAATCGAGGGAGTGTACAGCGCCGATGGCGACGTACCGGACCTGCCGCAGTTCGTCGCGGTGAAAAAGCGGCACGAGGCCTGGCTCATGGTCGACGAAGCGCACTCGATCGGTGTGCTCGGCGCGACCGGCCGAGGGCTGGCGGAGCATGCGGGCGTATCGCCACGCGCCGTCGACCTCTGGATGGGCACGTTGTCGAAGTCGCTGGCGAGCGTCGGCGGTTACATCGGTGCCCGACGAGAGATCGTGGAATACCTCAAATACACGGCTCCGGGCTTCGTCTTCAGCGTCGGCATGGCGCCGGCAAGCGCGGCGGCCGCCCTCGAGGCGCTGCGCGTGTTGCGCCGGGAGCCTGATCGCGTCCAACGACTACACGAGAACGCGCGGCTATTCCTTCGCCTCGCCAAGGATGCCGGGCTGAACACCGGGTCGAGCGGCGGGACCCCGATCATTCCGATCATCGTCGGCGACTCCGTCCGCGCGGTGCGTCTCTCGCAGCAACTTTTGGGTCGCGGCATCAACGTTCAACCAATGGTTGCGCCCGCGGTAAGTGAAACGGCGGCGCGGCTGCGGTTCTTCATCGCTTCAAGTCACTCCGACGACCAGATTCGAGAAACAGTGGACGCCGTGGCGTCTCTCCTCCGGTAGCGCAAATGACCCAGCCCATTCTTCCCCTTCACACGCCGCGTCGAGGCTTCCTCGGTCGTGCCGCCGCGGCGATGCTCGGCATCGTCGCCGTTCCGTCGGCCGCTCGCACCCTGGCCGGCGTGGGCGAAGCCTCCTCTGCGGACGAAGCCTGGCTGCATGGATTGACCGGCAAACACAAGCAATTCTTCGACGCCGCGTCGGGGCGAGACGGGCGCTCGCTCAGTCGCGCAATGAACTTTCTCGACGCCTATTCGGAGGCGTACGGAACCACGGATGCCGACACCAACGTGATCTTCGGCGCCCATGGCGGCGCGTTGCCGTTGGTGATGAACGATGGGCTGTGGGCGAAGTACGAGTTCGGGAAGCGCTTCTCCGAGGATGATCCGCTCACGCGCGCTCCGGCGGTGCGCAACCCGTACGCCCGCGACCCGGCGTTTTCCGTCGCGCGACTCCAAAAGCGCGGCGTGCGCTTCATCGTCTGCCTGCGCAGCATCCGTCGCCTCGGCGGCGAGTTGGCGGCGGAACGCGGTGCCAGCGCCGACGAGATTCGGTTGGAGCTGATCGCGAACGTCCTCCCGGCGGTGACGCCTGTGCCCGCGATGATCGTCGCCGCCAATCGCGCGCAGGAGGCTGGGCTCACGTATGTCTTCGTGGGATAGCGCCGGGAGTGCACATCCGGTCGAGTGACGTGGGCGAGCGTCTCGGGACTGTCGACGTCGCCGGGGCGGTCGCGGATCTCTGGTTCGCGTGGGTCGGCGACCACGCCGGCGACGTCGAGCGATTCAGCCGCGATCATCTCTCCGATAACGAGCGCGCGCGGCTGGGCACGTATCGGAGTCGTGACGCCGCGGAGCGTTATGTCGTGACTCGATCACTCGTGCGGATCGTGCTCGGCGATCGGCTCGGCATTCCCGCGCGCGAGATCGGCGTCAGTCGCACGGATACCGGCAAGCCGGTCGTCGCCGAAGGGGTTCATTTCAACGTGAGCCATTCGGGCGATTTGGTCCTGCTCGCGCTCAGCGACACGCGCGCGATCGGAGTCGACGTGGAGCGCCGAAGGGATGTCGCGCGAGTGGAGTCGCTGACCCAGCGCTGGCTCACCGATGATGAACGGCGTGACCTCCAGCGGCTGCGAGCGACTGGCGTGACGGAGTCCGAAGCTTTTCTGCGCGTCTGGAGCCTCAAGGAGGCCCGCCTCAAGGCATTGGGCGTCGGCATCGCGGGGGCGTTCGCGGCGCGCGTCCACTCGGTGGACGCACTCCCGCTCGACAGTCTCCTCGACTCGTTGCTCGGTCAGCACTATGACCAGGGTTACGTCGGCGCCGTCGCGTTCGCCTGAGTAGGTTGGACCCGCCTGAGGGGGTTTGCGGCCGCGAGACCCAGGACGGTGGTGACCGCCCCGAGGAATGCGCCGGAGACGACGTCCACCGCATAGTGAAATCCGCCGTATATGGCTCCAAAAGCCAGTGCGCTACTGAGTACGGCGAGTACCAGTCCCGTTCTGCCGAAGTAGCGAACGGCGAGGATCGACTGGGCGACCGCGACCGCCACGTGCGAGGAAGGGAACGCCGTTCCCTCGGAGGATCGCGCATCCAGCAGCCAAATCGCCAACTCACGGATCCGGCCGCCGATCGCGCCCGCAAGTGAGTCCCACACGTATCGAGGCCCGGAGACCGGCAGCGCGATATATGAGACAAAGCAAGTGATGAACGTCAGCATCAGCACCAGCACGGCCTCGCTGAATTCCTCGCGTCGGCCACTCAGGTAAAGGACGGCAGGCACGGACACGATGATCAGGTAGTAGCTCAGATAGGCGGCGTGCAGCAGCTCACTGAGCGCTCGAAATGGCCAGCGTCCAGCCCATTCGATCGCGGGTTGACCGCCGAACATGGCGCGCTCCCACCGAATGACGCTCGCGTCAAAGAAGGTGTCATGGCCGGCGGCACGAATCAGCATGGGCATCTCGGTATACAGGAAGAGCAGCACGAGCAAAGGAGCCCAGAGCTGTAGCCAGCGCGGCGTCGTCTTGAGCCACGTCGCGGCCGCCATGGCCGCGAGCGCGCCAAAATGGAGCGCCAAGCCCCCCGGCTGCACGTGCGATCGGCCAATCAAGAGCAGCATCCCGGTGACGGCGAGATAGACGACGACGAGCGCACCGGGCCATATTGCGCTCATGTCGCTTGAAGTCTTCCAGGTGGAGCGCAATCGTCAGCTCTCCGCGTTCATAGATGTTCCTTGGCGAATTCCTGAGGTTGCGCAGCATCCACAATGGGTTCCGCCGCTACGAATGATGGTGCGCGACCTTCTCGATACCAAGAGCAACCCGTTCTACCGGCTCGCCGATCGACGGCTCTTCGTCGCGCGCCGCGACGGGAAGCTCGTCGGTCGCATCGCGGCCATCGAAAATCGCGCGCACAACGAGTATCACGACGACCGCGTCGGTTTTTTTGGATTTTTTGAGGCGATCGACGACGGCGAGGTGGCGGGTCTGCTGTTCAACGAGGCGCGGAACTGGCTCGCGTCGCGCGGCCTCACGGCGATGCGCGGCCCGATGAATCCATCCACGAACCACGAGTGCGGCTTGCTCGTGGATGGATTCGACCAGCATCCCCAATTCCTTACGTCGTGGAATCCGGCGTATTACGAATCCCTCGTCCGTGGCGCGGGGCTCGCCGCCACCAAGGATTTGTTGGGCTACTGGCTTCCCTATGGGGAACCAGGATACCAGCTGCCTCCGCGATTCGAGGCGCTCGCCAAACGAGCGGCCGAGAAGGCAAAGCTGACCTTCCGCGACCTCGATCCGAGCAGATTTTGGGACGAGGTCGAGATCTGCTGGGAAGTGTACAACTCGGCTTGGGACAAGAATTGGGGGTTCGTACCCATGTCGAGGGATGAGTTTCTACACATGGCAAAAGCGCTCAAGCCGCTTCTGATCTCCCAGTTTGCGTTCGTGGCCGAGGTCGAGGGTGCGCCCGCCGGTTTCATGCTCTCCGCTCCCGATTTCAACCTTGTGTTCAAGCGGATTCCGAATGGAAGGCTCTTTCCCTTGGGCCTCGGGAAGATTCTCTTCGCCAAGTCGCGACTTCGAACCGGGCGCGTGCTCGCGCTCGGAATCAGGAACGAGTTCCGAACTGGAAGTATTCTGCCGTTGTTCATGCATGAGGCGGCGCGCCGAGCGATCGCGTATGGTTCGCCGGGGTCGGAGGCCTCATGGGTCCTCGAGGAGAACCGGGCCATGCGGCAGCCGATCGAAGCGCTCGGCGGCCGCATTTATCGGCGATGGCGGGTTTTCGAACGTGCGATCGATTAGCCGGAGCTCCGCTTGAAGATCGCGATCGCAAGCGACTGGTTCGCGCCAAGGCGTGGAGGCATCGAAGCGCAGTTGCTTCGGCTCGCCGAAGGCCTGGCGGCGCGTGGCAACGACGTCGACGTGATCACGTCGACGCCGGGAGCGGACGGTGAACACGAACGAGGTTTTCGGGTCCGACGCCTGGAGGGATGGACTCTTCCCAGGCTGCAGCTGGCGGCTTCGCCCATCGTGTTCGCGAGCTTGCGACGAGAACTGGGTCGACGATACGACGTCGTCCACGCGCACGTGAGCGTCGTGTCCCCGGTTGGCTACGCGGCCGCGGCGATCGCGCGGGCCATGGGATTGCCTACCGTCGTGACCTTTCACTCGATCCTCCGACACAAGCGACATGTGCTCCGCGCGGTGAACGCTCTCGTGAGCCTGAAGGACACCGCCGTAGTCTGGACGGCCGTCAGCGAGCTGGTCGCTGAGCAGGTTCGACGGGCGCTCGGCCGCGCCGAGGTCGGCACGCTGCCCAACGGAATCGACAGCGCGTTTTGGGCCGCGGCCCGGACCGGTGCGTCGAAGGGCTCGCGCAGGTCGGTGACGCTGGTCTCCGCGATGCGGCTCCAGCGGAAGAAACGGCCGCGGCAATTGCTCGCGTCATTCGCGCACGCGGCGGCTCGGATGGTCGTCCCGTCACGTCTCGTAGTGGTCGGCGATGGGCCCGAGCGCCGCGCGATCGAGCGAGACATCCGTGACCTGGGCCTGGATCATGGCCACGCGACCGCCGAGATGCTCGGCTGGCTTTCCCCCGAAAGCCTGCGGTCGGTCTACGCCGAAGCCGATGGCTTCGTCACGGCATCGACGCGCGAGTCGTTCGGGATCGCGGCGCTGGAAGCGGTGGCCGCTGGGTTGCCGGTGATCGCCATGAAGGACACCGGGAGTAGCGAGTTCCTGCTCGATGGTGACAATGCGCTGCTGTGCGACAACGACGACCATCTCGTGCAGTCGCTGGCGCGGTTCATTGACGATGTACAGCTGCGGGCGCGACTCGCGAGTCATACCGTGAGTATGGGACGCTACGAATGGAGCAACGTCCTGAGGGAGCACGAAGTCGCGTATCGCCGCGCTACGATGCGCTCGGCCGCTTTGGGGGGAGTTGCGGGAGCTGTCGTAGCGTAAGTATGCAATAACCGGTCGCGAGCGACGGCAGCAGGACGCACAAGTGCTGCACGATGGCCAGGCCAAGCGCCGCTTCTGCCGGAACACCGAGAAAACGATACGTGGCAAAGACGGTGGCTTCGTAGACGCCGAGGTTCGCAGGCGCGACCGGCAGGAGGGTGGTGATCGCGAGAGCCCCCAACAGTAGCAATGCGGCCGCTATCGACGGCTCGATGCCAAATGCCATCTGTACCGCGAGAATTCCCACCAGCTCAGCCGCTTTCTTCGCGAGCGCGAGCAGGGCGACGCGCCAGGCGCGACGTCCCTCGCGCAGGACGTCAAAGTGCGCGCCCCACTCGACGAGACGGGCAGCCCCCACTCTGATGCTGCTACGACGCGCGAGCAGGCGATCACGGATGCTCGTCCAGCCGTGGGCCAGCGGCAGCAAGACCACCAGCATGGCCAAGACCAGGAGGACCAACGACAGAACGCCGGTACGCAACCATCCTGGCAATGGTGCGACGAGGGCCGCCGACGCGAGGACGGTGAGCTTGGCGAACCCCACCAGCAGCTGGTCCATCGCCAGGACGGAGAGCGCCGCACCGCGAGACAGTCCAGCGCGGGCGATCAGTAGGGCGACTGCCGATGCTTCGCCGGCGAAGAGCGGAACGGAGTTGAGCACCGCGGCCGTAACGGCGACGACCTCGAACATGCGCCCGTACGCCACGCGGATCGCTCCCGGCACGAGCAGCCTCCATTCCGCGGCCCAGAGAGGAAGAACGAGCAGGTTTGCCAGAACGGCTGCGGCGATCCACTTCGTTTCTACAACCTTCATCTGCTCGAAGGCGCGTTGCCAGGGAAGAGCGGGAGCGCCAACGACCAGCGCCAGCGTCAGCGCGAACCATAGCACGACGGAGACCCAGCTCGGCCCCTGGCGCGTGATGGGAACGGAGGCAGAACTTGTCATGCGGCCGACCGCGGTCTCTCGCGCCCGCCAAACTCAGACATGCGGCGGAACACCGCGCCTCGGCTTTGAAAAAGCGCCACGACCTCCCGGACGGAGCTCAGGGCCGGATCACCCGTGCGAAACCGGCAATCGAGTCGCAGACGCTCCCGCGTCAGGTCCACGAACTCCCAGGGATGAACGAAGAGCACGACCGGAGAAGCGAGTGCCAGCAACCAGGGATCGCGTATCCATCGCGGAAGACGCAGCACCGACGACGTCATCGAGGCCGGCACCCGAGTCAAGCTCGTTCGGGTCGAGGAGGTGTAGTACGCGCGCTTGTACTTGGCCTGCGACGAATCCACGACGAAGTTCTGTTCCTCCAGAAGAGGGAGATATCGATCCGGGAATCTCAGGTTGGGCGCACGGAACGAGGTCACCGGCGCGCCAAACGATCGCAGAATCTCCGCCGACGCGACGATCTCGTGCCGCGCGTTGGTTTCCGACAGCGTATCGAAGGGACGGTGCGTGTGTCCATGCGAGCCGAGCTCGTGGCCGCGACGCACCAGCTCCGCGATGCGCTGCGGGTACCGTTCCGCGACCCGGCCCGTGCAGAAACAGGTGGATGGCACGTTCGCCTGATCCAGGGCGTCCAAAATCCTCGGCAATCCATCCACGACCCCGCGATATTGCGTCGCGAGATAGGGCGGACAATCCGGCTCGATATCAATTCCTAGCGAGACTTCCAGCATGTGGCGATCGCCGACTCGTGGGGACGACAACTGAAGCAACTTAGGCGCTGGGCGGCGGGAGTGCTGCTGGTCACGGGCGGGCAAGTTCGCGCGCAGTCCGCGGCCACCGTGCCGGCGTCGAGCGACGTCTACGAACGACTCGAATCCGTAAGCGCGCATTTTCCGGTGCGTGGTCTCTTTCTGGGGGAGCGTTCGTTATCGCGTCGCGAATTGGAACGGGTCGTCGCCGCCTTGTCGCGAGCGATCGAAAGCGCGCCTGCCCGCGGCGCGGCACGGCGAGCCTGGGCGCGTCAGGAGCTCGATGCGGTGGCCGCGGCGTTGGGCGATGCGCGCGGAATGACGCGCACGGGCCTGACCCGCGTCGGTATTGCCTGGCGGGCGGATTTCTTCCGATCGCACGCACGTCCCGAACGAATTGAATCGAACGGCCTCGGATCGATCGACGCCGTCACGCATCCGTTTACCGCCGATCGTCACGGTTTCCCGACCGTGGACGGAACCATCGCTACGTTGGCTCCGACCGGCGTGGCGGGTTGGGGCCACAGCGCGGCGATGGCGGTGCAGCCCGCCGCGTCGCTCGCGGCCATGCACGACGGCGGTTGGACCTCCGAACGGTTCTTTCATCGGGCGTACGCTCGCGGCGTGTTATTCAATGTGGCCATGCAGCTCGGCGCGGATGAACTGCGGTGGGGCCAATCTCCGCACGGCGCTCTGTTCATCTCGGGCAATGCCATGCCGTTGCCCGCACTGATCCTCGGAACCGACACCGCGATCGTGCTGCCATGGTGGTTTCGACGGGTCGGCTCCGTTCGAATGACGGCGCTCCTTTCCGATCTCGGGGGCATGCAGGACCCACCGCACGCGCGGCTCGCGGGATGGCAGGTCAGCATGGCACCATGGACCCGATTCGAGCTCGGCGTTTCGGTGCTGGCGCAGACAGGCGGCGGCGATTGCGCCAGCCGGGGAACTTGCGCGACGCTCTTCAGAAGAATCGTCGACCTTTTTCCGATCATCGATGCGCTCGCGCCGCAGCATGCCGACCTGCAGATCTCGAACAAACTCGCGGGCGGGAATCTCAGACTGCGGTTTCCCGAGCTCTCGGGGCTCGACTTCTACTACGAGCTTCAGATTGACGACTTCGATGGTCGCCGACTCCGCAGCTCCTTTGTGGACGACGCGGCGCACTTGCTTGGCCTCCGACTGCCGCTCGTGCTGAGCGACGGCCAGCTCACGTGGCGGGCGGAATGGCACCGCACGTCGCTACGACTCTACGAGCATTCGCAGTTTCGATCGGGCGTCACCTATCGCGATCGTCTCATTGGAAACCCGCTCGGTCCACACGCGGTGGCCGGATATCTCAGCGCCACTTGGCAGTCGTCACCCTTCAACTCCATAGAAATCGCGGCGGCCGAGGAGCAACGCGATCCGAGTGTATACAGGGCGGAGGCTACCGGCCCTCGCGACACCGGGTTTCGATTCATTCGGGTCACCGAACTTCCTGATCATCGTCGCCGTCGCGTCACGGCATCGCTCGAGCGAGCGTTGCCGGCGGGATCGTTGCACTTCACGGTGGGATACAGCCGGCCCTGGCGCACAGGGCAGCCGGGGCGCGACGAATGGCTCGTGCTTCTGTCGCTCCGAAGCCATCGCATGTCCACGTTCTAAAGCTGGAGTGGTCCCGGTGGGACTCGAACCCACGACCCGACGATTATGAGTCGCCTGCTCTAACCGGCTGAGCTACAGGACCGTCGCACGGAATCTATCCCTTCAATACGTCCGCCGTGCGTATCTCGGACGACGGCAGGTTCCGCTGCGTTGCAAAGTGATCGTATGCCTCGAGGACTTCGGTCGCGCTGACGGTCGCCGCGCCGAGCTTGCCCACCTCGACGCCGGCCGCGTAGTTGGCGATCACCGCCGCCTCGGCCGCAGTGCCACCGGCCCCCAGGACGGCCGCGAGATAGGCCGTCACGGTGTCACCGGCCCCGACCACATCGTACACCTCACGCGCGACGGTCGGTACGGACTTCGGCGGTCCGTCACGCGAGGCCAGCACCATTCCTCGCTCGCCGAGCGTGAGCAGCAGGTAATCGACGCCAAGCCGCTCGATGGCGCTGGGAATTGCCTCCGGATGTTCGAGATCGACAGACGCGCCCAAGGCTGACTCCAGCTCGCGGCGGTTCGGCTTGAACACCGTCGCCCCACGATACGCGAAGAAGTGCCGGTACTTCGGGTCGACGACCACTGGCACACGCCGAGCCCGGGCAATTTCGATCGCGCGCGTGATCACCGTCGGCACGAGGACGCCCTTGTTGTAATCCTCGAGCACCAGCGCATCCGCGTCGGTGACGGCGTCTTCGATGGCGGCGACGATCCTCGCCGCGTCCGTGGCCGTCAAGTCCGCATCGTCCTCGTCGTCGATGCGGACGAGTTGCTGCGAGCGCGCGACGACGCGCGTCTTGCGCGTGGTCGGTCGCGAGACGCTCAGGAGACCTCGCTTGGGCACGCCAATCTCATCGAGCATCGTGGTGAGCCGCTTACCCGCGGCATCGTCGCCGATGGCCGCAACCAGGCGGCACTCCGCGCCCGTCGCCACCACGTTCTGCGCGACATTGGCGGCGCCGCCCAGTGCGTAGCGGCGTTCGCGCACCCGCATGACGGGCACGGGCGCCTCCGGCGAAATCCGCTCGACGTCGCCCACGAGGTATTCATCGAGCATCGCGTCACCCACCGCCACGATCCGAGTGCGGGCTGCGGCTTGGAGGAGCGCCTCGAGGCGGTCTCGACTGATGGAGAGCGGCATGGCGGTCAAGATAAGCACCCGGCACATCCCTTGCCCCCCGTTGGGCTCGGCAGTGCGCCCATCACCCGTGCGAAATACCAAAAGAGAAACTTGTCCGAACTGATCCTTCGCCTGAACACCCGGGCTAAATCCTCGGTGTTGAGCATTCAGGAATATTTTGTCCTCGCCTGGAACTCACTCCGGTTCATCTTCGCCCGACCGTTCTACACGCAGGACGTCATCCAGCAGATGGATGAGATCGGTGTGAAGTCGCTGGGCATCGTTCTTTTGACCGGGCTGTTCACCGGGATGGTCCTCGCGCTGCAGTCCAGTATTCAACTGCAGACGTTCGGCGCCACCATGTACATCGGCCGCTTGATCGCAGGCTCGATGATTCGCGAGCTCGGCCCGGTGTTGGCGGGGCTGATGGTGGCGGGGCGCGTCGGGTCGGGAATCGCCGCTCAGCTCGGATCGATGAAGGTGACCGAGCAAATCGATGCTTTGAACACGCTCGGTACCGACCCCATCAAGAAACTGGCGACTCCCCGGGTGCTTGCCGCGCTCATCATGCTTCCGGTCCTCACGATCATCAACGACATGGTTGGGATCATCGGCGGCAACATCATCGCCTCGACGATGCTCGGGCTGCCGTCATCGCTCTATTGGCGCACGGTCTGGGAACAAATCATCTCGGGCGGCTTCGTCTTTGGGTTCATCCCCAACGACTTCGTGCAGGGACTTGTCAAGCCGTTCGTATTTGGCGCTATCATCGCGATCACCGCCTGTTTCTTTGGGCTGCGGACCACCGGGGGCACCGAGGGCGTTGGCCGCGCGACCACAAAGACCGTTGTCACCGCAAGCATTTTGATTCTGGTGAGCGACTACTTCCTCACGCAGATCCTGCTTTCGATTTTGGTGCGATGACGGAGCAGACTCGTAGAGGTTCGGATAGGAAGAGCGGTACGGTCCGCCAAGCCATCCGGGAGGAACTGGCGGACGATGCGCGCGTCGAGGATGAGGTCGCCACGGCTGTCGGCGATGAGCCGCGCCCGGTCATCGAGATGCGGAACGTGAGCCTGTCGTTCGATCAGCCAATCCTCGAGGACGTTTCGCTCACGGCGCTCGAAGGGGAAACGATCGTTATCGTGGGTGAATCCGGGGCAGGCAAGTCGATCGCGCTGAAACTCATCCTGCGCCTGCTGCTGCCGGAGAAGGGCCTTGTCCTGATAGACGGTGAGGACATCACACACCTTTCGTTCGAGGAAGCGCTGAAGGTGCGCCAGAAAATGGGGATGGTGTTCCAGGGGGCCGCGCTGTTCGATTCGCTCACCGTGTTCGAGAACGTCGCGTATCCGTTGCGAGAGCACACCCGGTTATCCGAGGACGAGATCGAGCAGCGCGTGCGAGAGAAGCTGCAATTCGTGGATCTCGATCCGGATGAGGTCATGGAGAAGCTTCCCTCGGAGCTCTCCGGCGGGATGAGAAAGCGCGTCGGCATCGCGCGAGGCCTGGCGAACGATCCCGAGGTGATGCTGTACGACGAGCCCACTTCGGGCCTCGACCCGCTCACGACCGGAACAATCACGCGGCTCATCATGAAGCTCCAGCGGGAGCTCAAAGTCACGAGCATCGTCGTCTCGCATGACATCCGGTCGGCCTTTCGGATGGCTACAAAGGTCGCGCTCTTGCATGACCACAAGATCGTGTTCGTCGGCACGCCAGAGGAAATGGCGGCCGCGGAAGACCCGTACATCCGTGACTTTCTCGGTGGGCTCTGAATGAAGCGGTCTGCGTTTATCACCTGGGATCAACTGCGCGTCGCGGGGCTCATCCTCGTGGCCGTAGGAATCCTTGTCGCGACCTTCTACACGCTCGGACGGGCGGCAAACCTCTTCACGAAGCGTTATGAGCTCATTGTCTTCATGCCGGCCGCCAACGGATTGCGGCCGGGCGGCTCCGTGACGCTCGCGGGTCAACTGGTCGGCACGGTCAAGGAGATCGAGTTCCTTCCCGTGGATTTCGACACGACTCGAAATCTGCGGATCGTCGCCAACATCGACCGCGCCTTGCGAAATCAGATTCGGGCCGATTCCGAGGCGCGCCTCCGCACGATGGGATTGCTCGGGGACAAGGTGCTCGACATTTCCCCGGGCACGCCGCGCTTTCCCGTGCTCGCGGAAGGCGACACGATTCGCGTTTCAACCTCGCTGGACTACGAGGCCGTTCTCACCAAAGCCGCTGGGGCGGTGGATGACGTCGTCGTTCTCACGCACGACCTCCGCGCCATTACGGGCGGGCTCGCGCGCGGGCAGGGAACCATGGGCCAGCTGCTGACCAACCGGGCGATGTATGACCAGCTGACTGGGGCGCTCACTCGAGCCAATACGCTGTTCGCGGGACTGCAAAACCCGAACGGTACTTTCGGACGGATGCTGAACGATCCGGCGTTGTACGTCCGGCTCACGAGTGCCGTCGCCTCGCTGGATTCGACGTTGATGGCCGTGAACTCGCCGCAGGGGAGCCTGGGTCGGCTGGTGCGCGACACGACGCTGTACACGAGCCTTGTTGGAATTGCCCAGGGAGCCGATTCATTGATGCACATGATGGCCAATCAGGATGGCCTGATGGGCAAGCTGCTCACGGACCAGACGCTCTACGACCAACTGAACAAGTTGACCACCGATCTCGGAGCGATCCTCACCGACGTTCGCCGGGATCCGCGCCGCTACATGAAAGGCGTGATCTGCGTGCTCAACTGCAAGTAAGCCGGCCCGCCTCGGAATCCCGGTTCGCTGAAACTTTGTATTGCAAAGTACTTGTCGATTGCATAGGTTGGGCGGGTCCCTGCTTGTCGCGGAACTTTCTCACTAGACCGTCGTATCAACCTGCGCTATGTTATTGGGCTTACACGCATTAGCCTCGGCGAGCAAACGCGTGTACCGGTCGCGTAGCTCAGCTGGTTAGAGCGCTGGTCTCACATACCAGAGGTCCGGGGTTCGAGTCCCTGCGCGACCATTCGCCCACACGCTCCGCTCCGGCGGACTCCCGTCACTCCCCGGGGTTGCACCCAGGCTTTTCGAGAATGATGCAGGTTTTACAATTACGGACGCTCGTGGCGACCGCCGCGTTTTGTCTCAGTGGGCAGATTGCCCTCGCGCAACAACCGCCAGGCCGTCCGACTCCGGAGCAGGCGCGCGCGATGCTTCAGGCGCGGCCCGAGCTGATCCAACAGCTCCGGCAGCGACTGGTGAACAGCGGAATGACTCGCGAGCAGATCCATGCCCGGCTGCGCGCGGAAGGGTATCCCGAGGACCTGTTGGATCCGTATCTGCCCGGCGGAACTGGAACGGCGGCGGCCCCGAGCGGCGATCTCTTCAATGCCGTTCAGGAGCTGGGGATCGCGGACAGCGCGGATGTCGCATTCTTCCGGGCACTGCAATCCGACACCCTGACCGCGGCGGCAAGGGACTCGCTGCTCCGCACGCGGGATTCACTCTTTCGACGCGACACGCTGGACCGCGGGCGCCAGCGTCGGGTGGTCATTCGCGCCGACGTGGCCGATTCGCTCGCCAGGCTGGACAGCGGATACAACATTTTCGGCCTCGAAGTTTTTCGCTCCTCCAGCTCGCGCTTCGAGCCGAATCTGTTCGGGCCGGTGGACGCCAACTACAAGCTCGGGCCGGGCGACCGTCTCGTGTTGATTCTCACCGGGGACGTCGAAGCGTCCTACGACCTGGCGGTGACACGAGAAGGCTTCGTCGTCATCCCGCAAGTTGGGCAGCTGTATGTCGCGAACCTGACGCTGGGGCAGCTCGACGATGTGTTGTACTCGCGCCTGGGTCGCGTGTATTCGGGCGTCCGGCGGAGTGCCGGCGCGACGACCAGGTTCTCCGTAAGCGTCTCACGACTGCGCAGCAACCAGGTGTTCGTGCTCGGAGAAGTGGAGCGACCAGGGAGCTACATGGTGTCCAGCGCGGGTACCGCGATCACCGCGCTCTATGCGGCCGGTGGTCCCACCGCCAATGGGAGCGTGCGGTTCGTCCAGGTGAAGCGAGGGGATCGCACCGTGAGCACGCTGGATCTGTACGACTACCTGCTGCGCGGAGACGCATCACGCGACGCGCGCCTCGAGACCGGTGACATCGTGTTCGTTCCGCCGCGCGGCCTGCGCGTGCGAATTGTCGGTGAGGTGATCCGTCCGGGCACGTACGAGTTGAAGACGACCGAGACACTCGCGGATCTGATTCGCTCGGCCGGGGGGTTCCGGGCGGATGCTTCGCGCCGCCGGGTGCAGATCGAGCGGATCCTGCCGCCGACGCAGCGCGTCGCTGATGGGCGCGAACGCGTGACGATCGACATCGAGTCCGAGCAGTTGGCGAACGGCCAACCCTCGCAGTTCCCGCTGGAGCCGGGCGACGTCGTGCGGGTGTTTCCAGTCTCCGACCGGGTGCGAAACACCATCACCGTGAAGGGAAATGTGTGGTCGCCTGGCGTTCAAGGACTCTCGCCAGGGATGACCATCGCGGACGCGCTACAGGCAGCCGGTGGGCCGAAACCGGACGTCTTTCTGGGTCAGGTGCTGATCTCGCGCCTCCGCCCCGACTCCAGCAGGGTGCAGTTGCGGGCCTCCTTGCGTGATTCGACCGGAGCGGTTCTGAACGACTTCCAGCTCCGCGAAGACGACGAAATCGAGGTGTTTGCGCTGACCGAGTTCCGCCCCGATCGCTACGTCTCGGTTGGTGGTGCGGTGCGGAAAGGTGGCCGATTTCCATACCGGCAGGGAATGACGATGCGGGATCTGGTTCTTTTGGCCGGCGGGCTGAAGGAGAGCGCGTACCTCAAGGAAGCCGAAATCGCGCGCTTACCCGAAGATCGGACCGGAGCTACCACCGCGATTACGATTCGAGCCCCGCTCGACTCGACCTATCTCTTCGAGCGGAAGCCGGGAGAGCCCTATCTCGGCGCGCCGGGCCTCCAGGCATCCGCGCGAGGCGCACCCGAGTTCGAGCTGAAGCCGTATGACAACGTGCTCATCATGCAGCAACCCAACTGGGAGCTGCAGCGCGTCGTGACGATCAGTGGCGAGGTGCATTTTCCCGGCCAGTACGCGCTGAAGACGCGCAGCGAGCGCGTCGCGGATATTGTCGAGCGTGCAGGCGGCCTCACGACCGAAGCGTACCCAGAGGGAACATTTTTCGTGCGGACAAAGGGTGACGTCGGCCGCGTCGCCATCGACGTCCCTCAGGCGCTGAAGAAGAAGAATTCCCCGGACAACCTGCTGTTGATGGATGGCGATCAGATCACGATCCCGCAGCGGTCCAACGTCGTTACGGTTCGCGGTGCGGTGAACGCACCGAACGTCGTGGCATTCGTGAACGGCAAGACGATCGACTATTACATCGATCAGGCTGGGGGCGAGGCTCGAAACGCCGATCGCAAACGGTCTTTCATTACCCAGCCCAGCGGGAAGCGCGAGACGAAGACCATCAGCAATCCGTCCCCCAAGCCCATGCCCGGGAGTCTGGTCGTCGTTCCCGAGATCGATCCATCGGACAAGACCAATTGGGTTCAGGTGATGGCTGCCGTCGCTCCGATCCTCGCTAGTTTGGCGACGCTCATCGTGGTCTTCAGATAGCGGGCGACCCGGCTACTAGATTGGGGCGCATCGGCATGCCGGTGCGCCCCTCGTTCGTTTCGGCGGTGCTCTTGCTCTCGGTCCTGGGAGTCTCGCTCTCAGGACCGCTCGTGCGGCTCTCCAGCGCGCACCCGATCGCGATCGCGGTCTGGCGGCTGACCTTTTCGCTGGCGCTCATCTCCGTACCGCTTCTGGTGCGCGGCTCATGGAAGCAATGGCGGACACTCGACGCGCGCTCCTACCTGATCGCCCTGCTGGGCGGCGTCATGCTGGCGCTCCACTTCTGGTCGTGGCACACGTCGGTCGAGATGACGACGATCGCCGCCTCGGTCGTCCTGGTGAACGTTCAACCCTTGATCGTCGCTGCTCTCTCGGTGATCTGGCTGAAGGAGGTGCCGACGCGTCATCAGTGGGTTGGGATCGGAATCGCGATGCTCGGCGCACTCGTCGTCGTCATGCCCGATCTCATGGAATCCGGAGGGCTCTCGGTGCACGGCCGCGCGGCGGTTGGCGATGCGCTCGCGCTCATGGGTGCCGTCACGGCGGCGGGGTATTACGTGATCGGACGGCGGCTGCGAGCAACGCTCGATCTGTGGGCGTACGTTGCTCTGGTCTACGGCGCGTGTCTGGTCACACTCCTGATCATCGCCGCGATCGCTGGCGTCCCGCTCGGGCCCTTCCCGCGCCGTGAATACGAGATCTTCGCCCTGTTGGCGCTCGGCCCGATGCTCCTGGGGCACACTGGAATGAATTGGGCGCTGCGATATGCGCGCGCCTATCAAGTCAACATCGTGCTGCTCGGCGAGCCGATCGGCGCGACACTCCTGGCCACGCTGCTGCCCGGCATCCGCGAGCAACCGACGGGCTTCACGCTCCTGGGCGGCGCGCTCGTGCTCGGCGGAATCCTGCTCGCGGAGCGACGACGGGAGACCTAGACAGCGCGTGCTCTCGATTATGTTTCGAAGGTAAGCCGGCCCGCCGTCAGGGGCGCAGGAGGCAGCGAACCCACAATGCGGTCGTTCGAACTCGACGTCGTCGCAACGCGAGGAGGGGTCGTTGAGTCGCGACACCGCATTCATGCGGCGGTCGTCGACGCACGCGATTGTCTCGCGGCCGGCGCCGGCGAGCCGCGTCGCTTCACGCACTGGCGGTCGTGCGCGAAACCATTCCAGGTGATGCCGTTGCTGCACTCGGGCGGATTCGACGATCTGCACTGGGGCGATGACGAGTTGGCGCTCGCGTGCGCCTCGCATGGCGGAGAGCCGGAGCATGTCGCGATCGCGGAACGCATGCTGTCCGCCATCGGGCTCGAGGAAGGCGACCTCGCGTGCGGCCCGCATGAGCCGCTCTCCAGCCGCGGCGCGAAACTGCTCCGCGAAGCGGGCGAACGACCCACGCGCCTTCACAACAACTGTTCGGGCAAGCACGCGGCGATGCTGGCATGCGCCCACACCGCGGGCTGGCCGATGTTTGGCTACGAGCGGTCGGGCCACGACGTGCAAAAGTGCTGCTTGAGCAGCGTTGCGCATTGGACCGGAATGGAAGTGGACGACATCGGCATCGCCGTGGACGGGTGCGGCGTCGTCGAGTTCGCGATGCCGCTCGAGCACATGGCGCGCGCATATTCGCGCCTCGCTCGGGCCGCGACAGAGGGCGCGGGCTTGCCGCAGCGCGTCGTCGGCGCGATGCAGACGCGGCCGTTCCTCGTTGGAGGGAGCGACCGCTTCGATTCGATACTCATCGAAGAGACCGAGGGGCGCGTCGTAGCGAAGATTGGCGCCGAGGGGGTCCACTCGGCGGCGGTACTCGATCAAGGCATTGGCATCGCCATCAAGGTCGAAGACGGAGCTCCGCGCGCGCAATTCCCGGCGCTCGTGCGCCTCCTGCAGCACCTCGACGCCCTTCCCGCGAACCTGCCGCCGCGGCTCGACGAGGTTCTCAAGCGGCAGATCAAGAATACGCGCGGCGAAAGCGTCGGCGAGATTCGGCCCGTCTCGTAAGCGGCAATTCGCGCCTCCGCACGTTCGAGCGATGTCGCCTGCCGCCGGCTCCGGTGCAACTCTCTCACGCCTGGATGACAGCACTCGGTCGTTGGTCAGACTGTCGGCGGTGCTCGCGGCGGGCACGGAGGACGAAGTGCGAGCCGAGCTACAGCGCGCGGCTCAAACCACCTCACCCGAATGGATCGAAGAGTTGTTGCTGCAGACCTATCTGTTTGTCGGCTTCCCGCGCGCCTTGAATGGTATGCGTGAATGGCGCCGCTTGACCCCGTCTCCCGCGTCGCGACAAGACGGTGTGACGGACCCTCGCCGACTCGAGGAGCTCGGCGAGCAGACCTGTGCACGGGTCTACGGCTCCATGTATGACCGTCTGCGACACAACATCCGCGACCTCCACCCACAGCTCGACGAGTGGATGATTTTGGAGGGGTACGGCAAGGTGCTCAGCCGGCCCGGGCTGGATCTTCCCAGGCGCGAGCTCTGCATCGTCGCCGTGTGCGCCGCGACGGCGCAGGACCGCCAACTCCAGTCGCACCTCCACGGGGCGCGAAATGTCGGCGTGGCGGAACCGGTGGTGAGCGAGGCGCTCGCGTCGCTGAGCGGGCTCGTTCCCGCCTTACAGCTCGCGCGGGCCACCCGTATTTGGGATCGAATTCGCAATGACGTTCATTGATCGCGTACGCATTCACGTGAAGGCGGGGAACGGAGGCTCGGGCATCGTTTCGTTCCGGCGTGAGAAGTTCGTTCCGATGGGGGGACCCGATGGCGGCGACGGCGGGCGCGGTGGCGACGTCATAGTCCGGGGCGACTCCAATCTGGCTACGCTGCTCGACTACACCTATCGCGATTCGTGGGAGGCGGAAAGCGGCAGCCACGGGTCCGGCTCCAACAAGACCGGTGCGTCGGGCGGCGGCGTGACGCTGCCTGTGCCGCCCGGAACCATCGTACGCGACGCCAATTCGGGCGAACTGATCGCCGAAGTCTTGTCCGACGGCGAAAGCTTCGTGGTGGCGAAGGGTGGACGGGGCGGGAAGGGCAACGCGTTCTTCACGACCGCCACGCATCAGTCGCCGCGCGAGTTCCAGCCCGGCGAAGACGGTCAGGAGCGCGCGCTCGAGCTCGAGCTGAAGCTCATCGCCGACGTCGGACTCGTGGGACAGCCGAACGCGGGTAAGTCCACGCTTCTCTCGGTGGTGTCCGCGGCCCGCCCCAAGATTGCCGATTATCCCTTCACCACGCTGTCACCCAACCTCGGCGTGGTCCAGCTGAGCGATGGACGCACCTTCGTCGTTGCAGACATCCCGGGAATCATCGAAGGGGCGCACGAAGGCAAGGGGCTGGGGCTTCAGTTCCTCCGTCACATCGAGCGCACGCGCCTGCTCGCCTTCATGGTTCCCATCGACTCCATGGATTGGCAAGCGGAATACGATCAGTTGCGTGAGGAGATCTCGTCGTATTCGGCCGAGCTCGCGCAGAAGCCGCACTGCGTCGTGTTCACCAAGATGGACCTGCTGGGCGAATCCGATCCACCACCGATTGATGTGCCCGACGCGTTCGGCGTTTTTGCGATCAGTTCGGCGGCGCGGCAGGGGCTTGACGAGCTGCTAGCCGTGTGGTGGACGCGGCTGCTGGACATGAGGAAGTCGAATGAGCGAGCCGCTGCAGCCGCGCGCGTCGAGCTACCCTGAGTCGGGCGTCGGTACGGCGCGTCTGGACCGTCACGACGCGCTGTTCCCTGCCGAATTGTCCGAGTTGGGCAAGACCGTTCCAACGCATCTGTGGACGCGCGGCTCCCTGGACATGCTTTCGGTTCGCCCGCGGGTGGCAATCGTCGGCACTCGCCGAGCCACAGCGTACGGGTTGAGAGTGACCCGCGAGTTGGGGATGGCCTTCGCGCGTGCCGGTGCGTGCGTGGTGAGTGGACTTGCCACCGGCATCGACGGAGCAGCGCATCGCGGCGCGCTCGAAGCGGGCGGTACGACGATCGCGGTGCTCGGGACGGGATTGGACATGGTGTATCCCAAGAGCCATCGGCCGCTGCAACACACAATCGCTGAGAGAGGGCTCCTGTTGACCGAGCTCGATCCCGCGAATCATGGGATGCCATTCACCTTTCTGGAGCGCAACCGGATCATCGCGGCTCTCGCCAAGGTGACGATCGTCGTGGAGGCTCCGGAGCGGAGCGGCGCATTGGATACAGCCGACCACGCGCTCCGCCTTCACAGGGACCTTGCGGCCGTGCCGGGCCCCATCGACCAACCCCAGAGCACGGGCACCAACCGTTTGATTCAACAGGGTGCGCATCCCATCACGTCCGTCGAAGACGCACTGGCGCTTGCGGGGCTCACTCCGCCACCGCGGACCCCGAAGGGCGATCCGTTGGGTGATGAGGGTCGCGTGTGGTCGGCGCTCGCGGACGGAGGACTGGATCTGGATTCGCTCTGTCATCGAAGCGGTCTCCCGGCGGCACTATGTCTCGCCGCAGTGACGAAACTCGAGATCGCCGGATCGATCGAGTGCGCGCTGACGGGCGAGATTCGACGGCGCTGACCGCCGGCGCCTGACGCGAAGGCGTATCTTTCGACGTGCGGGCCGAGCATCTGTACATCCATGTGCCGTTTTGCGCGCGGCGATGCGTCTATTGCGACTTTTCAATCGCGGTGCGGACTCGCGTCCCCGTCGATGAATACTTGCAGGCACTGGAGCGGGAGTGGACTGCGCGGCACCGGGAATCCGAGTTCGTCCTTTCCACGGTCTACCTCGGTGGCGGCACTCCATCCAAGCTGGGTGGAGATGGGGTGGCGCGACTCCTCGACCTCGTGCGTCGGAAAGCGAAACTGCAGAGCGACGCCGAGATCACCATCGAAGCGAATCCGGAGGACGTCTCCCCCGACTCGGTGCAAGCATGGCGAAACGCGGGCGTCAATCGAGTATCGCTCGGGGTCCAGTCCTTCGACGATGCCGTCCTTGCCTGGATGCATCGCACCCACGAGGCAAGAACCGCTCACACAGCCGTTCAAGTGTTACGTGAGACAGGGCTCGATAACCTCTCTATTGATCTCATTTTCGCCACGCCTCCAGCGGTGTCCCGTTCCTGGCAACGGGACATCGATTCCGCGCTCCGGCTCGAGCTGCCGCATCTGTCACTGTACGGCTTGACGGTTGAAGAGCACACGCCGCTCGGCCGGTGGGTGGCGCGCAAGGATCTCGCTGAAGCACCGGAGGAAGCGTTCGAGCGGGAGTACCTCTTTGCACACCAGAGACTCATCTCGGCGGGGTTCGAGCACTACGAAGTCTCCAACTACGGTCGGCCCGGTCGCCACTCGCGGCACAACTGGGCATACTGGGATCGAAGGCCATATGGGGGGATCGGACCCTCGGCTCACGAGTTCGACGGTCGGGTAAGGCGGTGGAATACAGCTCCGTACGCGGACTGGGTGACGCGGGCATCTCGGCGCGAAGATCCCGCGCAAGGATCCGAGGAGCTTGCAGGAGCGCAGGCACTGGCGGAACAGGTTTACTTGAGTCTTCGAACCAGCCAAGGCGTTACACTATCAGAGGCCGAGCGAGCCCACGCGGCTCCGTGGATCGATGCCGGTTGGGCCACCATGGACGACGTCGGCCACCTGCGCCTGACGGGAGCCGGATGGCTGCGGCTCGACTCACTGGCGGGTGCCTTGACTCTTCTCCGAAGTCGTTACTAGGTTTGCACTTATGAGTCGCGTAGAACAGCTTTCGGCACGCGAACGCCGAGTTCTCGAGGCGGTCATTCAAACGTACGTTCAGACCGCTGAGCCCGCGGGATCGCGCACGGTCTCCCGGCATTTTGGGCTAGGTGTGTCCCCTGCGACGATTCGAAACACGATGAGCGATTTGGAGGAGAAGGGCTTTCTTTTCCATCCCCACACTTCTGCCGGGAGAGTTCCGACCAACAAGGCGTATCGCGCGTACGTGGACGCATTGCTCAGCTCCACCCCGGTCGCCCCCTCCGTGGATCGAGATCGGCTGGCGGAGGCCCTGACGGCCTCGGACTCACCCATCGAGACGATTCTGCGAAGGGCGGCCCAAAGTCTCGGCATCTTGACCCAGGAACTCGGTGTTGCCATGGGACCGAGACTCGCGACGTCCATACTTCGGAGCCTCGATCTCGTACGCATGAGCGACGAACGCCTACTCATGGTGCTCGCGCTGGAGGGCGGAGCGGTTCGCACGGTGTTCGTCGAGGTCGCGGGCTCGATTGCGGAATCCGCGCTGGCTCAGGTTACGAAAGCCTTGAACGAGCGCCTCGGCGGTTTGACCCTGGAAGAGATTCGCTCGTCGCTCGGCGCGCGGCTGCGAGACAGCGTGACGGTGCCGGACGCGCGTGAGCTCCTCAACATCTTCGTGCAGGAAGCGGAGGCGCTGTTCGACGAAAAGATCTCGCTCGGTGAGGAAAACGTGGTTTTGGGCCAGGCGTCGGTGCTTGCGGAGCAACCGGAGTTCGCCGAAGCGGGCCGCATGCGCCGGTTGATCGAGTTGACGGAGCGCCCGCAGGCGCTCGCGGAGGCGCTGCGGCGCAGAGGCGAAACGTCAGGCATTTCGATCACGATCGGCGCGGAGCATCACGACGAGCGCCTGCGCGACTTCACAGTCGTAACGGCCGAATATCACACCGGATCGCTCGCCGGTGTCATCGGCGTTATCGGCCCGACCCGCATGCCGTACGAGAAAGTGATCTCGCTCGTAAACCACACCTCTCAGCTGCTTTCCGAATTGCTCGACTGATCGATGGCGGATTACTTCGAAATCCTCGAGGTCGCGCGCAGCGCGACTGACGACGAGATCAAGTCGGCCTATCGCAAGCTCGCGATGCGCTGGCATCCTGACCGGAACAACGGGTCGACAGAATCGGAGGAGAAGTTCAAGCAGCTGACGGAAGCCTACGACGTCCTGCGCGATCCGCAAAAGCGGGCCGCCTATGAGCGGTTCGGCGAAGCGGGTCTGCGCGGCGGCGGGATGTCCGGCGGATTCCATCATTTCGACCTGTCCGAGGCGCTCAACGTTTTCATGCGCGACTTCGGCTTCGGTGGTCTGGACTCGATGTTCGGCGGCGCGGCCCGACCAGGGGGAGGGGGCGGCGTTCGCACCGGGGCCGACGTCAAAATCGCCGTGCAGCTCACGCTGCAGGAAGTCGCAACCGGGGTGGACAAGAGCGTGACGATCAAGCTCCTCGACCCGTGCGATCGCTGCGAGGGGCAGGGCGCGGAGCCGGGCTCTCGGGCAGAAGTGTGTCCGAGCTGTGACGGAGCTGGCGAGGTGCGGCGCGCTCAGAACTCTTTCTTCGGACGCGTGATCACCGTTGCGCCCTGTCCCACGTGCAAAGGTGAGGGAAGCGTGATCGCGTCGCCGTGCAAGAAATGTCGCGGCGACGGGCGCGTTCGGGCCGATCGGGAAATCGCCATTCACGTGCCGCCAGGGGTGGCCACGGGGCAGTACATGACGCTCCGCGGCGTGGGAAACGCGGGATCGCGCGGTGGTCCCCGCGGTGACATTCACGTGGTTTTCGAAGTGTCCGAGGACCCGAGGTTCGAGCGCGACGGCGAGGATCTCTATACGGAAGTGCTGGTGACCTATCCCCAGCTCGTCTTTGGCACGGACACGAACATTCCAGCGGTGACGGGAAGCGTTGTCCTGACCGTTCCTCCCGGAACGCAGAGCGGACAGATCTTCCATCTTCGCGGACGCGGTCTCCCGAGAGTGAACACGAGCGGCACGGGCGACCTGCACGTCCGCGTGCAACTGTGGACGCCCGATCGTCTCACGGAGAAAGAAGAGCAACTCATACAGGAGCTGGGCAAAGTCCAGAAGAGCGTCCCGGTCGATCGGGGCAAGGGCTTCTGGACCCGGATGCGCGACGCGCTGGGCGCTTGAGCCCTACGTCCGCCACCTGGACTTCCGTTCGCGTTCGGAAACCGAACGACCGGGCGGCGGTCATCAGCGCGCTGTTCGAGGCGGGCGCTGAAGGAGTGCAAGAGCTCGACGACGAGATCGTCACGCACATCCGCGACGCCGATCAGGGAAAAGTGACGTCGGCGGTCCGTCGTGTCGACGCGGGCGCGACGGTCGAATACGGCCAGACACCCGCCGTGGATTGGTCGGCGGAGTGGCGCTCGCGGATCACCGCGCACCGTCTCGAGCGACTGGTCGTCACACCTCCGTGGTTGGCCGATCGGTTTGCGGAGTCCGAGCGAATAATCATCGACCCGGGCATGGCGTTCGGGACCGGAGATCATGAAACCACGCGTGGCGTGTTGCGGCTGCTGCAACGCGTGATTCGCCCGGGCGACACCGTCGCCGATCTCGGCCCCGGCAGTGCCGTGCTCGGAATCGGCGCGGCGAAGCTTGGCGCTGCGCGGGTGATCGCCATCGAGCTCGATCCCGACGCGATCGGCAATGCCGAAGAGAACGTGCAGCGGAATGGCGTGGCGGATCGGGTGACCGTCATCGAGGGAGATGCCGCCCTGCTTCTGCCGCTCGTGGCACCGGTGCGAGTCGTGCTTGCGAACATCCTGTCATCAGTGCTCACCGCGCTCATGCCAGTCATCGCCGATGCGCTTACCCCCGACGGCGTGGCGATTCTCAGTGGGATCCTGACCGCGGAGAAGGGCGACATCGAAGCGGCAGCCGAAAGCGGTGGGTGGCGAATCGTCGAGACAGATCAGGAGGACATGTGGTGGAGCGCCAGCATCGCCCGGTAGTCACGTTCTTCTGGAGCGAGCCCGTCGCGGCCGGCGACCAGGCGCGTCTCGACGACGATCCCGTTCGACACGCCCGGGCCCGCCGGATCACGACTGGCGATCCCGTGCGGCTCGTCGACGGGAAAGGGCGTGTCGCGACCGGCGAGATTACTGGCATCGCGAAGCGCGGAGTGACGGTCTCCGTCGACGGGGTGGTGGAAATACCAAGACCCGTGCCGCTTGAAGTATGCGTTCCCGTGGCCGACCGGGATCGGATGCTCACAGCGGCAGAGAAGTGCGTCGAGCTTCAGGTCACGGCCTGGCGACCGGTTTATTTCGCCCGATCGCGGAGCGTCAGTCCCAGAGGAGAGGGACCGAAGTTTGCCGAAAAAGTGAAGGCGCGTATGCAGGCAGCGCTCGAGCAATCCGGCGGGGCGTGGATGCCCGACTTCTACGAGGAGGTAGAGGTGGCCGCTGTGTGGGACCTCGCACAACCTGAGTGGAATCGCGTGGTGCTGGAAGGTCGTGGTCGTCCGCTTTCGCGCTTGGTGACCAGCGCTTCCTCGGTCCTCGCCGTAGGACCTGAAGGAGGATTGGAGCGACACGAGCTCGCAGCCGCCGAATCGAGGGGTTGGGTGGCCGCGTCGCTGGCAACAACGACACTGAGGTTCGAGACGGCCGTAATCGCCGGCGCAGCCGTGATTCGAGCGATGCAGCTCTCACTTCGAGGTTCTTGACGTGGCCACCGACTGTCTTTTCTGCCGCATCATCAAGAAGGAGATCCCCGCGGGGATCGTCGCGGAGAATGAATTCTGTATCGCGTTCCGCGACATCAATCCGCAGGCGCCCACTCACATCCTCGTCATTCCGCGGCAGCACGTGGCGTCTCTCAACGAAGCACAAAACCCCGGGCTGATCGGTCAGATGCACTTGCTTGCCGCGTCGATCGCGAAGTCGGAGGGAGTCGCGGAGCGCGGGTATCGCACCGTCCTGAACACCAACGCGGACGCGGGTCAAACCGTCTTTCATCTCCATCTGCATTTGCTCGGCGGCCGCCGTATGACCTGGCCACCGGGCTAGCTTGACAGTATTCGCGAAATTTTCATACGTTTAACGGCTACCCTCACTTACCGCTCCAGGTCCCCCGGGGAGGCTCCGTTTTGTCGGAAGTCATCATCCATGACGATGAGAACTTCGAACGTGCGTTGAAGCGCTTCAAGAAGAAGTGCGAAAAGGCCGGTATTCTGTCGGATCTTCGGAAGCATCGCCACTATGAGAAGCCGAGCGAGCGTCGCAAGCGTAAGATGAACGCCGCTGTCCGAAAGAATCGCCGAACGCAGCACGGCTGATGTCGGCGCTGCAGGCGCGGCTGCAAGGCGAGCTGACGGCGTCACGCAAAGCGCACGACAAAGCGGCAACTCTCCTTCTCGGAACCACGCTCTCCGAGGTCAAGAATCGCTCGATCGAGCTGAAGCGCGACCTCACGGACGACGACGTCGTCGACGTCATTCGTCGCGGCATCAAAAAGCGCCGCGAAGCCATCGAGCTCTATGACAACGCCAGGCGCGCGGAGTTGGCCGACAAGGAGCGCGCCGAAGTCGTGCTGCTCGAGAGGTACCTTCCGGCGCAAATCGATCCCGAGGACATTCGCGCCGCCGTGCGCGCGGCGATCGCCACTGGCGCGAACAACGTTGGTGCCGTGATGGGGAAGGTCATGCCCCAATTCAAGGGCAAAGCCGAGGGGGGCGTCATCAGCGCAATCGTTCGCGAGGAACTCGCCGGCAAGTGAATCGCCACGCGCTCGCCGTGCTGGAGTTTCCACGTGTGCTGGACGAAGTAGCGGCGCGCGCGGCATCGGAGCTCGGTGCGGAGCGAGTGCGGATGCTCCAGCCCACGTCGGATCGGGAGTGGATCGAGCGGGAACACGCGCGAATCGTCGCCGTTCGGTCGCTCCGATCCGGGGAGGCGCCGTGGTATCCGGAGCCGGTTCCCGATCTCCGCGCCGGCGTGGAGCGGCTGCGCGTCGCGGGCCTCGCCTGGACGGCTGTGGAACTGCTCGCCGGCAAGCAGCTCCTGCGGAGCTCACGGCGCACGCGCGAGGTCCTCGCGGACGACAAGCGGCCAGCCGCCGCGCGGGCGCTGCTCGCGCCGTTCGTCGATCGTCTCGCAACCGATCGTTCGATTGAGGCGGCGATCGAGCGAGCCATCGCCGACGACGCGACCGTCAAGGACGAGGCCTCGCCGGCGCTTCGCAAGCTGCGTCGCGAGCTGCGGGCGTCGGAAGGTGAGCTGATTCGACTGCTCGAGAAGCAACTTTCCCGCCTCGATGAATCATTCCGTGTGCCGGACATGTCCGTCACGGTGCGCAATGGCCGGTACGTGATCCCCGTGAGACGTGAGGGCCGCGGCAGCGTGAGCGGCATCGTCCACGACTCGTCCGCGACCGGAGCCACCTTGTTCATCGAACCGCCGGCAGCCGTCGAATTCGGAAATCGGATTCGCGAGCTGGAAGCGGAAGAGCGGGAAGAGGTGGAGCGGATTCTCGCCGAGCTGACGGAGCACCTTCGGCCGCTGCGGGACGCTCTCGCGGCGACGCTCGAGGCCCTGGCGGAGCTCGATTCGCTCCACGCGCGCGCCGCCTACGCGGAAACGCTCGGCTGCGTCGTACCGACCTTCAGCAGCCCGACCGAGGGTTGGGCGATTCACGACGGACGGCATCCCTTGCTGCTCGCGCGTGGGGTCGAGGTCGTTCCGTTCGACCTGGATATGATCGGCCCCGAGCGAACGCTCGTCGTGTCGGGGCCCAACACCGGCGGGAAGACCGTTCTGCTGAAAGCGGTCGGCCTGCTCTCGGCGATGAGCCAGGCCGGGATACCGCCGTCGACGGGACGCGGGTCGCGGCTCGCGATCTTCGACGATTACTTCGCGGATATCGGCGATGAGCAGTCGATCGAAGCGAGCCTGTCGACGTTCAGCGCGCACCTGAAAAACCTGGCGGAGATTCTCGCCTCAGCCACCGCCCGGTCGCTCGTGCTGATCGACGAGCTGGGGTCCGGCACCGATCCGCTCGAGGGCGCCTCGCTGGGCTGGGCCATTCTCGAGGACCTCACGCTCCGCGGGACCACGACGTTGTCGACAACGCATCTGGGGGCGCTCAAGGAGTTACCGGCCCAGGTCGCCGGTGTCGTGAACGCGTCACTGCAGTTCGACGCCGAGCGCCTGGCGCCGACGTATATGTTCGTGAAGGGAATCCCGGGTCGTTCCTACGGCATCAGCATCGCGCGCAAGCTGCAACTTCCCGAGTCGGTCGTCGCGCGCGCTGAGGAGCGCGTGCCGACGACGGAACGCGACATCGCCGCGTTGCTCGAGCGTCTCGAGGAGCAGCAGACCACACTGAAAGACCGCGAGCAAGATCTGGCGACGCTCATCGAAGACGCGAAGCGGCGCGTGCAGGAGGTCGTCAAACGCGAGCGCAATGTTCGCGAGCGCGAGCGTGAGGTCGAGCGGCAGTCGCGGCAGGACGCGCGAAAGTACCTGCTGAACGCGCGTGCTGAGATCGATCGCACGCTGCGAGAGCTCAAGAAGGCGAGTGCGGAGGAGCTGGAGGAGAAGGCGCGAGCCGCTCGGAAGCACACCGAGCAGCTTGCCGCGCGACAAGCCGACGTGATCGAACAGCTCGACGCGGAAGAGGCGAAGGCGAAGGACCGGAAGGCGCCACGCGGACGCGCGCCCGCGAACGCCGTTGCCGTCGCGGACACGGTCAAGGTCGAAACGCTCGGCGGCAAGACCGGGCGAGTGTTGGAATTGCGCGGCGGCGACGCGCTCGTCGCGATCGGCTCGATGAAATTGACGGTGCCGTTGCGGAGTCTCTCCAAGCTGGAGCCTGACGACATCGAGGTGGCCGTCGCGTGGCACGGAGACCTGCCGGAAGCGCACGCGCGGAGTGAAGTGGATCTACGGGGGTTGCGCGCGGAGGAGTTGGATGGCGTGCTTTTGCAAGCGTTGGATGATGCCATTCGCGCCGGCCTGCCGGCGCTTCGTATCATTCACGGAAAGGGCACGGGCGTCCTTCGGGACCGTGTGGCGGAGATGCTGAAAAAAGACACGCGCGTTCGGCAGTTCCGGTTGGGCGCGTGGAACGAAGGTGGAACCGGTGTGACCGTCGCCGAGCTCGGATGATACCGGACGACATCGTCGAACGCGTTCGCGAGCAAGCCGACATCGTGTCGATCGTGGGCGAGCTGGTGAAGCTGAAGCGCGTCGGCAACAGCTTTCGCGGCCCCTGTCCCTTTCATCAAGGCAAGGACCCGAACTTCGCCGTCTCGCCGCGCGGCGGTTACATCTGCTTCGTGTGCCATGAGAAGGGCGACGTCTTCAACTTCGTGCAAAAGCGACTGGGGCTCGACTTCGTCGATGCGGTCAAGTACGTGGGCGCGAAGGCCGGCGTCGACGTAAAGGAGGTATCGCGAGAACGGACCGCGGGACCCGATCCCCGCGAAAAGTTCTGGGAGATCAATGCGGCGGCCGCGGAGTATTTCACGCGGACACTCTGGGACGGTGACCTCGGGGCCCCCGCGCGCGAGTATCTCGCGAAACGCGACCTGGATCGGGCGACGGCGGATCGATTCGGCATCGGCTTCGCTCCCCGCGAGGGCGGATTGCTCCGCGAGCATTTGAACACCCTCGGCTTCGACGACGCGCGCCAGATCGAGTCCGGGCTCCTGCATGTCAAGAGTGAGGGCGAGGAGCCACGCCCGCGCTTCCGAAACCGGCTGATGTTTCCGATCTCCGATCCGCAGGGCCGGGTGATCGCGTTCGGGGGACGCGTGATCGGACTGGGCGAACCCAAGTACCTCAACTCGGCCGAATCGCCCGTCTTCGTGAAGGGTGGAACGCTCTACGGGTTGCATTGGGCCAAGAACGCCATTCGCCGCGACGAGCGCGCGTTGTTGGTGGAGGGGTACTTCGATTGCGTGCGGCTGATGGCGGCGGGGATCGAGAGTACCGTCGCCCCCCTCGGTACCGCGCTGACTGAGCCACAGGCGGAACTGCTCCGCAAATACACCTCGACTGTTTTTCTCCTCTATGACAGCGACCAGGCAGGACTCACAGCGACCTTTCGAGCCGGTGACGTGTTGTTGCGACAGGGGTTCAAGGTGCACGTCGTCACACTTCCGGATGGGGAAGATCCCGACACGTTCGTCAATCGGTACGGCCGTGAGAAGCTGGAAACACATCTCGCCGCGGCGATCGACGTCTTTGAACGGAAGCTGCAGATCCTGCAACGCGGTGGATGGTTCAGCGACCTGCGCCGCAAGCGCGTCGCGTTGGACCGGCTGCTCCCCACGATTCGTGCTGCCGCCGATCCCATTACGTACGGACTCTACGTGGCTCGTGCCGCCGAAGTCGCTGGGATCAGCGAAGAGGTGCTCCAGCGCGAGCTGCGAGCGCCACGAGCCAAGGAGCAGCGTGCCGCAACGCCGCAACGCGACACGGCCACTCCGCCCGCGGCTCAGGCCGTGCTCCCCCATAATTCCGGGGCGAGCGCCGAACGTGAACTGGTTCGCGTGATACTGCATTTCAGGCAGCTGATCGATTTGGCCGCCGAGCAGGTGGATGCGCGGAGCCTGCGAGACGCTCGACTCAGAGCGATATTCGGCCAAATGTTAGGCAGCGCTGCGGGCGATGATGTAAACTCAATCGCGGGGCAGCTCCCGGAGCATGCGGTCGACCTTTTCCAGCAGCTTCTCCTGGAGCCCCACGCAAACGATCCCCAGCGGGTGTTCGAGGATTGTATCAGCAAGCTTAAGAGGCGGGAGATCGGCGAGAAGCTCGATGACATCGAGCGGGATCTACCGCTCACAGCCGGCATCGAAAAGGACGAACTTCTCATGCGCCAAACGAAGCTCAATTCTGATTTGCGCGCGCTCGGTGGAAACCGATGGAAGAAGTTCCGAACAACGCGACCGTCATGACGGAGACAAGAACCGTGAATCCCGATGTAGCTGCCCTCCTCGAGGTTCAGGCAGACGATTTGCGCACGTACGGAATTGAGGATCGACTGAGCGCGTTGGCGCCGCGTCTCGCCACTCTCGAGGAGGACAAGCGGCGAGCGGAGGCGGCCGCGACGCAAGTGAAGCAACAGATCGAGGCGGAGGAGCAGCGACAGCGCGAGCTACAGGATCGTCTTCGGCAGCACCGCGAAATGCGGGACAAGAGCGAAGGGTTGCTGGGCCAGGTCACTTCTCCCCGAGAAGCCGCGGCGGCCATGGCGCAGATCGAACAGGCGAAACGCTTCATCGCCGACGAAGAGCGCGACCTGGAGACGCTCTCTCAGCGACTCTCGGAGCTTCGCAAAACCGCGGGCGATCGCAGCCACGCGGTGCTGGACATCGAGCGCCTTCAACAGGAGACGCGCACCTCGCTCGACGCCGATCGCGCGGCCCTCGAGAAAGAGCTTGGTGAGGTGAAAGCCGACCGCAACCAGAAAGCACAGTCGGTGCCGCGTGCGTTGATGCAGCGCTACGATCGCATCCGATCCAAACGGCGCTCGACGGCCGTGTTTCCGTTGCGCGGTCAGTCGTGCGCCCACTGCGATACCGCCATTCCGGTGCAGCGAAAGAGCACGATGGTGGCCACCGGGGCCACGGAGCTGTGTGAGGGGTGCGGCGTTTTGCTGTATGCGGCCGACGGATGATTGTCCATCCTCGGTACCGCTCCTAACTTGGTGAGCGTGACCGCGACGGCTACTCGTCCCCAATCCCGCTGGCTCTTCCCAGACGTTCCCGATGCCGCCGCTGTTGCGCAACTTGGCGCTGAGCTGAACCTCCCCGAGCTCGTGTGCCGGCTGTTAGCCGCCCGAGGCTACATCGGCATCGAGCACGCGAAGCGGTATCTGCGGCCCCGCCTCGATCATCTCCACGATCCCTCCACGCTCGGCGACGTCGATCGCGCGGTCGATCGGATCGTTCGCGCCATTCGCGCCAAGGAAATGATCCTGATTCACGGCGATTACGACGTCGACGGGATCTGCTCCACGACGATTCTCACCCGGACGTTCCGGGGCCTTGGCGGCTCCGTGACGCCCTTCATTCCACATCGCAGCGACGGGTACGATCTCACGAGCGCGGGCGTCGCCGCCGCGAAGGCAGCCGGGGCGACGTTGGTAGTCACCTGCGATTGCGGTACCAGTGCGCTCGCGCCAGTGGCCGAGCTTCGGCGCGACGGCATCGACGTGATCGTGACCGATCACCATCTGCCGGGCGGTCCGCTTCCCGAGGCGTTCGCCGTCCTCAATCCCCGGAAACCCGGGTGCCCGTCGCCCGATAAGGACCTGTGTGCGGCCAGCGTCGCATTCAAGCTCGCCATGTCCGTGACCAAGGCGATGGGCGCGAATCCAAACCCCGTATACAACATGCTGGATTTGGTCGCGCTGGCGACGATCGCGGACGTCGCGCCATTGCGCGGCGAGAACCGCGTGTTCTCCATCTACGGGCTCCGCCTGTTGAACGCGACGAAAAGCGTCGGGCTGCGTGCCATGATCCGGGCCGCCGGACTCGACCGAAAACCGATCACCTCGGGCCGGGTTGGATTCATTCTCGCCCCGCGATTGAATGCCGCGGGCCGGGTCGGCAGCGCCATGCGCGGGGTGGACCTGCTCCTCTCGGTCGATGACGCCACGGCGAACCCGATCGCGCGGGAGCTCGAAGAGCTCAATGGACACCGCCAGCAGCTCGACCGCGAAGTGCTGGATCAGGCGCGCGAGCTCGTCCGCGCGCTGGATCTGGAGCAGACGTACGGGATCGTGCTCGCCGCCGAAGGATGGCACCCGGGCGTCATCGGGATCGTCGCATCGCGTATCGTCGAGGAGTTCGGACGCCCGACGATTCTCATCGCGCTGGAAGGCGAAGAGGGGAGGGGCTCAGGACGCTCGATCTCGCCGTTCGATCTTCACGCGGGAATCTCACGCTGCCGCGAGCTGCTCCTTCGCTTTGGCGGCCACCGATCCGCGGCCGGCGTGACGATCGCCCGCGAGCGAGTGGCCGACTTCACGCGCCGGTTCAACGAAGTTGCCAGAGAGACGCTCACCCCCGCGGACCTCGTGCCCGAGCTGCGAGTCGATCTCGAGGTTGAATTGCGGGATGTAAACGACGGGCTCGAGGCGCTGCTCCGCCACATCGAACCGTGCGGGATCGGCAATCCTTCGCCCGTACTCGTCGCACGCGGCGTGCGGGTGGTCGCGGCCCCGAAGGTGGTCGGCAAGGACGGCGTGCGCCTCCGACTCGAGCAAAACGGGACGGAGCTGACGGCGATCGGCTGGGGGATGGCACCCCGCGCGTCGGAGCTCTCCGTGGGCAGCATCGTCGACGTGGCCTTCCGGCTGGAACGGGACGAATGGAACGGCGAGTCGCGATTGCAGGCCCGGCTCGCGGATTTCCGCGTCTGATCGTCGGGAGCCACGCGACTGCGCATCGTCGCCGGAAAATGGAAGGGCCGGCGGCTCAAGCCGCCCTCGGATGGTCGCGTGCGCCCGACCGCCGACCGCGTGCGGGAAGCGTGGATGAGCATCGTGCACCCGGACCTATTCGGAGCGCGCGTCCTCGATCTCTTTGCCGGGTCGGGTGCGCTGGGGCTCGAGGCGCTGTCTCGCGGCGCGCGGGAGGCACAATTCGTCGAGCTTGGCGCCCGGAGTCTCTCGGCGTTGAAAGACAACATCCGATTGGTCGGAGCCGAGGCCGAAACGAAAGTGCATCGCGGCGACGCGATCAAGTTTGCGGGCCGGCTGCCGGCGCGGGATTTCGACGTTGCCTTCGCCGATCCACCGTACCGGCTGGGGTTGGCCGAGCAGCTCGCCGAGCAGTGGTTACGAACTCCGTTCGCGCGACTATTGGGTATCGAGCATGAAAAATCGGTCCGGCTGCCGCAGTCCGAGGATCGAAGAGAGTACGGAGACACCGTGGTAACCTTCTACCGGACCTCGTAGCTTCACGGCCTCGTCGATTCCCGTCACCGGTCATTCTCGATCATGCGAATCGCCATTTACGCCGGCTCATTCGACCCAATCACACGCGGCCACGAAGACCTCATGATGCGAAGTCTCGCATACGTGGACCGGCTCATCGTGGCGGTCGCGGTCAACGCGGCAAAAACGCCGGTGTTCAGCGCGGACGAGCGCGTGAACCTCATCAGGGCGGCCGTCGGGGACGAGTCGCGGATCGAGGTGCGAAGCTTCGACGGCCTGCTCGTCGAATTCGCCCGCTCGGTAAAAGCAAGGCTGTTGATTCGCGGCCTGCGCGCCGTAAGCGACTTCGAGTACGAATACCAGATGGCGCTGATGAATCGTCACCTGGCGCCGGGACTCGAGACGGTCTTCATGGTCCCCTCACTCGACACGACGTACATCAGCGCGAGCCTGGTGCGCGAAGTCGCGCGGTTTGGCGGCGATGTCTCCGGCCTCGTCCATCCAGCGGTCGCCACGGCGCTGCGCGGAAAATTCAAGCCGTCATCCTGAGCGGAGGGGCTCAGAATGACATCGCAATGAGCGCTTTTCTCGACGCAGTCCGGACGCGGGCCTCCGCGATCTCGCGCCGAATCGTCTTTCCCGAGTCGGCCGATCCGCGAACCATCGAGGCGGTCGAGTTTCTGAAGGCGAAGCGCATCGTCGAGCCGGTGCTCGTGCTCGATCCCGCGTCACCGGATAGCCACGCGCGCGCGCGCGCCGTGGGCGTGGAATGTCTGCATCCGGCGGATGACCCCCGGCGCGATCTCGTTGCGACGACACTGCTGGAGTTGCGGAGCCGCAAGGGAATGACGGCACCCACGGCCGATAGCTGCGCGAGGAACCCGCTCTACTTTGCCGACTGGTTGGTCCGAACCGGAGAGGTGGACGGCTGCGTTGCCGGGGCGGTCAACACGACGGCCGACGTTCTTCGAGCTGCCCTGTGGCTCGTGGGGCCGGCGGCCGGCGTGCGAACGGTATCGAGCGCGTTTTACATGGTGGTCGCTCCGTTTCGCGATGGTACAGAGCGCGAGATACTGACCTTTACCGACTGCGCCGTGGTTCAGGCTCCGACCGCGTCGCAATTGGCGGACATAGCGATCGCCGCGGCCCGTGACCGCGGGCGGATCGTGGGCGACGTTCCAGTCGTGGCGTTCCTGTCCTATAGCACTTTTGGAAGCGCCGAAGGGGAGTCGGTCACCATGGTGCGTGCAGCGATTGACGACGTGCGGCGGCGCGCGCCTGACCTCGCCGTGGACGGAGAATTGCAAGGAGACGCTGCGCTGGTTCCGGCCGTGGCCGCTCGCAAGGCGGCGGGCAGTACGGTCGCCGGCCAAGCCAACGTATTGGTCTATCCATCGTTAGACGCAGGGAACATCGCATACAAGCTCGTTGAGCGGCTCGGGGGCGCTTCTGCCATCGGGCCGATCGTGCAAGGGTTACGGCGGCCGTGCAGTGACCTTTCGCGCGGTGCGACGACCGATGACATTATCAACGTGGCGGCCATCACCGCCCTTCAGGTTGGGGACCCATCCGCCGCAAGGCTCGACCGCTGAGGAGAGCAAGACATGAGCTTCTCGATCAAAAAGCAGGACGATGTGGTCGTTGTCGATGTCGAAGGCCAGCTCATCGTTGGCAATCGCCAGGAGCTGAAGCAGAAAGTGCTCGATGAGCTCGAGCGCGGCGAACGGAAGTTTCTCATCGACTTCTCGCAGACCGGCTACATCGACAGCTCCGGTCTCGGCGTACTCGTCTCGCTCTCCAAGAAGATCCGGGAGCAAGGTGGCGAGTTGCGCCTGGCCAACCTGAATGACGACTTGAAGACGCTCTTCGAGCTCACCAAGCTCGACACGTTGTTCCAGATCGCCGACACGCGCGAGCGCGCGCTGCAAAGCTTCTGACCCCGCGGCGCCCACGACGATCGGTTAGAGCCGCCGAGTCGGGCGGCGCCCACAACGTCCGCGTCATCGAGCTAGAGATACCCAGCGACGTTCGGGAGATCGAACGCGTGGTCGATCTCGTTCGCCGTGCATGCGAGGTCATGCAATTCGACTCACGGCAGCTACAGTTGAACGTGCCGGTCGCCCTGACTGAAGCGCTGTCGAATGCGATCCTGCGCGGCAATGCGGACGATCCGCGCAAGCACGTCCGCGTCCACGCGCGCGTGGACCGGCTCACGCTCGTCATCGAGGTCACTGACGAAGGGGCCGGGTTCGACATGGACGCATGCACCATCGATCCGACGACGCCGGACCATCTGCTGAACGAGGATGGTCGCGGTCTGTTCCTGATGCAGAAGTTGATGGACAGCGTCGAGCGGTTCTCCGGTCGTCCTGGCAACGTCGTGCGGCTCACGCTGCGCCGGGCGTCATGACCGATCTCGCGTCCGTGCTCACCGCCTTCAAGGCGGCCAGCGGCTGCGACGCGGCTGTCTGGTCGCAGGGGACGAGCGGCGTCCTCTCCTGGGAGGCCGCCACGAATCGGGCGCCCCCGCCGCCCCGTCACCTGCCATCCGTCTCCGATGGGCCCGCGCCGCTCGACACCCCCGAAGGCCCCACCTTGATTGCGGCGATCCCCGGCCCTCGACGCGCGTGGCTCGTGCTCGGCCCCTGCCAGACTCCCTCCGTTCGCCTCGATACCCAGCTGAATTTCCTGCTGCCGGTCGTCGCTCAGTTCATTCAGGCCGCGCTGGAGGTGGAGCACGCGGCGAACGAGCTGGCGGAGCGCTACGAAGAAATCAATCTGCTCTATACCATCAGTGAGATACTTGGCCGGACCGTCGCACTCGAGGAGGCCACGGATCGCATTCTGAGCGAAATCTCCGAAACCGTCGGTGCGCGTAAAGCGGCGGTCTTCGTGTTCGACGCCACGGCAAACGCGCTGATCGCAGTCGCGGCGCTTGGCGTGCCGCCGGAAAAAGTCCCGATAATTCCGGTCGACGACCCTCACAGCGTTTCCGCGAAGGTGTTCCGAACGTGCCATCCTGCCGTCTTGGATCCGGATCAGATGACGTGGGACGGCGAGCAATCCTTTCGAAAAGGCGCGATGCTCTCGGTGCCCATCATGTGGACGTCACCTCACGGTGGCGCGGAGCCGCTCGGTGTGGTCAACCTGTCCGACCGAAGAAGCGGCCAGCCGTTCACCGCCGGAGACCAAAAGCTCATCTCGGCGATCGCGACGCAAATCGGGACCGCGATTCAGAATGCGCGTCTCGTACGCGAGTCGCTCAGCCAGCAGCGCCTGCGGCAGGAGATGCAACACGCACACGACCTCCAGATGCGCCTGTTGCCCAACGTGGAGACCGTCGCCCCGACTGCACGGGTGGCGGCACGCGTTGTTCCCGCGGAAAGCGTGGGAGGCGACCTGTACAACCTCTTCCGACTCGGACCCGGCAAGACGGGGGTGATGATCGGCGACGTATCCGGCCATGGCTATCAAGCGGCGCTGATCATGGCACTCGCGATGAGCGCCTCCGCCATTCACGCGCAGACGACCGCCGATCCCGGCGAGACACTTACCGCGCTGCTTTCTTCCATGCGCGATGAATTGGCGACGACCGAAATGTTCATCTCGATGTTTTACGCCGTGGTCGATCGCAACGCCGGCCGGTTGCGGTACGCCAACGCCGGACACCCACACGCCTTCGTCATCCCAAAGAGCGGAAAGGTCGAACGCCTTCCCGCACTCGATCCTCCACTCGGCATGGGCAGCTCCACGCCCATGGGATCCAGCCGCCCATGGACGACCGGCGACATGCTACTGCTCTTCACCGACGGGGTCAGCGATGCCCGGGATCGGCAGGGCGTGCGGCTTGGCGAAGAAAGAATCGTCGACATGGCGCGGCAGCACCGGGACGAGGAGCCAGCCCAGGTGCTCGATCGCATCTTTGCGCTACTCGATCAGCACACCGGCGACACACGGCGCCGAGACGACCTGACGATCGTCTTGCTCCGGAGCTGAATGCCTCCCCCTCGGCGCGGCCCACGACCACCCGCGCTGCCGCCGATCCGCAAGAGCCTCGGCCAGCACTTTCTCAACGATCGGCGCATTCTCACGCGCATCGTGGACGCTCTCGATCCACTCGGCGACGAAACGGTAATCGAGGTCGGGCCGGGGCGGGGAGCGCTAACCGAGATTCTGCGGCAGCGAGCACACCGAGTACTGGCGATCGAATACGACCGGAAACTCGCGGCCATGCTGCGAGACAAGTACGCCGGCTCGAACGTGGAGATCATCGAAGCGGACGTGCTTCAGACCGACCTTGGTGCGGTTGCGGGCGGACCGTACGCCCTCGTCGGCAATGTGCCCTATTACATCACCACGCCGATTCTGTTTCACGCGCTGCGCCGGCCGCGAGCAGCGAGGGCCGTCTACCTCGTCCAGCGCGAAGTGGCGAACAGGTTGAGCGCCGACGCCGGCAACAAGGAGTACGGGGCCCTCTCGGTGAATCTGCAAGCGCTCGCCCGCGCGGAAATCATTTTCCGGGTGCCCGCCGGTGCGTTCAATCCACCGCCAAAGGTCGAGAGTGCGGTTGTTCGCGTGTTACCACGCTCGGATCCCGAAATCGGTCCCGACGAAGAGCAGGGATTCCGAGAGCTCGTACAGGCTGCCTTCGGAATGCGACGCAAGCAGATGCGGCGCGTTCTCCGTGGCTTGCGGCCCATGAGTGCCGAACACGCTGATGAAATACTCGGTGAGACGGGGATAAACCCAGACGCTCGGCCGGAAACGCTGACCGC
>JBBDXZ010000013.1:0-52510 GCA_040902075.1 Gemmatimonadaceae bacterium
CCAACAAGAGGCGCAAAGTCATTTGGCGCAGGCGCAAAGTCGATGGCGCGCTACACCGATGCGCAGCCCAGACTCTGGTCCCAGCCTTTGGCACCTAGCACCTAGCACCTAGCACCTAGCACCTAGCACCTAGCACCTAGCACCTACCACCTAGCCTCTATTTTGTCGCTCGGAACAACAAATCATCGTCAGGTTCTGCTTTGAACGAGGGCATTGCGGTCGCACGTTGATGACCGATGCCTCGAAGAGCGTCACGACGTCTCGTGGGAGTGCCTGCCGCGCAGGGGTTGTACGACCCCGTCCATGAACACGACGGCTGCGGTATGGGGTTCGTCGCGCACCTGCGCGGAGCGCGGTCCCACGAAGTCGTCCGCGACGCTCTGCAACTCCTCGGAAACCTGGAGCATCGCAGCGCGGTCGGAAGCGACGCGGCGACGAGCGACGGCTCCGGAATGCTCCTCCAGCTCCCGCACGCCTTTCTCCGCGTCGCATGCACGCAGGCGCGCATCGCCCTCCCCGAAGCAGGACAATACGGCGTGGGGATGTTTTTTCTTCCGCGCCGGCCGCGCCACCGCCCGGCCCGGCGCATCATCGAGAACACCATCGAGGACATCGCGCGGGCATACGGATGCCGGCCTCTCGGTTGGCGCAACGTGCCCATCAACGAGCGACACATCGGTGCTTCCGCGCGACGCACGCGTCCGTACGTTCGACAGCTTTTCCTGGCACCCGACGGCGTCGACCTGGATCCGCATGAGGGCTCCACCTTCGAGCGAACGCTCTACGTGATCCGCCGCTGCATCGAGAAAGCCGTTCCGGGTCTCGAAGACGCCGAGGAGACGTACGTCGCCAGCCTCTCGTCGCGGACGATCGTCTACAAGGGACTCGTGCGGCCGTCGCTCCTGGGACGCTTCTATCCGGACCTCGTCGATCCCGGCGTCGCGAGTGGGCTGGCGCTCGTCCATTCCCGGTTCTCGACGAACACCTTCCCATCGTGGTCGCGCGCGCATCCGTACCGCTTCCTCTGCCACAACGGTGAGATCAACACACTGAGCGGCAACTTGCGTTGGATGGGCGTGCAGGAGGAGCAGATGGCCTCCGCTCGCCTGCCGAACGTCCAGGAACTGTTTCCGCTCATCGACGCAGGCCAGAGCGACTCGGCGTCGCTCGACAACGCGCTGGAGCTGCTGGTGCACGCCGGGCGGTCGCTGCCGCACGCCATGACCATGCTCATCCCGGAGGCGTGGGAAGGAGACGCCGCGATGTCGCTGGAGCGCCGCGCATTTTTCGAGTATCACGCGTCGCTGATGGAGCCGTGGGACGGACCGGCCGCCGTGGCATTCACGGACGGCCGACAGATCGGCGCGATGCTCGATCGCAACGGCCTGCGCCCGGGCCGGTATGTCGTCACGGACGACGACTTCGTGATCCTCGCGTCGGAGGCCGGCGCGCTTCCCGTTCCGATCGAGAACGTGCGCGCGAAGGGTCGCCTGCGTCCCGGCCACATGCTTCTCGTCAACACGACGCAGGGCCGGATCGTGGACGATGAGGAGCTCAAGAGCGAGCTGGCGGGGCTGCATCCGTATCGGCGTTGGATCGCAGAAGAGCGGATCCCGCTCAAGGTGCACCGAGAGAGCCCGCAGTCGCCCGCGCGTTCCGAACAAGCGCTCGCCCAACGCCAGGCGCTCTTCGGATACACGGACGAGGACGTGCACATGCTCCTCGCCCCGATGGCAACGACCGGCGAAGAGCCGATAGGGTCGATGGGCAACGACACGCCCCTCGCCGCGCTCTCCGAACGGCCGCAACTGCTCTTCGCCTACTTCCGGCAACTGTTCGCGCAAGTCACGAATCCCGCGATCGATCCGATTCGGGAACAGCTGGTGATGTCGCTCGGAATGAACCTTGGCCGGCGGCGCAATCTGCTGGATGCGACGCCGGCGCACGCCCGGCACATCCGCATCGATCACCCGGTGCTCACGGCGGCTGCGTTCGCGGCGCTCACGGAGCCGCGGCTCCGGCCCACGATCCTCGAGACGGTATTCCGCGCTGCCGGCGGCGTCGGTGCCCTGGAGAGCGCGATCCGGTCGTTATGCGGTTCAGCGGCGGCGGCGACACGATCGGGCTCGGAGCTGCTGATCCTCAGCGACGAAGGCGTGGACGCGAAATGGGCACCGATCCCCTCGCTGCTCGCCGTATCCGCCGTCCATCACCACCTCATCCGGCAGCGGATTCGTTCTCAGGTGAGCATCGTTGTCCACACCGGCGAGGCTCGCGACGTCTCGCAGATCGCGCTCCTCATCAGCTACGGTGCCAGCGCGGTCTACCCCGCTCTCGCGTTCGAGACCATCACGGACCTCGCGCGCCGCGACACCGTGGCGCACGTCTCCGACCCAGCGCTCGCCCACGCTGCCTACATCAAGGCGGTGAACAAGGGCCTGTTGAAGATCATGTCCAAGATGGGCATCTCGACGGCGCAGAGCTATTGCGGCGCGCAGACCTTCGAAGCGATCGGGCTCTCGCGTGAGCTGGTCGAGCGCCACTTCGCGGGGACGTCATCGCGGCTCGGCGGGGTGGGCCTCGACGTCATCGCCGGCGAGACCCTTCGCCGACACGCGCGAGCCTATGCCCCGCGGACATCGAGTCTTCGCCCCGACGCGGGCGGCAACTATCACTATCGCGTTCAGGGCGAGTCGCACCAGTGGAATCCGCGCACGATCTCGACCCTGCAGATCGCGACGCGTTCGGGTCGCTACGACACCTTCAAGGAATTCACCCGCGCCGCCGACGACGAGAGCCGCAAGGGGTTTACGATCCGCGGACTACTCGCGTTTGTGGACAGCGCATCGCCGGTTCGGTTGAGCGACGTCGAGCCGGCCTCGGAGATCGTTCGTCGCTTCGTCACCGGCGCCATGTCGTTCGGTTCCCTGAGCCGGGAGGCGCACGAAACGATCGCGATCGCGATGAACCGCCTTGGCGGCCGGAGCAACACCGGCGAAGGCGGCGAAGACGCGGCACGCTTCGGCACGGAGCGGAACAGCGCGATCAAGCAGGTGGCGTCGGCGCGCTTCGGCGTCACCACCGAGTATCTGGTGAACGCGACGGAGCTCCAGATCAAGATTGCGCAGGGCGCCAAGCCGGGCGAGGGCGGACAACTGCCCGGGCACAAGGTGGATGAGACGATCGCGCGCACGCGATACGCCACCCCCGGCGTCACGCTCATCTCGCCCCCGCCGCACCACGACATCTACTCGATCGAGGATCTCGCGCAGCTCATTTACGATTTGAAGAACGTCAATCCGGGCGCGGCCATCTCCGTGAAGTTGGTTGCCGAGTCGGGCGTCGGCACCGTCGCCGTGGGAGTGGCGAAGGCGCACGCGGATCTCATCACGATCTCCGGCGACTCCGGAGGCACCGGGGCGTCGCCGCTCTCGTCCATCAAGCACGCTGGCGTGCCGTGGGAGTTGGGACTCGCGGAGGCACAACAAGCGCTCCTATTGAACGGCTTGCGGGGACGCGTGCGTCTCCAGACCGACGGTCAGTTCAAGACGGGCTGCGACGTCGTCATCGCCGCGCTGCTCGGCGCCGAGGAGTTCGGTTTTGCGACGGCACCGCTCATCGTCGAAGGTTGCGTGATGATGCGAAAGTGCCACCTGAACACCTGTCCGGTGGGGATCGCGACGCAGGATCCGGTGCTGCGCGAGAAGTTTGCGGGCCGCCCGGAGCATCTGGTGAACTACTTCTTTTTCGTGGCCGAAGAGGTTCGCGAGCTGATGGCGCGACTCGGCTTTCGCAAAATGGACGAGATGATCGGCCGATCGGACGTGCTGCGTCAGAGCACGCCGCCGCAGCATCCCAAGGCTGGCACTCTCGATCTTTCGGAACTCTTGCATGTTCCGGAGCCCGCGTTCGTGACGAACCGGGACGATCGGTCGCGACGCATGGTGCGCGCGCAGGATCACGGATTGTCGGCCGCGCTCGATCTCACGCTTCTCGAGCTTGCCCGGCCCGCGATGGAGCGCGGCGAGCGCGTCACCGGGGCCCTTCCGATTCGCAACGTCAATCGGGCAGTCGGCGCCATGCTCTCCGGCGAGATCGCCCGGCGCTTCGGTCACGCGGGTCTGCCCGACGACAGCATCTCGCTGCGGTTCACCGGCTCGGCCGGTCAGAGCTTCGGCGCGTTCGCCGCGCGCGGCGTCACGCTCGAGCTGCACGGCGAAGCGAACGACTATGTGGGAAAGGGATTGTCGGGAGGCCGAATCATCGTCCGGCCACCCAAAGGCGCCAAATTCATCCCGGACGAGACCGTAATCGTCGGGAACACGGCGCTGTACGGCGCCACGGGTGGCGAAGCGCTCTTCGGCGGCGTGGCCGGCGAGCGGTTCGCGGTACGCAACAGCGGTGCGACCGCCGTGATCGAGGGCGTCGGCGATCACGGATGTGAGTACATGACGGGCGGTGTCGTCGTCGTGCTGGGCCGCACCGGGCGCAATTTCGCCGCGGGAATGAGCGGTGGTCTCGCGTTCGTGCTCGATGCATCCAGCGACTTTGCGACGCGCTGCAACCACGCGCTCGTCGAGCTCGCGCCGGTGACGGAGATGTCGGACGTCACGGTGCTCAAGGGGCTGATCGAGCGGCATGCGCGGCACACCGGGAGCGCGCGGGCGCGGCACGTGCTCGCCCACTGGGACGACGCGCTGCGGGAATTCGTTCGTGTGATTCCCACGGAATATCTTCGGGCGATTCGGAGCGCGCCCGAACAGGCCACGCGACAGGAGAGCGGCCGCCATGGGTGACCCGCGCGCATTTCTCACGCTGCGTCGGGCCGCGCCGACACGCGAGCCGGTGGAGGAGCGCGTGCGGCATTGGCGCGAGTTCTACGAGCCGTTGCCCGAGCCGCGCCTGCGCGAGCAGGGCGCGCGCTGTATGGACTGCGGAGTGCCGTTCTGCCAGGGCGATACGGGATGCCCGGTTCGCAACGTGATTCCGGAATGGAATGCACTCGTGCAACGCGGCCGCTGGCGCGAGGCGCTCGAGGCGCTGCACGCCACCAACAACTTTCCCGAGCTGACCGGCCGACTGTGCCCCGCCCCATGCGAGTCGGCGTGCGTGCTGGGCCTGATCGAGCAGCCCGTGGCGATTCGAACCATCGAGCAGGCCATCGCCGACCGGGGCTTCCGCGAAGGGTGGATCACTCCTCGGCCGCCGCGGTCGGAGTCGGGACGACGCGTCGCGGTCGTCGGATCGGGACCGGCTGGACTCGCCGCCGCGCAGCAGCTGCGCCGGCTGGGACACGGTGTGGTCGTGTTCGAGAAATCCGACCGCATCGGCGGCCTGCTCCGCTACGGTATCCCCGCGTTCAAGCTCGAGAAAGCGGTGCTCGACCGCCGCATCGTGCAGCTCATCGCGGAAGGCGTGCTCTTTCGGACGAACGCGGAGGTCGGCGTGTCGCCCACCACCGACGATCTGCGTCGCACGTTCGACGCGATTTGTCTGGCGACGGGCGCCGAGTCCCCGCGCGATCTCCAGGTACCGGGACGCGTCCTCTCCGGGATCGTGCCGGCCATGGCCTTTCTCACTCAGCAGAATCGACGCGACGAAGGCGATACGATCGATCCCTCAGAGACAATCGACGCGCGCGGTAAACACGTCGTCATCATCGGCGGCGGCGACACCGGCTCTGACTGTGCCGGTACGTGCCTCCGACAGGGCGCCCGGAGCGTGCGGCAGTTCGAGCTGCTGCCGCAGCCGCCGACGGATCGGTCGGAATCGACGCCCTGGCCCATGTGGCCCATGCAACTGCGCACCTCACACGCGCACGAGGAGGGTTGCGAGCGTGAGTGGAGCCTGTCCACGACGGCGTTTTCCGGCGCCGGGGGTCGCATACGGTTTCTGCACGCCGTGCGCGTCATACCCGAGTCACGCGGCGACGGGCGAATGCAGTTCACCGCTGTCGTCGGCTCCGAGTTCCAGATCAACGCGGACCTCGTATTGCTCGCGATGGGATTCACCGGCCCACGGCGCGACGGATTATTGGACCAACTCGGCGTCGAGCTCACGGGGAGTGGCACCGTCCGAACCGACGAGACTCATCGCACGACCGTCCCAGGCGTGTTCGCCACCGGCGACGCGCGGCGCGGTGCGTCGCTCATCGTGTGGGCGATCCGCGAAGGTCGGGATGCGGCCGACGGCATCGACGCGTTCTTGCGGAACTGGCCGCCCGCCTGACCTCGACGAGAGGCGCGAAGCTACTCGATCTCGTCCGCCGTTCGGGCTGGAACGGCGCTCTTGCGTTGGGCCGGGATGGATTGTGCCTCACCGGCACCGATCGCCGGCAGCTTCTCGTTCAATACCTTCGCGACGTAACGCTGGCCCTCGGAGATCCGCTCGACCTCGAGCGCGATCACGTCTACGGATTGCTGCAGTTGATCGAGGCGGCTCGGCGAGTCCACGGCGGGCCGCGAGAACTTTCGCTCAGCGCGCTTCCAGGCGTAGCGCCAGAGCACGACCCCGAGCAGCACGAAGGCCAGCCCCTCGAGCAACATGACCAATCCGACTATCGGGCGGTTTGGCGGTGGTGGCGGCACGGTCGTCGAGGTCTGACGCTGAACGTCCGGCCCAATCCTGCCTACCGCTTCCGCGATAACGTCGTCAGCCTGCAGGATCTCTTGCTCGAGCCGCGCGCTCCGGGTGTCCATCGCCTTCAGTCGCGATTGGAGCTCGCGTGCCGACGCGGCGTCCGGAGCAGTCCGCATCTGTTCCGCGATCGCATCCCGTTGACGGGTTATGGATTCCAGTTGATTCTTGAGCTCCCCGCGTCTCATCCCGACCGCGTCCAGCTCAGCCCTGGTCTGGGGCGCGCCCGAGAGCGCGGCGTTCACTTGCCTTTCAATCTGCTGTGCGATCTGCGCTCGATTGGGTGGCTGTTGCATGATAGACAAGTACGGGAGGTTTGCAGCCCAAGTTACATCCAACGCGCCGAACCTCTAGAGTCGTTGGCCGACCATTTCCCGTGTGTTCATCCGCGTCCTCACGAGGAGAGTAGGTTCCGGCTAGATAGGAGATGCCATGGCAAGATTCGCAAACATCCTCGAGACGGTCGGCAAGACACCCACCGTCAAAATCGGCAGGCTCGCACCAGCGAATGTCAACCTGTTCGTCAAGATCGAGGCGTTCAATCCCCTCGGCTCGGTCAAGGATCGACTTGCGCTGGGAGTCATCGAGGCCGCGGAGCGTTCCGGCGAGCTCAAGCCCGGTCAGACCGTCATCGAAGCAACGAGTGGCAACACCGGCATCGGCCTGGCGATGGTGTGCGCGCAAAAAGGCTATCCGCTCGTGGTCACCATGGCCGAGAGCTTCAGCGTCGAGCGACGAAAGCTGATGCGCTTCCTGGGGGCGAAAGTCGTTCTCACTCCTGCGCCGGAAGGTGGGACCGGCATGGTTAGAAAAGCGATCGAGCTGGCGCGTGCGCATGGATGGTTTCTCACGCGCCAATTCGAGAATGAGGCGAACGCCGACATGCACTCGCGAACCACCGCGCGTGAGATCATCGACGATTTCGCCGGCGAACGGCTCGACTACTGGGTGACCGGGTTCGGAACGGGCGGGACCCTGAAAGGAGTCGGACGCGTGCTCGTGAAGGAGCGGCCGGAGACGAAGATCGTCGTGTGTGAGCCGGCCGAAGCGCCATTGCTCACGAGCGGCGCGGCGCAAGAGAGAAAACCCGACGGTTCGCCGGCATCGAGGCATCCGGCGTGGAAGCCGCATCCGATTCAAGGATGGAGCCCCGACTTCATCCCGAAGCTCACCGGCGACGCCGTGGAGATGAAGCTCGTGCATCGCGTCATCACCGTGCCGAACGCCGACGCGATGAAATGGAGCCAACAGCTCGCGCAGAAGGAAGGAATTTTCGTCGGCACATCTTCGGGCGGCACCTTCGCCGCCGCGATTCAGGTATGCGAAGGCGCGCCGAAGGGCTCGACGGTTCTGGCCATGCTGCCCGACACCGGTGAGCGTTATCTGAGCACGCCACTGTTCGCCGACATTCCCGCTGAAATGACAGAGGAGGAGCTCGCGATTGCACAGTCCGCGCCGAAGAAGTAGCGTTCGACGCGCATCATGATGTTCGGCATGGCCGCCCGACCCGGTGACGCATGACAACAACGGAAGCATTGGCCTTTGTTCGCCGCGCCGGCGTCGTGCTCGAATCAGCGCGCGGACCGGTCCCTAGTCTGGCCGAAACGATCGCCGGTGAGCGAATTCGCGGCAGCTACTGGGCGCATCCGAAGGGAAACACGATTTTCCTGCGCACGCGCTCGATTCGCAAATCTCCCGATGTGCTCGTGTGTCGCCTGCTTGGAGGCAAAGTGACCTACGTGCATCGCCGCCTTTGGCCTGCGTTGGTAAGGATGGCCAACAGAATTGGGCCCGATCGACTCGCCGCCATTCGCGAAGTGCATACCGTTTCGGGCAAGCACCGGGTCGTGTCGACGCGATATCCGGACTGGGTTCCGCCCTCCGTTCGGCGCGCTGCCAAGGCGCTCGATGAGAGCGATGCCGTTGCAGAGCTGCCCTTCGCCATACCCTCGGCGATTCCTGTGCGGCGCTCATGATCTGGACGCGCTGAGTTCCTGCGCGATCTGACAGGGTTGCCCGAGGAACGTGCCGAATTTGTCAGCGGCGGCAGCTACGCGTTTCCGCTCTTGTCCGCTGAGCGTTGTGAGCAGGTCGAGGTGGACGGTCACCGTCTGGTTGTCGAAGGTGCGCTTCCAGCCGCCGACAATCTGGCCGTCGACAAAAACGATGTGCGCGATGAGTGCGTCTCCTCCGGTGATGAGCTTCAAATCGCCAAGACGCTGCCCGATGGCGCCGCGGTCCTTGAAGCCAATGAAGTATTCGTCGTAGTTCGGGAGCAAGTGCGCGGTTGGTGACTCCTTCGGCGCGGATCGAGTGCGCGGGGTGAACCAGTACCTTTTCTCACCCAGCTCGAGCAGTTCCAGCTCACGTCCGGCTATCTGGATTCCGCGCTTCACATCGGCGATCGTCAAACCCGACCACCAGGCGAAATCGTGCGCGGAAGCGGGGCCGCGCGTACTGAAGTAGCGCCGCGTCAGCTCGAGCAGCGCTTGATCGCGTTCGAGTGGCGGCGCCGGCGGTACGCGCTCGTCCAGCAGGGCATAGGTGAACTGCTTTCCGCGGCGTGCACCGCTGCACACCACGGCATCGAGCTCCGATTGCATCATGAGATGGCCGAGCCGCTGCCCGCTGATCTTGCCGATTCGCGCGCGCTCCAGGACAGCGCGCAGCTCAGTGCGGGTGAGATGCTTTCCCCCGCTCAACGTCTTCGCGAGCGCGGCACGGCTGCGTCGGAACACGGCGGGGGTGAGCTCGAGCTGGCGATTGTAGTACGCCATGGCGGCGCTCACGCGAGGGGCTGTCAACGCGAGCATCCAGCGGATGTCCTCCGGCGCGACGAAATGCCAGGTTGGACGCAGCACGTGCGTGCGGAGTATGCATCCTTCTGTCAGCTCGCGCTCGATCTCGGCGTCCGACGCGTCGCGAGCCCGCTGCGACAACGCCCACTTCGCGCCCGCGTAGTCCTGCGCCTGCACGGCGCCCATTGGACGGACGACAGCGCCGGCCGTCTTCAACCCGGGAACGGTGAGGTATTGGTTGGCGAGCCGCTCGCGAACGACGTTCATTGCGACTTGATAACCGCTTACTGGCCCGTTCACCAGCTTCAACCAGTGCAGTTATCCCGAGGCAGCTAGGGATCTGCAGTTGCACCCTGAAATCAGCGGTCCATCCTGAGCGACATGGGTCCATGCTCGGCGATCGCGCGTACGCGCGGGCCGCCGGCGCCGAGTCGAGTCCGGATCAACGAGGCGTCGAATCGGGTCAGCGTCAAGGGAAAGTCCACGTGCAGTGGCCCATGCTCGGCGCCGATCTCGAGCTCGGCGCCAAAATCGCGCGGCACGGACAACGTCATCGGGCCGTGCGCTGCCACCGCGTCGAGACCCGTGCCTTGCCAACGCGACGTCGTCAGTCGCACGGAGAGCGGTCCGTGGCGGGAGCGGGCGCGGACGTCGCCGCCGACGTCTCGCAGTGTCAGCGGCCCATGTTCGGCAAGGACGTCGATGCGGCCGCGAACGTTCTCGACCTCGAGGCCGGCGTGCCGGACGCGCGCGGAGAGGTTCGACTCGATGGGCGCGTCGATGACGACGGTGGCGGCGACAAAACGACGGCCATTCCGGCGTCTGTCGTCGACGTCCGGAATGTCCGCGCGCAACGGCACGCGCGTCACATCGATCGTTACCTGGCGCGCGAGCTCGCGCGCGTCCTCGACCGTCTGGCCCTGCGCCTGGATGACGAGACGCACGCGCACGTCACTGCGCTGAGAGCCCACGACCTTGACGCCGTGGTGCTCCGTACCTTCCACGTCGATCACGCCGCGCGGCGCGAACGACCCAGCCTCACGGATCTCACAGTGGACCGCGTACGGGCGCCCGCTCATCGTCCTTCCGAATTCGCGCCAGATCGCCCGACAGGACTCGGCGCCCGCCACGTCGGTGTCCCAGCTCTGCGCGACGAGTCCGGACAACGGTGATGCAAGAAGGGCCGCCGCGATCGCGGCTGCGCGGCCAAGTCGGAAGGGTCCGAACATGTTGGCTCCAGTGAGGTTCGACGCAACCAGGTTGCCTCTCTCTGGGACAGCGGATCCGGTCAGAAGGTTGACTGGCAATTAGTGGCTCGAGCCGTCGGGGTGAGGACCACACTCCGCCCGCAAACCAATTGCCGCAGTTCTGGGCTTGTCCCGGACCCGTTCACCGGTACAGGTCGTCCAGGTCGACTTCGGCGAGCTCCACGAGAAAGTCGGCGATCTTCGCAACGGCCGCGTTCACGTACGCCTCGCCCTTTTCCGCGCTGGCTTTCGCGGGATCGCCGATGCCCGTGTCCGACGTCACCTTCGTCCACTGCCGCGGTGCCCACGCCCACCCCTCTCGCACACCGGTGAGCCGCGACGCGCGCGCTCGGCCGCGTCCGGCTTCGGTCAGCGGACGTACCAGCTGTGGCGCGACGTGCAGCATCGCCGACGTCTCGGCCTCGCCCGCGTGGTCGCCCAGGTCCATGAAGAACTGCGTGATGTCGACGCACGAAAACCAGTTGATCGACGAAAGAAATACTCGCGTCTTCGGCTGCAGCTCGCGAATGATCTGACGGAAATCGTTCCCGCCGTGGCCGTTCAGCAGGAGCAGCTTGTGAATTCCCTGCCCGTCGAGCGCCGACACCAGGTCCGCCAGCAACGCCGTCTGCGTGCTCGGATTCATGTTGAGAGACAGCTTGATGTCGAGCTGCGTCGTGTTCACGCCAAACGGCACCGTCGGCAGGACGACGACGCGCGCGCCGCGGGCCCACGCGCGTTCCGCGGCGCGAATCGCGACCAGTTCCGACTGGATGTTGTCGGCGCCGTACGGGAGATGGTAGTTGTGCGCTTCCGTCGCGCCCCAGGGCAGCATCGCGACTTGATATGGCGTGTCGGCGACGGTCTTCCAGGTTGTTTCGGCGAGAACGTACGGGCGTGTCATGTGATGGTGGAAGGCGTGATAACCGTGTAAGTCGCGAAAGTCTTCTCGCCAATGTGGGTTGCCGTTGCCGAATGGTCAAAAAAGACCCGCTCTACGTCGGACGTTCTGGCCAAACCTTGCCAACCGGTGGCTCACTTCGTATGTCTAAGGGAGTGTGCCATAGACTCTCTAAGTGAGCGACTCCGACATGCAGCGAAACGCGGTCGACGTCCTTCAGGGCAGCCTCGACGTCATCGTCCTCAAGACCCTGAGCTGGCAGCCGATGCACGGATTCGGCATCGCGCGCTGGATCCAGCGCGTCACCGACGACGTGCTCCAGGTGGAAGAAGGCTCGCTCTACCCTTCCTTGTATCGGATGGAGAACAAGGGGTGGGTCAAAGCCGAGTGGCGCACCACCGAGAACAACCGCCAAGCGAAGTACTATCGGCTGACCGCGGCTGGGAAGAGGCAGCTCGCGCAGTCCGCGAGCACCTGGGAAGCGTTCGCCGAAGCCATGGCCAAGATCATGGCTGCCGCGCCTCAACGGGCTTGACGCGATGGACGAGGACTCCCTTCCCTCGTGGCGCCGTTACCTGCGCTTCTGGAGATCGAACGTCGGCGAGGACGTCAACCAGGAGATCGGCTTTCATCTCGAGGGGCTGATCGAGCAGTACGTGGCGGCCGGAATGTCCCGTGATGATGCGCGACGAGCCGCGCTCGAACGATTCGGAGATCCCGAGCGCGTCGCGAGCGCGATGCGCGCGCTCGCCCAACAACGAGAGGCCACGATGCGCCGCTCTGAATGGCTCCACGGACTCGGCCGCGACCTGCGCATGGCCCTGCGCCAGCTGGCCAAGCGGCCGAGCTTCACCGTCGTCGCGCTCGCGACGCTGGCGCTCGGCATCGGCGCGAACACCGCGATCTTCAGCGCGGTGAACGCCGTGTTGCTGCGACCCCTGCCGGTCCGCGACCTGGGCCGCATCGTCTTTCTGTACGACAACCTGCCGAAGTTGAACCTCCTCGAGACCCCGCTCGATCCCTCCGAGACGCTGGCGCTCACCGCGCGTTCCGATCTGTTCGAGGCGGCCGGCGGCGTGCTGAACGGCAGTTCGGTGCTGACCGGTGTGGGCGAACCTCAGCGTCTCGCGCGCAGCCGCACGATGGGACGGTTCTTCGACGCGTTCGGCGTGGTTCCACAGCTCGGGCGCTTCTACCGGCCGGACGAGTCCGAGAACGGAAACCATCTCGTCGCGGTCCTGAGCCACGATTTCTGGCGCGAGCTCGGCGCCGACCGCGGCATCGTCGGACGCAAGCTCACACTCAACGGCGAGTCGTACGAAGTGGTCGGGGTGATGCAGCCCGGCTTCAGGTACCCCCGCGGAGTGCAACTGTGGTCGCCGTACCCCGTCACGCCGGAGACGCGGGAGAACCACGGCCGTCTGATGATGAACACCGTGGGCAAGCTTCGGCCCGGCGCGTCGCAGGAACAGCTGCAGGCGAAGCTCGACGCGTTCATGCTGGAGGCGCATCCCAACGCCACGCGGACGGATTTCTACATGTCGAGCCGCGGATTCGTCAGCGCCTTCGCGGGCGAGCTCCGGCCCACGCTCATCGTGCTGCTCGCGGCCGTCGGGTTCGTGCTGCTGATCGCGTGCGCCAACATCGCGAGCCTGCAGCTCGTGCACGGCTCGGCGCGCACGAGAGAGATGGCCGTGCGCGCGGCACTCGGCGCGGGACGCTGGACCATCGTGCGCCAGCTGCTCGTTGAGAATCTCGTGATATCGATCGGTGGCGGGCTGCTCGGGCTCCTGGTCGGCCTCGCCGCGCTGCGGCTGCTGGCGGTGGCAGGCGCCGCGGAGCTTCCCGCCCTGCAGGGCATCCGATTCGACAACGCGGTGCTGCTCTTCACCGCGCTCGCGACCATTGTGAGCGGGCTCGTGTTCGGCCTCGCACCGGCGCTGCGCGCCGGTCGCGTGGATCTGCAGGAAGGGCTCAAGGAAGGCACGCGCAACTCGCTGGGCGCGCGCAAGAACCGCCTGCTCCAGGCGAGCGTGGTGGTCCAGGTCGCGCTGACGCTCGTGCTGCTGCTGGGATCCACGCTGATGATCCGCACGCTGCGCCAACTGCTCGCGCAGAATCCGGGGTTCAACCCGGACCAGGTACACACGATGCGGCTCGCGGTCACGGGGCCGCGCTCGCGCTCGCCGCAGCTCACGCAGTTCTACGACGAGTTGCTGCAGCGGCTCCGGGCCGTGTCCGCGTTCGACCAGGTGGGACTGGTCAGCGAGCTGCCCTTCAGCGGAAGCAACGACAGCAGTCCATTCGTCATCAGAGGCAAGGAGGCGGATCCGAATGGTCCGGCGCTGCATGCCAACCTGCACACCATCGGGGGTGACTACTTCAAGGCGATGCACATCCCACTGTTGCGCGGCCGCGCCTTTAACGAGGCTGATATCAAGTCGGTGTATCCGTGGGTAGCCATCATCGACGAGACGTTGGCGAAACAGTTCTTCGGCGATGAGGACCCGATTGGAAGGAAAATCAATCAGGGGCCCGATGCCGTCATCATCGGAATCGTGGGCACGGTGAGCCAGGGTGAGCTTGGCGAAGCGCCCAAGGCGACGATCTATTATCCCTACGCGCAGCACGATTGGTACAGCACGATGTACGTGACGGTCCGCAGCGCCCTGCCTCTTGCGACCGTACAAGGCATCGTGCGGTCGGAGCTCAATGCCATCGACGGTAACGTGCCGCTCTTCGAGGCGCGGATGCTGGACGAGCGGATCGGGGTGTCACTGGCGCCGCGCCACCTCACGATGACAGTTCTCACTGGATTGGCAGTCCTGTCGCTGGCGCTCGCGGTGTTCGGTCTGTACGGAGTCGTCAGCTACGCCGTCAGCCAGCGCACGACGGAATTTGGGATCCGAATCGCTCTTGGCGCGCAGTCGGCCGACGTGCGCGGCATGGTGCTGAAGCAAGGGTTGGCGCTCGGGTTGGTCGGTGTGGTCGTGGGCCTCGCCGCCGCATTGCTCGCAACTCGAGCCCTCTCGTCGCTGATCTTCGGGATTTCCGCGCGCGATCCCGTCTCGTTCGTCGGGGCGGCACTCGTGCTCACTGTCGTCACCGTAGTCGCCGCCTATATCCCGGCGCGCCGAGCCACGGCAGTTAGCCCAGTAGAGACACTGCGCTTGGGATGATCGCCGTGCTGGCACGAACGCGATGGCGCCCCGTGACGCGCGACCACTCAGAATGGAGGGGTCGCGACAGGGCCGCGTTTGACGACGATGTCGCCATTGGACACCCTGATGACCACGCGACCGCGTCCGTTGCCTGCCGCGCCGACGCCCGGACGTACGTCTGCGGTGTGCCGCCGTCGCTACGGGCGGATTGACCTCATGATCACGCGATGTTGTGAGCGGCGTCCAAATCCTCCATATCATGCACATGAAGGACGCCGCGAACGTTTGTCTGCATCTGCTCAGCTACGCGGGGCCGCTAGTCAGCGACCTCACCGACGAACATCTCGGGCTTGCGGCGGATACGAACGGAAAGACCGCCGGCTGGCTCATCGGCCATCTTTGCGTTACCGGCGACTTCGTGCGCCGCAAATGCGGCCGTTCTCCGCTGACGCCAAAGGATTGGGGTCCTAAGTTCGCGCCTGGAACGCAGCCATCTCGCTCGAGGGATGATTATCCGGCGATCGACGCGATGCGAACCGCCTTTGACGGTATCTATCGCGATCTGGCATCGACTGCTCCAACCCTGGCGCCGGATTTACTTGCGTCGCTTAGTCCGTACGAGCCGGGACGCGACCGTTTCGCCACATTCGGCGAGTTCATCAAGTGGGTCATGACGGGGCATCTGGGATACCATCTCGGTCAATTGTATGGTTGGCGCGGCTCGGCCGGTTTGAAGTAAGCTGCCTATATCCCGGCGCGTCGGGCGACCACCGTCAGCCCGCTCGCAGCGCTGCGATTGGGATGACATTTCTTGCGACCGAAGCGTCCGCCTTCAGCGCACCTCGAAAACCGCGGCGACTTCGACGGCGACGTTGAATGGGAGCGAGCCCGCGCCGACCGCGAATCGCGCGTGCTTGCCTGCCTCGCCGAAGAGCTGGACGAAGACGTCCGACGCGCCGTTGATCACCTTGGGGTGCTCCGTGAACTCAGGGACCGCGTTCACGAACCCCTGCACCATGACGACTCGGCTGACGCGATCGAGATCGCCGAGGAACTCGCGCGCCTGCGCGAGAATGTTGAGCGCGGCCATGCGGGCTGCCTTCTGCGCGTCCTCCAACGAGATCTCCCGTCCTACTTTGCCCACGTACTTGTACTCGCCGTTCCAGAACGACACTTGACCCGAGACGAAAAGCGTGCTCCCGGTCTGTACGCACGGTACGAAGTTGAAAGCCGGCTTCGACGCAGTCGGCAGCTCGATCCCGAGCTCGGCGAGTCGCGCATCGATCCTTGATGGCATGGAGGTCAAAGGTAGCTGAGCCACCGGTTGCTGCGCTGCTTCAGCGCCGACTACCGGAGCTCAACTCGACCACGATGTCGGCGTTCGGTCCCAGCGGTGCGCGCGCAAGGCGCCGATCAGCTTCGAGGACAGCGGACCCGCGTCACTCGCCTGGACGTTCGACTTCACGTGCGACGCCTTGCGCATTCCCGGAATTACGACGTGCACGTCGTCGTTCGAGAGGATGAACCGCAGCGCCATCTCCGGGAGCGTCATGCCACTCGGGACCAGCCCTTTCAATTCGTCGACGCGGTCCACGGTGGGTTCGAGGTTCTCCTTCGCGAAGTACAGATTGCGAAAGTCGCCGTCGGGCCAGCGGCTGGCCTTCGTCAACACGCCGGTGAGCGAGCCCTCGTCGAACGGCACCCGGGCGATGACGCCGATGTTCAGCTCCCGACACACGGGAAAGAGCTCGTCCTCGGGGGCTTGATCGAAGATGTTGTAGATGACCTGCACGGCGTCTATCAGACCGGTGCGCAGCGTGCGCACTCCGTTCCACGGCTCCCAGCGGTTGATGCTAATCCCGATCGCGCGCGCCAGCCCCTCGCGCTTGATGTCGTCCACGGCGCGCTGCCAGCGATCGTCGTCGGTCCAGTCATCTTCCCAGACGTGGAATTGCAGCAGGTCCACGCGGGCAAGCCCAAGGTTCTCGAGACTTCGCTCCGTGTACTCGCGGATGTAGGCCGAAGGAAAGACGTCGTCCAGCCGTTCGCCGCGCCGCGATGGCCAGAGGCGATGCTTCGGTGGAACCTTCGTGGCGGTGTACAGTCTCTTGCCGGGATTTTCGCCCACGAGCCTCCCGAGCAGACGCTCGCTGTGGCCATCGCCGTATGCCCAGGCGGTGTCGAAAAAGTTACAGCCGTCGTCGACGGCGAGCTGCAGCGATCGCAGCGACTCGGCGTCGTCCGAGCCGCTCCAGCCGGCCATGCCCCACATGCCGTAGCCAAGCTCGCTCACCTGCCATCCGGTGCGGCCGAACGTGCGGAGTTTCATAGGGTACGCAGACACCTTCCAAAGGACGACATAGCAACAGCATAATCATCTGCCATCCCACTCCCAACCCGACGTGCAGGAGCTGACCATGAAGAAGAACGATCTATCCCGGCGAGACTTCCTGGAACTTGGCGCGGCAGCAGCTGGTGCGTCGCTCATCGGAACGCCTCTCACCGCCGGCGCGCAGCCGCTGTCACGCGTGAAAAAGGCGGCGCCAAGCCAACGCGTGCGCTTTGGCATCATCGGAGTCGGGATGCAGGGCTCCGGCCTGCTCACCGACTCCATCAAGCTGGCGGAGGTCGAGTGCGTCGCGGCGTGCGACCTCTATGATGGACGCCACATATTGGCGCGCGAGATCGTGAGACCCGACCTGCCGGTGACGCGCCGCTATCAGGAGCTGCTCGACAATAGGGACATCGACTGCATCATCGCGGCGGTTCCCGATCACTGGCACCGCCAGATCGTGGTGGACGCGGTGAGCGCTGGGAAGGACATCTATTGCGAGAAGCCGATGTCGCATTCGCCGGCGGATGGCGTGGCGATGGTGGAGGCGGCAAGGAGGAGCGGCCGCATCGTGCAGGTTGGCTCGCAGCGCGTGAGCTCGCAGATCTGCGCGAAAGCGCGGGAGATGCTCGCTCAGGGCGCGATCGGGGACCTGATGCTGATCGAGGCATCGCTGGGCCGGAACAGTCCCAACGGCGCGTGGCAGTACCCGCCGCCGCCAGACCTCTCGCCGCGAAATCTCGATTGGGACACCTGGCTCGGACGCGCTCCCAAGCGGCCGTTCAGTCCGGAGATATTCGCGCGCTGGCGTTGCTGGAAGGAGTACGGCACCGGCGTCGCGGGCGACCTGCTCGTGCATCTCGTGAGCGGCATGATGTTCATGCTGGATCTGAACCGCGTGCCGACGCAGGCGACGTCGGTGGGCGGCATCCGCCGCTGGAAGGACGGCCGCAACATGCCCGACGTTCACGCCGTGCAGTACTACTATGGCGATCTGCCGGTCTCCATGCGCCTCAACATCGGCACCTGGACGCCGGAGGCGTATCGGTTCCAGGGCTCCAAGGGATTCCTGGATGTCACCGGCCAGGGCATCGTGCTCACGCCGCAGGACGGAAAGGATAATTCCCCCAGCTACTACGCCGGCAGCTTCCCGCGCGCGATGCGCGAAGAGTACTTCGCCAAATGGCACCGGGAGAACGATCCAAAGCCGGGCGCGACCCCGTTGTCCGAGACGATCTCGTTCCGCGGGCCGCATTATGACGACACGGTGCCTCACTTGTGGAACTTCTTCGAGGCAGTTCGTTCTCGAAAGCCGGTGGTGGAAGACGCAGTGTTCGGCCACAACGCGGCGCTCGCCTGTCACATGGCCAACGAATCGTACTTTCGCCGGAGCGCCGTGACCTGGGACGACGCCACCAAGACGATCAAGGGGTAGCCACCGCGTGGCTCGCGTGGTAACTGACAGCCATGAAAATCGGCCTCGTTGGGTTTGCGGGCTCGGGGAAAACGACCGTGTTCAACACGATGACGGGCCTCGCTGTCCCTGTCGGATACGGCGGCGAGGTTCGGCTCGGCGCCGTCCGCGTGCCTGACGAGCGGATCGACGCGCTCTCGAGGATCTTCGCGCCCAAGAAGACCACGTACGCCGAGATGAGCTTCTGCGACATTCCGGGCGAGCACGGCGCCGACAAGAAAGGCCTGTCGACCAAGGCGCTCCAACAGATTCGGGAACAGGACGCACTCTGCCTGGTGCTCCGCGATTTCCCGAACTCGGCGATCGAGGGCGACCCCGACCCGCTACGCGACCTCGAGGCCTTTCATCTCGAATGCGTGTTGGCCGACTTGGACCTCATCGAGCGTCGCCTGGATCGCGCGAAGAAGGAACGCATGGCGCCGCATGAGCAGGCAGCCTTCGAACTAATGAAGAGCTTTCTTGAAGATGGGCGACCGCTGCGCAGCCTTACCGCGGCGCAGCTCGACCGCGGCCCGCTGAAGGGATACGGATTCCTCACCGACCGGGCGCTCCTCGTGGCGGTCAATCGCGACGAGGCACGGGCAGCCGAGGCACTGCCTGCCGACTTTGCCACCCGCATTACAGCGCTGCATGCGGCCGGTCTCGTGCTCTCGGCGAGCGTCGAGGCCGAGATCGCGGGACTGCCGGCCGACGAGCAGACAGCGTTTCTCGAAGACCTCGGCCTCCACGAGTCCGCGCTGGCGCGCTTCATTCGCGCGGCCTACGCGCTGTTGGATCTCATTTCTTTCTTCACGGTAGGTGCCGACGAAGTGCGCGCGTGGCCGATTCGCCGCGGTACACGAGCGCGTCAGGCAGCCGGTCGCATTCACTCGGATCTGGAGCGGGGCTTCATCCGGGCCGAAGTGATTCCGTACGAGGTCTTCATGGAGCTCGGCTCGGAACAGGCGGTGAAGGATGCTGGCCGGCTCCACGTCGAGGGGAAGGACTATCTGGTATCGGACGGTGACATCATGCACGTGCGGTTCAACGTATAGCGTGTCGCGTCAATCAGTGTCCGTAGAGGCACAAAGTTGGCAATACAAGCGGCATGATCCGTGGACGCGTCGGGGTGACAGTGGAAGAGCTCGCCAATGTGGCGACGCACGGTTTTGGTCTCCTGGCCAGCCTCGCGGCGTTTCCCATCCTCGTTCTGCTCGCCGCGCAGCGAGGAGACGCGGGAGTCATCGTCGGCGTGACGATCTTCGCGGCCACGCTCGTCGGCGCGTACGCGGCGTCGACGATGTACCACGCACTGCCGCCCGGCCCGCGAAAGGATATGTGGAAGCGACTCGACCAGACGGCGGTCTATCTACTGATCGCGGGCACCTACACGCCATTCACGTTGGGGGCGTTGCGCGGGCCGTGGGGCTGGACGCTGCTGGCGACTATCTGGACGGCGGCGCTGATCGGAATCGTGATAAAAGTCGGATTCCGGGCGCAGGCACCGACCCTCGAGACGGTGACATACCTCGGGATGGGTTGGTTGGTCGTCGTGGCCGCCGAGCCGCTGCTGCAACGCATCGGCTGGGCGGGGCTCGCGTGGCTGCTGGCGGGCGGCATCGCGTACACCATCGGAACGGTCTTTCTCGTCTGCCAAGCGCGCGTGCGCTTCGGACATTGCGCCTGGCACGTGTTCGTGCTCGGCGGCAGCGCATGTCACGCGATCGCCGTGGTCAATTACGGATTGACCCTGCCGAGTTAGCTGGAGCGACGCTCCGCACACCTCATGCTCTAACGATGCCGCGCGGCGCGCGGTATCGTCCGTGCCACGATGACGCAGGCTTTGGAGTACGCGGAAGTCAGAGTCCCTTTCTCTCTGACGCAGCATGTTCGGGCCATCTGGCGGTTGCGGGGACGAGCCACGTCGGACGCGCCCCAGCCGATCGTGCCCGACGGTTGTGTCGAGATCGTGCTCAACCTCGGCGATCCCGCCCTCGAGCACCGCAATGGGAGAGCGACCGCGCAACCGAACTACGTGATCGCCGGCCAGATGTTCGCTCCCACCATCGTGACCCCGACGGGAGCGATCGACATGTGGGGAATCAGACTTCAGCCCGGCGCGGCGAGCGCGTTGATTGGAGTTCCGGGTTCCGAGTTGAGCGAGCGCACGTACTCGGCGGCTGAACTGTCGTCGAGGTTCGGAGCCGCTTTGGCCTCCGTCGGTGAACGAACGCCCGCGCAGCGGGAGGGCGCCATCGTTCAGATGCTCACGCACGCCGCGGGCAAGGCGGGCCGACTCTCGCGCGAGATCGGCGCGCTCGTGGACTATGCCCTCGAGTCCCGTGGGGATCTATCGGTGCGCGCAATGTCTGCATGGTCGGGATGGAGCATGCGTCGCGTTCAGCGCGTGTTTGCGCAGCACGTCGGCTTCGGCCCGAAACTCCTCATGCGCCTCGGCCGCTTTCAGCACGCCCTGGCGATGTCACGCCAGGAGCCGCGACGCTCGTGGGCCGACATCGCCGCGCGATGCCGCTACTACGACCAGTCGCACCTCGTGCGCGACTCCCGGCAGTTTGCGGGCTGCAGCCCTACGGAGCTTTTTGCGGAAACGCCGGGCATGACCGAGATCTTCATCGCAAAGTAAGCAGCGTGAGGGGGGCTGTCGCATTTTTACAAGCCAGCCGGCCTCCGCGATTGGTACACTGCGTGGGTCTCACATGTTGTCCTGCCTTAGGAGGACCGACCGGGTATGCGGACTACAATCGTAATCTCCTCCGTGATGATCACCGGGCTCGCGTCGCCGGCGACGGGACAAGGCGGGGGTATAGCCGCGGTCCGTTGGCTGGCGTCATGCTGGGAAATGAGTGCCCCCAACAGGCGCGTGGTCGAGCGGTGGTATGAGCCGTCGAGCGGCGAAATGAGGGGCAACAGCCGCACGATAGCCGGAGCGCGAGAGATCGAGGGTGAGCGTCTTCGCATCTACGAAAAGGGCGACACACTCGTTTACGACGCGCACCCGTCGGGACAGGCGCGAACGGAATTTCGCGGACGGCCGACGGTTGCCGGCGAGATCGCGTTCGAGAATCCGCAGCACGACTTCCCCCAGCGCATCTCGTATCGCAAGGTGGGATCCGATTCGCTGCTCGCCCGCATCGAAGGAGATCGCGCCGGCCGTCGTGCGCCAGTCAATTACGCGTATCGCCGCGTGGGCTGTTCCGGCTTTACCGATTCCCCGGCCGAAGTCGCCGAGTCCGCGCTGCGGGTGAAGTACGACGATCTGGTCGCGTTGCTGAACGCATCCGCTAGCGGGCTCAATGCGTGGTTCGCGAAGTACAGCAGGCCGGATTTCACATATGTCTTTTGGGCGACCGCGGGGTATCGGCCTCCCGTCGTGACCCGGGAACAGGTGGACCGGATAGCTCAGGCTGGTCAATCCGCCGCCTCGGCGGCACTCACCGACCGCACGAACAGCACGAACATCGAGCGAACGCTCGTGCGGGGCGACACCGCCGAGGTCCTCGTGACATTGCGCATTGCATTCAAGTTCGTGGATGCGGCGGGACGCTACGGACCCACCGGCGAGCGCCGCGCTCGAGCGGGCGAACAAGTGCGACTGGACCGATGGGTCCGGGTTGGTGACCGCTGGAGTCTGGCCAACGCCGCGCTCATCGCGGAAGACATTTTCGTCGATGGACGTCTGGTTCAAAAGAACGGCAAGTCGGTGGAGGCGAGATCGCCCTAAGCGTCAGTAGCGCGCCGATGCCGCCATTGCGCTGCGAGCCGAGTAAACGAGTAGATTGATCGTCCGGCTTTGAGGGAGACGAAATGACACGCTTCGAACACACATCGGACCACTGGAACCCGGACGTCGCCCGAGTGGCGGAGGAGATGGCTAGCCGTCTGCGAGCGCGAGGCATCGCGGTCTACGACTCCGATTCGCCCGACGACGTCGTGCAGCTGGTCGAGAGCGTCGAGGCGTTCGAGCGCGCGGTTGAGTCACGCGGCGGTGATCTCATGGTGGACGAGCCGCCGGCTCGGGGCGCGGCCCAACCGGATGATCCTCATTTCCTTTTGCCGACGCGGGCGGCGGACGAGTCGGTTTCCAATTACGTCAATCGCCTCAAGGCCTCGACGGCAGCCGTCCGACAGCACCCGCTGCGTCCCTGACGAAAGGACGAACGCCGCCCGCGCCCCAGATGAACAGGGCGGAATCCTGCTACGACGACAGTCTTCGCGGAAGCTGATCGCGCTGGATGGCGACGAGCTCGTCGTCGCTCAAACGCTGCCACTCCTCGGGGAATGCGGCCACGCGCGTGCAGCTCGCGGGCGTCTCGAACACCAACGTCCGCTTCCCTGCCTCGTTCACGGTGGGATCCTGCTCGTACACCGCGACGATTCCCTGACTCTTCCGATGCATGACGCGCATCTTTGTGCGGCGCGTTCCCATCGTCTGGCGCGTCGTAGGCGCCGTCATCTCACGACTGTTGCGATGTTCCATACGTACCTGCGTCCGATACCGATGTTGCCGAGAACTACTGCGTCATCGCAGGTCTTCTCCCTAACTCATACTCATTACCAGCAATAGACGATCCACGCATTTTCGTGGTATCACATATCATTCCCACCGGATGTGACGCACCTCACACTCGCGTGGGTGACTGGCGTGTAGCGAGGAGACCATGATCGATCGATCTGCGGTTCGTATCGCGCTTCGAACGCTGGGCCGGCAGCGGGGATTCGCGGCCGTCGCAATCGTCTCTATCGCGCTCGCGATCGCGCTCAATACCACGATGTACAGCGTGTTGGATGCGCTGCTCGCTCCACGCATCGGCGCTCGGAATCCGGAGAACCTCTACACCATTCAGTACAGCGGCGACTTCCGCCGGGTGCTGGGCCCCGACGTGATGGAGCGCGCGCTCGAGGCGGGGATCGGTCACTACGAGGGCGCGACGGGCAGCCGGTACTCCCCGCCCCCGTTCGCGCGCAACGGCGCGTTCTCCAAGCGCGTCGAGTCCGCGCTGGTGTCGGTGCGGGCCAACTACTTCGACGTGCTGGACGTGGAGCCGCTGCAGGGACGCACCTTCACGGCTGCCGACGAGCGCGAAGGATGGGCGCCAGCCGTGATCAGCGACCGGCTGGCCGAGACGCTGTTTCTCGACGAATCGCCGATCAACCGCACGCTGGTTCTCGACGGCAACGGGTTCATGGTCATCGGCGTGGTGAAGCGCAGCACCCTCTTTCGTCCGTTGCGCAGCGACGTGTACGTGCTGCGGCAGCCGGCGACGCCCCCGATACCGATCGACATGCTGCGCCTGCGGGAGCATCTCGAGCCGCGCCAGGTGCGCGAGCTGCTGCAGGTGGTCGCTGCCCGGCTCGCCGTCGCCGCGGGCGAATCGCCTTCGCAAACCGCATTCACCGTCCACGGCTTCAGCACGCGGCAGTTCAAGGTCAACGACTTTCAGCTCGGACTCGCGGGAGCGGTGCTGGCCGTTCTGTTGGTGGCGTGCGCCAACCTCTCGAGCCTGCAGCTGGCGCGCGGGTTGGCGCGGAGCCGCGAGCTGGCTGTGCGCGCGGCGGTGGGCGCCACGCACCGGCAGCTCGTCATGCAATTGCTGCTCGAGACCGCGATCCTCGCCGCCGCGGGATTCGCGCTCGGCGTCGTGCTGACGCTCTGGGGCATCCACCTCGTGAAGGCATCGATCCCGCCAATCGTCAGCGCGTACATCATCGAGCCCCAGACCAGCTGGCGCGTCTTTGCCTTCGCGGCGGCCGCATCGCTCGTCTGCCTGACTCTCGTGGGGTTGGTGCCGGCGCTCCGCGTCGCGCGCGTCGACCCCAATACGCTGCTCAAAGCCGGCAGTGGCACGGGCGCGAGCCGCGAGCATCGCAAACGGTACGGCGTCATGATCGTCGCGCAGATCGGCTTGTCATTGCCCGTGCTGCTCGGCGCTTTCGCGCTCGCCAAGTCGGTACTGCCGCTTCACGACCGGGACTTTCTGAGGCGCCGATTCGGGTACGATCTTGCGCCCCTTCTATATGGTAGTGTCCCCGTCGGGGCGCGGACCGGCTCGTCGATGCGGACCGTCGACGCCGCCGCCGAGCTCAGATCGCGCGCGCTGTCCGTCCCTGGTGTCCTGGAAGCGGCTGCTTCGGTCTCAGGGCGTCCCGTGAACCATCGCGTGACGGTGGACAACGCCGATGGCCGTCTGCGCGAGGAGGGGGTCAGAGGGTGGGGCTACACCATCGCGGCTCCATCGTTCTTCCGGGCCTATGGCCGCCGGATCATCCAGGGCCGTGACTTCGAGGAGGGAGACCTGAGCGGTGGCTCGGTGATCGTCGACGATCGCAGCGCCCGGATTCTGTGGGGCGATCAGGACCCAATCGGGCGGTCCATCAAGTTCGGTGATCTTAGGTCCGACCTGCCCTGGCATCGCGTCGTGGGCGTGATGAACGGACCGCCGCTCGAGGAGTTTCGAGTCTTCGACTTCGCTGCCAGCGGCATGCTGGGCTCGATCGTTCGCGTGATGAGTCTCCGGGACAGTCTGGTGCTTCCCAGACTGGTTGCGGGCGCGACGCCGCAGTCGAATCTGCCGAGGATAACCCTGGTGGCGCGTACGACTGGAGACGCGAGAGCGATGGCCGTGCAGCTGGAGCGCGTGATGCAGGGAGGTGTGCGCGACGACGCCGCCGTCGCCACCGTTGTGCCGCTGGTTGACGCCGCATCGATCGTGCACGCTGGGATGCGCATCCCGGTGTCGATGGCGCGTCAGCGGCAGGGGTTCATCGCGTCGCTATTCGGGCTCGGGTTGGTCGCGCTTGGCGTGCACGGGATCGTCGCGCATTCGGTCGCCGAACGAAAGCGCGAGATCGCGGTTCGCATCTCGCTGGGCGCCACCGCCCGCAACGTGCTGCATGCGGTGCTTCGCGAGGGGAACGTCGCCGTCCTCGGCGGCATTGCCATCGGTCTGCTGGCGGCCAAGCAAGCGATCTGGTGGCTCGAGCCCTTCATCAACTTCCTCGAGGATCCTTACAACGCGCCGCTATTCGCCGGGGCGGCGGCCGCGCTCTTCGTGGTCGCGGTATTGTCGGCAGCCGCTCCGGCGCTGCGAGCCACACGTACCGACCCTGTCGAAGCGCTCAGGCACGAGTAACCGAGCGCGAGCCGGACTACTTCGTCTCGCCTTTGTCCGGCGCCGGCCCGGCGGATCCCGTGATGCCCGTGATGCGCTCGAAAGTGTCCGGATTGATCTGACTCACGACCGCCGAGCTCACGAGATGGCCGATGGACGCGGCACTCAGCACGGGGATGCTCGCGATGCTCAGGATGCTCGACGCCCAGCCGTACCGCGTGGGATGGAGCGCCGTGTTCCACGCGCTCGCATTGAGTGAGTTGATCGCGTTTCCGGCACGATCGAGTTTGTCGACGGCGTCATCCTTCTTCATGAAAACCCCCGGCGCAGGTGACGGTCTCTAGAACCTAGCACCTACCACCTACCACCTACCACCTACCACCTACCACCTACCACCTATTTATTCAGCCAGTACGCCACCTTGACCAGGAACGTGTTGTCGGGGTGCAGGTCGAACAGGTTTCGGTAGTCGCGGGTCCACGATTGACTGAAGGTGTCGTTCGGTCCGGGCCCCTGCCGGCCGTGTTGCCAGACGACGAACATCGTGGAGCCGGGGCGATACTCCCAGCGAACGACGCTGTTGGTGATCAGCTCAGTCACTTTGAACCGCAGCCGCGCGGAGGCGGGTGGCACGTACGCCTGGAACCGGGCGTCGTACGAATCGGCATCCGGCGTCGCGCTGACTTCGCGCACGTCGGAGAACCTGCCGGTTGCCACGAACGGTTGGCCGTAGAGCTCGAAGGTGAGATCCGGCGTCACCGTGTAGTTCATTCGCAGGCTCATCGACGTCGTGCGCTGCTCGAGGTGCGCGAACGAGTAGTGCGTCACTCCCCCGCCATCCACGAAGTTGTCGAGCCACTGCGTGTTGTTGCTGTTGCGCCCGAATCCGGTGCCGACGTTGAGCTGAAACTGTGGGGACAGCCGGAAGTTGACGTACGGGCTGAGGTGCGAGCCGCTGGATTTCCCCTCGTCGGTGAACGATAAGTTCACCCACATTCCGCCTGAGACTCTGCGGCGGCTGTCGGTGTTCACGCCGCCCCATGGGTAGTAGCCGCGGGACCCGCGAAGGGCGGGGCCGCCGCGCGTGCACCGGTCGCAGTAGCTCTCCGTGAGCCCGGCGGCCGTGGCTCCGGCGTGCACGTCCCAGTTGTTGTTGAGCCCCAGGTGTCCGTTGAAATTCAGCGCGTTCTCGAGACGCGTGCCCGACGTGTTCCAGGTCTCCCAATGATTGCCGTTGATCTGGGCCCATCGATAGAACGTGCCTGCCTCGCGGAACGAGAGCGCCGCCCAGGTGCTCCAGTCCATCAGGTCCGCGCGACGCAGGAAGCCGAGGTCGTTGACGTCGAAGCCCGCTGACTGGCGAACGACGCTCGTCTCGAAGCGCGTGATGCCGCCGCTGTACTTGCCGAGCTTGAGCTGCGCCGCGTAGCCCGAGAGCGACGTGCGCGAGGGGTCGACTTCGAGCTTGTCGCCCGGCTGCTGGAAGTAGTGCACGGGGCTCTGTTGCGTCCGAAGCATGGCCTCCGGCGTGCCGGTCACGTGCGACGCCGCGAACTGTCCCGCTACCTCGTACCGGCGTTGCGAGAATCGGTTGCGGAAGGTGGCGCCGGTCGCATAGCCGGAGCGATGCATGAAGGGGTCGGTGAATCCGTCGAGCTTCCGGTTGACGCCCGTCGCGATGACGCTGACGCCCGCGTCGCCGCCCCGCAGGTCCTGCTGCGCGCGCAGCACGCTGAAGTTCGTCATCGGCTCCACGGTCTGGTTGTTCAGGCCGTCGACCTCCGGTGTCAGCGCGTCGAGCACACCAAAGGCCAGGCCGCTCCTGGTGCGCCCGGTGAGCTTCGTCGCCGCGGCGATGGTCGTGGACGTCGGCGTGCTCGCGTCGCCATAGACGCCTCGCAACGCCGGTGACCGGCCGATTCGCCTGGAGTAGAACAGCCCTTCGTTAGTGCTGCAGTCGACCACGATGTAGCAGTTCAACTCGAACTGGTACAGGCCGGTTCCTTCGACGAAGAACGGCCGGCGCTCGGAGAAGAACGTCTCGAATGCCGTGAGATTGACGACGGAGGGATCTGCTTCGACCTGGCCGAAATCCGGATTCACGGTCGCGTCGAGCGTGACGTTCGGCGTGATGCCGAACTTGAGGTCGCCGCCGGCTGTCATCTCCTGCTTGCGCTCGTAGCGGCTCCCGGGGGGGGGCAGGGTGCGCTGGACGTTTTTGGTAACGCCGTACGGAGTGACCTCGACTCGGCGCTCCGTGCTGATACCTCTGAGTCCTTCGATACGACCGAGCTGCGAGGAGATGCCGGGGCGCGTCGGCGACCACAGCGGCCAGCTCGATCGCTCACGATAGCGTTCGATGTCGCGCCAGATGCCGAAACCGAAGGTATTCGACTCGGCTTTCGAGTATCGCAGCTGCGAGAGCGGAATGCGGAACTCGGCGGTCCAGCCCAGCGAGTCCACTCGCGTCGCGACCTCCCAGATGCCGTTCCACGAGTCGTCCTCGTTGCCGTCGTTGCTCATCGAGTAATCGCGCTTCACGCCGTCCGGGTTGACGGCGAACTCGAACCCGCTGCGTTTGTCGTTGTACGAGTCGATGAGGAGCTTGATCTGGTCGGAGGGTCCGCGCACGTCGCGGCGCGATAGCGCGTGCATGATGCTGTCGGGGTGCGGATCGAACATCCGCACGAAGACGTAGAGGTTGCGCGTGTCGTACGCGACGCGGAATTCCGTCTTGAACGACGGGTCGACGTCGACTTTCGGCTCGAACTGCCGGAACTCCGAGTATCGCTGCGCGGTCTGCCAGATCGCGTCGGCATCGCGCCCGTCGATGTCCGGCGCGCGCTCGGCGCGCATGGCCGTCGCGGAAAGTGGAGCAACCCGCCCATTGGCGGGAGCAGGCGCTGGCTGTTGGGGGCCGGCTTGAACAAGAGACAGAGCAGCCGCAACGACGGCGACGGCCGGGGTAAGCATCGTAGTTCCTCTCCGACGTGGATGCCGGGTAAGACATACGAATGCGCATTTTGGTTGGGACGAGCTGAAGCGCTCCGAACGCGCGGTCAGCCTCTGATGACAGCGCGGAATTCACGCGCGTGACGAGTGGGATTCTCTACGTGTCGTCAGGGCTCGACGACGTGATAGCGATAGCTCGTCCCTCTTACGCCGAGCGCTCGATCGCTAGCGAATTGGACGAAGCAGCTCGCGCGCGAAGGTTCGACTCACGCGAAGCTGCCGCCCATCATGTAGAATGGCAACGTAGTCGCCGCCGAACCAGGGCTGTACTTCGCGGACTCGGTCGAGATTGACGATCGTGGACTTGTGGATGCGGACGAAGCACTTTGGATCGAGCCTTTCGGCAAGCGTTCGAATCGTCGTGCGAAGCCTGTATTCTTGCTTTTGCACGTGGAGGCGTACGTAGTTACCGGCCGCCTCGACATAATCCACGTTTTGTGCCTTGATCATCACGGCGCGATCGCTCGTGCGGACAACAAAGCGTGTTGCCGGTTCGATACGCGCCATCGCCAGTATCGATTCTGATGGCGGAAGGTCGTCCCATTCTTCAAAGGCATTCGAACTGGCAGCGCCGGTGGCCTGAGAGGCCCCGGCACCAAGTGTTCTGAGCACAATGGCTGGTTTTTGTGTCATACCCACCGGCGCCTGAAGGTTTGCCATGGTAGCCAGGATTGGATGCAATCGCTTGAACGGAAAGCAGGTCACTTGAACGTCCGCGAATGCACTTTCTCCGAACCGCCAAATCGAAAGTCTCTGGCAGGTGGTGGCTGGTCTGCCAAAGCGGCATGCGGGCATCCGCCTTTGGGATGTGACGCCCTGATCATCGCAGTAGGTTGAATTTGACAGGCAGAGAATGCGTAGCGCAAACCAAGGTGTACGAGAGGTTTACGAATGAAACCCGGCGCCCCAGCGCGGTCATGCGCTGTCCCCATCTCTGAAGGCACCGCGCGATCTCGGTCGTTCCAGAGCGCCAATTTTCATTTCACGGAAGCGTGGTTTCCGCCCGGCTCGGTTCTCGAGCCGCACACGCATGACAGGGCCATCTTTGCGGTCATGGTGAAAGGCGGATTTCGCACCGCCATTTCGCATCGGGAGCTGGACTGCGCGACTGGCTGCGCTTGGACTGAACCGCTCGCCGAACGACATGCCAACTTCGTGAGCGCCGAGGGCGCGCGCGTAGTCGTGATTCAGCCCGATTGGCGCAACGAAGAGCTCCTGGGGCCTTTCGCGCGCTTGCTGGACGAAGTGCATTTGCTGCGGCAGGCGAACTTCATGATCGAGGCTCAGCGTATTGCCGGCGAAATCGGAACGCGCGACAATCTCAGCGCGCTGTGCGCAGATGCGCTCGCGATGATGCTGCTCTCAGGTGCGACCAGAAGCAAATATCGGGAGGAAAACGGCAACCGCCCGCCACCCTGGCTGCTGCGCGCCAGAGACCTTCTGAACGATGAGTGGCGCAACACGGTGCGGTTGACTGATGTCGCGCGCGAGGTCGGGGTGCACCCGGCACATCTTGCGCGAACATTTAGCGCCTATTTCGGGGAAAGCATCGGGTCGTACTTGCGCAAATTGCGGCTGAACTGGGCGCTCGCGCAGCTCACGGCTCGAGACGGACCGATCGCGCCGGTGGCGCTCGAAGCGGGATTCAGCGACCAAAGCCACTTCACCCGCGAATGTCGAAGGCACATGGGTGTCACGCCCGCCGCATACCGAGCCCGCGCCGTGGCGAACGCCGAATAGGATACCATCCTCATCGGTATCGCACCGGTCACGTTCGGTGAAGTGGTTCAGAGCACGAGGCTTCCGGCGTTGTGGCTCACGGAGTGTCGGCACCAGCCGGCGACTCAGCTGCCGGAGCATTCGCACACCCGGGCCGCTCTGACCCTGGTTGTGGACGGCGAGTTTCTGGAGGTGATCGAGGGAAAGCCGCATCAATGCGGTCCGATGTCGGTTCTTTTCAAGCCCGCTGACGCGCCGCACTGGAACCAGTACTCGTCGCGAGGCGCGCACTCGTTCATCGTGGAGTTGAGTCCGGAGTTGGTCGCGTCGTGTCAGCCCTTCGCTGATTTCCGCCGTTTCGTCATGGCCGATCGACGCGGGGGACAAGGCGTACCGGCGGCGCTGGCGCTCAGGCTCTACGGCAGCTTTCGCAGTGGGAGCTCGGCTCTTCAGGTGGAAACGGAGGAGCTCCTGACGGAGCTACTCGCCAACGCTGCCTTTCGGTATCGCCGACCGCGCGGCCCTGTGCCGCGCTGGTTGCGCTGCGTACGTGATCGCGTCCACGACGGGTATCGCACACCGTTGAGTCTGGGTTCGCTGGCGAATGAGGCCGGTGTCCATCCGGTATACTTGGCACGCGCCTTCCGCGCGCGTTTTGGCTGCTCCGTCGGCACGTATCTCCACGCCAGGAGGCTGGACGCCGCCATTGAGGCACTCGTGGCCGGTGACCGCTCTATCAGCGCGATCAGCTCGGAGCTTGGATTCCACGACCACAGCCATTTCAATCGCCTCTTCAGGCGCGTGATTGGCGTCGCTCCTTCGGTTCTCCGTCGGCTGGCAGCGACGGCGCGCACCGCGGCGTCGACGCAGACTAGTTCCGATCGTACAAGCGCGGCTGGTTGGGCAGCGTTACGCTCTGTTTCGCGCAGCTCACGGTGATCACAGGGTGGACGAGCGCATTGACATGAACCGTTGCGAATCGGAGCTGGCGATGGCGAAGCGTCGAGGTATCCGCTGGGCGGGGATTGCTGTTGGGGTTTGGAGCTTCCTGAGCGCGTCGGCCGTAACAGGACAGCAGGCACCTACGGCGGCACAGTGGAAGGAGGACCTTCGTTTTCTCGCATCGGAGCTGCCGAAGCGGCACCCGAATCTCTTCCACTCCCTGTCAGCGGAACGATTGCAGGCCGAGGTCGCCGCCCTCGACAGTCGCATCGCTTCAATGGCGCCCCACGAAATCCTCGTCGCTTTTGCCAAGCTCACGGCGCTAGTAGGCGAGACCCACACGGGCATAGCCCTGCATCGGCAGGCGCGTCCGCTGCTTGCGTCGCTGCATGCATTCCCCGTGCGATTTCATCTGTTCGAGGACGGCTTGTTCATTCAAGCGATCGATAGCGGACATCGACGCCTCGCCGGTGCGCGAGTCATCTCCATCGGGGGAACTCCCTGGCGGGAGGCTTTTGACAGCATGACGGGGGTCGTGCAGACCGACAACGAATTCGGACGACGCAAATTCGCCCCCGTTTATCTCTCGATTGCCGAGGGACTCCATGCCCTCCGGATCAATTCAAGTCTGACGTCGTTGACTGTGGAGGCGGACATCCCTGGCGCCGGAAGGGCACATGCCACGTTGATGGCACGACCCTTACCGGATCTCCTGGGGTTGCTCGACCCCGACAGCGATCCGGCGCGAGCCCCGGGGTTCGTCAACATGCGTGAGGGCGCCACGGAAGGCGGGAAGCGCGATCCCCTGTGGCTTCAGGAGCGTGGGAACCGGTACTGGTTTCGGTTCTTGAGCGAGACCGGCACCGCGTACCTCAAGATCGATGTGATGCTGGACAAGCCAGATGAGTCACTTTCAACGTACTACCGGCGCGTGTTGCTCATGATGGACTCCCTGCCCGTGCAGCGCGTGATCGTCGATCTCAGGCAGAATGTCGGTGGCAACAACATCGCGCTCGCCTTCGTGGAGGGGCTGCGCGCACGCCCGATGCTCAATCAGCCAGGGAAGATCTTCGTCGTTATCGGGCGGGCCACGGTGTCCTCGGGGCAGAACCTCGCAACGTTGTTGCAGCGATACACGAGCGCGATTTTCGTGGGCGAGCCGACGGGACAGCGTCCAAACCACTATGGCGTCATGTCCCGATTCAGCCTTCCCAACAGCCGGATCAGTGTGACCCACAGTCGGTTCCTGCTGGTGGACTCCGATCCTGAGGATGTTCGACCGTGGCTCAGTCCGGACATCGGCGCGCCGATGAGGTCGGCGGACTATGCCGCCAATCGGGACCCGTCCTACGAGGCGATAATGGCGTATTCACCAGGAGCCAATGTTCCGCCGTTGGCCGAAGTGCTCGCAGATGCATACCTGCCCGCATTCGCGCTGGATTCCCTACTGCTGAAGTATCACGAGGTACGGCCGCTGTTCTCGTCGCGGCGCTACTTTGCGGATGGCGAGCTGGTGAAGCTGGGTCACAATCTTCTGCGCTGGGGTCGGGCCGAACATGCGGCCCAAGTGTTCGACCTTGCCGTCCAGAACGATTCGCTGTCCTATCGCGCGCATGCCGGTCTCGCGGAGGCGCTCCGGGCCACGCGGCGTGAGGATGCAGCACAACAGGCACAGCGGCGAGCATCAGAGTTGAATCCTTGGCTCCGCACCGTGCCGGCGAACGCGACAAAACCGTAGGCATAGTGCGCTACGTGCAGGCCTGGTCTTGTCACCGGCGAACGCTATGAGAAGGTTGCCTGCGCCCTGCGGTCAACCTCCGGGCGCGGCGACCGCCGGCGTTAGCGTCTCACGGATCCATACATCGCTCTTCCGCGAGCGGCGGCCGCGGGTGCCGCATTTGGCGCGTGAAACAGGAAGGCTTCGGCCGCGTACCCCTTGGTCGCTGCCATAAGGCCTATTCGGCTCAGGCACTCAGCGACGGGGAGCGCTTCACGAGTCTCGGCGTACGCTCGAACAATGCTTCCGAGGTTCGATCCAGCCACGTCGTTGGCCAGCGAGTCGAGACCTGAAAGTGTATATCCTCGTCCCGCGGCTCCGAACTGCCGCCAGAGCTCGCGCATGAAGTCATCGAGCGAACGACGGTCGCCGGACGCCTCGCGAATCAGTCCGTCCAGGCACAAGGCGGCAGTCCATCCCCCGTCGTAGACGCCGAACCGATGGAGGCTCGTATTCGCTCCGGCCTCGACGAGCGACATCCGCGGCAACGCAGGCGCCGTGGCAAAATACAGGTAATTGCCTATATGCCGTTCGGCTTTCTTCAAGAAGAGGTCCTGCGCAATAACGCCTGCTCGGGCCAGCGTCACATTCGCGTAGTACTCCGTGAATCCTTCGGCGAGCCATCGCCAACTGGCTCGAGGGCTCGCTCCGCGAATGCGCTGCCCGTTCCAGAAGTGCATGAGCTCATGTGCGAGAAAGTTGCCCCAGATGATTGCGTTGCTGGCGGTAACCGAGTCCGTCGTGGTGAATGACGCGCTGCTGCTGAATGCTTCGCCGTCGTCGGCGGCCGCGCGAAAGAAGGACATCAGATATTTGGTGCGAGGCGTGTCCGGGAACAGATCGAGATACGTAAGTAGGACTCGCTGGAGGACCGGCTCGACGAGTGACGCAACCGTCCGTGACTGCCCCGGGAGCGCGAGCTCCAAATCGAAAGCGCCCGAGCCAAGGCGTACTGATGGATACGCGCCAACAACAAGAGCGTTGCGCGTCAGTTCGGTGACGCTCGGTACGTCGAATGCGCGGCCGCTCGAGCCCGTCGAACCCCATGGCGTCGACACTTGCCATTCCGCCGGCAAGACGAATTCGACGCGGGACACGGTCGTGACATTGCCGACGATGAACAGCGGTCGCCCAATCACATAGAGTGCGTTTCCAAACGCCGCGCCAGCCTGCTCGTTGCCAGCCGGCCAAGGCGTGCGCGTGAAGCCCAAGTCGATGCGGTACGTGAGAGTGACTTCGGTACCGCCGGAGACCGCCCAGGCCGCGCCGTGAAGCGGGGTCAAGGCAGCCGGGCGGCCATCGATACGCGCCGAGAGATCGCGCACGAAGGTGGCCCATCCTTCAGGCAGGTGCTCCGCCTGCACCGAGTCCATGAAGAGGCGCGTCGTGCCTGGCGGAAGCGTTGCGCTCACCTCGGCGTACTGAAGATCGGCGGGAATGCGAATTCGATAGTCCGTGGGCAGCGACTGCTGCAGCCCCGCGACGGCAAGCACGGCGAGCACGGCGAGCGCGCTAATCATGCCAGGGCTCGTGCGAGAAGCGCACAAGGCAGGATCATTCGGCTCGCAATACCGACATCGGTTGCAGCCGCGAAGCCCGGTATGCCGGCAGCCAGGCGGCCAGCACGGCAACCGTGACTACCAAAACAATGGAGAAGGCGTACGTGGCGACATCGGACCGCGAAACGCCATAGAGGAACGGCTGAAGAAGTCGCGTCGCGACGCCGGCCGCCAGACCGCCGATCATAGCGCCCAAGCCGCAAACAAGGACCACGGTCGCGATCACCAGTCGAACGATTCCTGACGGCGTTGACCCCAATGCGATTCGCACGCCGAACTCACGCACCCGGCGCGCGACAGAGTCGGAAGCGACGGCGAACACGCCGATCGCGGCGAGAACGGCGGCCGCGATCGCAAAGAACGCAACCAGGATCGTGCGAAACCGCTCCTCGACGAGTGTCGCGTCAATGCGATCTGATATGCGATCGGCGACTCCCACCGCAATCGTGGGGTCCAGCTCGGCCAGTACCGCGCGGACCGCCGGCAGCGTCGCGAAAGGCTCGTTGGTCGTGCGGACGACAATCGCGTCCGCCCAGCGCTCCGTCTGAGCCATCGGCAGATAGAACGTGGCTGGTGGTTCCGCATCCAGGCGCACGGCTCGAACGTCTCCGACAACACCGATCACGTCGCGCCAGACATTGTCCACCTTGATCCGTTGACCGATGGCGGAGGTGTTGGGCCAGAAGCGCCGGGCCATCGTCTCGCTCACGATGACCGACGCACCAGGGTGATTCTCCTCCGCGGCGAACGGTCTGCCGGACTGCAATGGGATTCCCAGTGTCCCGAAGTACTCTTTAGACACGACATGCCAACGAGCGTTGACGCCGATTCCAGCGGGGACTGTGCTGCTCCCCGCAACGTGGATCGTGCTCCCGCTTGGTCTCGAGAGGAAAGGAATTCCCTGCCCCACCGCAACCGAGGTGACACCCGGCATCGCCGAGACACGAACGACGACCTCGGACAGCAGGTTGCGCCGCGCAGCGGCATCCGGGTACGCGCCGCGTGGCATGTTCAGTCTCAGTCCGAGCAATTGCCTTGGACGAAAGCCCACGTCCACCGCTGCAAGTTGGCGATGCGTGTGCACCAGCAGCGCCGAGGCGACTAAGAGCACGACTGCCACGGCGCACTGCAGAATCAGTCCGGCTCGTTGCAGCGGCGCGGTTCCGCTGGCGATGCGCGATGATCGCGAGCCAAGCACGCTGGCCGCCGACGTGCGCAGCAGCGCGTAGAGCGGCGCCAGTGAGAAGAAGATCACGACGCAGCAGGTGACGACCAGCGTGAACGTGGCCACACGCATGTCGATCCCGACCGTCTCCATACGGGGAATGCCGTCGGGCGCGAACGCCTTGAGAACTTTCACCAAGGCGAGCGCCGAGGCGACGCCGAACGCCGCGCCGATGCCGGCGAGCATGGCATTCTCGGTGAGAAGCTGCTGGGCGAGTCGTGCGCCTCGCGCTCCCAGCGCAATGCGAGTGGCAATTTCACCGCTGCGAGCGGCCGTCCTGCCGACGAGAAGCGTGGCAACGTTGCCGCAGGTCATGACCAGGAGTAGCAGCGCCGACCAGAGGAGCACCAGCAACGCACGGCGTGAGGATCTCGTGGCGTCTACCCTGATGTTGGCCAGCCGAACGCCCGGAGTTTCGTTCGCCGTGGCCGGCGCCAGGAGCGGGCCAGCCTCCAGCTCAGCCTGGGTCACCGTGGCCTCGAGTCTCAGCAGTCCAACCACGCTGAAATTCCTGTTGTTGGCCTGGTTGTCGAATTTCATTGTACCCGCTGGAGTCCAGACCTCGGCCCGATAAGCAGCTCCGGTCATCTGAAAGCGGGGCGGTAACACGCCTACGACGGTCAGCAGCTCTCCGTCGATCTGGAGTGCTCGACCAAGAATGGCCGAGTCCATTCCGAAGCGATTGCGCCAGGACTCGTGGGAGAGCACGGCGACGCGCGCGCCACTCAAGCCATCTTCGCCAGGGAGAAACCAGCGGCCGAGTGCGGGCCGGATGCCAAGCAATGGAGCGAACGACGCGGTCGCGCTGCCCGAGTGGATCTCTTCCGCCCCGGATGCGGATCCAAGAACTGACACCGCCGACTTCCAGGCTGCGACCTCATCGAATGAGCGCTGTGTCGCGACCCAGTCGAGATAGTGCGGAAGCGAATGCGCCATCCGATCCCAGTTCGGCGCCAGTGTGGGATCGGTCCGCCATGAAGGGCTCGTCCGAAACAGCATGACGAGTCGAGAAGACTCGCGAAATGGCAGTGGCTTGAGCAGAACTCCGTCGACCAGCGAGAACATTGCTGTCGCCGTTCCAATCCCAAGGGCGATGGTGGCGACGAGGAGCGCCGAGAAAGCGCGCCGCCGTTCAATGCTTCGCCAGCTGAAGCGCACATCCTCAAGGAGAGTGTCAAGCATCTGAACGAGCTCCTTTCTTCGCCCACAGCCGCAACGCATGCTCGCGGCACCGATCGATGAGGAGCCGCATAGGCCGGTTACTGAATGGCCGGCGGCAATCGAGGCTCAGTATGTCTCCGAAACCGGCCGCAAGGACGCTTCGTATGGCCTCGCGTGCCCGGTCATCCCGTCCAAGCATGAGGCGGGCGTAGCGCAACATCCGCGGATAATGGTGTTCGACGATTGCGTCGAACGCTTGCTTCTTGCCCCTCTTGGTGCGGGCAATGATCTCAGCATCCGTTGAGAGCGCGCGCGGTCCCAGCGCTCTTTTCGCTCGCCGCAGCCTGCCCATGGAGCGAAGGTACCAATGAAAATGCGGCTCGAACGACGTCGGGGGACCAAGCGCGCATATGGGGGACGACGCGTCTTCGCGGGTCATCCCAGCTTCGTGCCGTTCATCACAGGGGTCGCGATATAGGATGTGTTTTTCTCGTCGATTAGATCTGGTCAAAGACACTCTCTCATGCGAAACTCATGATCGCAACCACGCAGGGAGTGATCGTGCGCAATCTCGTGTCCGACGTCTCGCTCACAATGCGCAACATGCGCCGCGCACCGGCTTTCCCCGCGATCATCATTCTCACGCTCGGTTTGGCGCTTGGCGCCAACGCGACCATGTTCGGGGTCGTCGACCGTCTGCTCTTCCGGGCGCCACCGCACATCGTGAACCCGGATCGTGTAACGCGCATTCACGTCTCGCGATTCTTCGTTAGCTCACTGCGCCCGCCGGCCGCCGCGCTGTCGTACCCGGCTTTCACGGATCTGCGCGATCGCACGCGCGTGTTCAGCGCGGTGGCTGCGTTCGATGAGACTCAAGTTGCCTTCGGGTTGGGGGCGGAGGGTAGGCAGCTCGAGGCAGTCAAAACCACCGGGCAGTACTTCCCTCTGTTCGGCGCGCGCCCGGCCCTGGGGCGATTCTACGGGGAGGAGGAAGCGCGCTTGCCAGTCGGCGAACCTGTCGCGGTCTTGGGCAATGGTTTGTGGCGGACAGCGTTTGGTGCAGACTCGACGGTGCTCGGACGCAGCGTGCTCCTGGACGGTCGGCCCTTCCGAGTCATCGGGGTGGCGCCAGCGGGGTTCACGGGAACGCAGCTCGGCAGAGTCGACGTGTGGTTCCCGCTGACGGCGCACGCCGAACTGGATTCCACGGGCTTTCCAGGTTGGGCTACCTCGCGCGGTTGGCAGACTTTTCGGGTGATCGCCCGCGTGCGGGATGGTGTTACCGACGAGCAAGCGGCCAGCGATGTGTTGCGGGCGTACCGCGAGGGACACGCAGATTTTCAAGAGTACGAACGGCGAGCCGAGACGCGACTGTTGTCGCTGATGTCGAGGGATCCAAGTACCGGCAACCGCCAAGCCCGCGTCTCCGCATGGCTCCTGGGCATGGCCGCCATCGTGCTGGTCATCGCGTGTGCCAACGTTGCCAACTTGATGCTGGCGCGCGGACTCGCGCGACGTGGTGAAGTTGCGATGCGTCGTGCACTGGGTGGAAGCACCGGACGGCTGGTGCGGCAGTTTGCTACGGAGAGCATGTTGCTCGTGACATTGGGTTGCGTGGTTGGATTGGCGATCGCACAATTGGGAGCGAACATCGTGCGTGCGGTGCTTTTCCCTGGCACGACTTGGGACGCTCCTCCGTTGGACCATCGCGTGCTCGCGGCGACAGCGGGTGCCGCAATTCTCGCCGCGCTCGTCGCGGGAGTTCTGCCACTGCTGCGAGGCTCACGGTCGGAGCTCACGAGCGCTATGCACGGAGTTGCCCGCGGAAGCGTCGGGCACCCGCGACGGCTTCTCGCGGCATTGCTGGTCGTCCAGACCGGGCTTACCATGGTTTTGCTCATAGCCGCCGGATTGTTTGTGGCGAGCCTCTCCCGGGTTCAATCGCTCGATCTCGGCTTCGACGCGCAACGCTTGCTCCACGTCGATGCGAGCCTCTCGCGCACCGGTGCCAGCCCGCAAGAGGTAAGCACGTTCTATCGGGACGCGGCGGATCGCCTGCGGAACGTTCCAGGCGTTACACATGCCGGCCTTGCGATCGGGGCGCCCTTCATGAGCAACTACGCGACTGGACTGCGCGTTCCCGGCATGGACACCATTCCGCGTCAGCCGGGGGGAGGCCCGTACTATTTTCGTGTCGGCGCGGGCACGCTGGAAGCGCTGGGCGTTCGACTCCTGCGCGGTCGGTTCATCAGTGCGGATGACGACCGAGTCGGAGCCGCTCCCGTCACCGTGGTGACCGACAACATGGCCCGCACGCTCTGGCCAGGAAAGAATCCGCTGGCACAGTGCCTGATCATAAGCCGGCGTCCCTGCGCGAACGTCGTCGGTGTCGTCGCGGACCTGCACCGCCAGCAACTGCGCGAGCCCGCGTTCTTTCTGTATTTCGTTCCTCTCTCGTTTACACCTGGTCAGGCTCCGGAAGTGCTAATCGTGCGCACCGCGGGACCACCTGGGGCGATGGTCGAAGTGATTCGGCGCGAGCTCCTGGCGATGCGCAACGACTTGCCCTACGTGCACATCGAGCCATACGAAGCCCTCATCGCGCCGCAGGGACGTTCGTGGCAATTGGGAGCGACGATGTTTACGGTGTTCGGGATTCTCAGTCTGTTGATAGCGCTCGTCGGCGTCTACGGGGTGCTGTCGTTCAGCGTGACACAGCGGATGCCGGAGCTCGGCGTGCGTGCGGCCCTCGGCGCGACGCCATTCGACGTTCTCCGGATGATCGTCGCAGGGGGTCTGGGCACAGCGCTTACAGGAGTGCTGCTCGGGGGCATCGCAGCCCTCGGTCTTTCGCGCCGCATCGAGCCATTGTTGTTCGAGACCTCGGCGCGCGAACCGATGATGTACGTCGCCGCCGCCCTCGTGATCGCGGCGGGCGCTCTGGTTGCGAGCATGGTACCCGGCATGCGGGCCGCTCGAGCTGATCCAGTTACCGCGTTGCGGTCTGACTAGCGGACCGCGACGGGAGAACCACGATGAAAGCCAGGCCACTGGCTATCTGGGTTGCACGACCCGCTCGATCAGGAACGCGCGGGCGATACTCAAGGCTGCTGTGTCATCGAGACGATGCCCAGCGCCAGGGTAGATGAACACTCGACGCGAGTCATCTTCCGGTGGTAGACGATCCCGAACTGCCGTCGCATTGCGGACCGGCACCGGACCATCTTCCTCGCCGTGGTGGATCTGGGCGGCGCGCAACCTTTCGGTGAAATAGAGCGGCGACGAGCCCACAAGCCTTCTGCGCAAGTCGGCAAGCGGGAGGTTTTCACGACCTCGGACGAACCAGTCCAGGTACTGGCTCTCGCGAGTGTCCGGCTGCAGCGAAACATCGCGCGAAGCCTGCTCCATGCGTTCTGCCCAGTTCTGGCCCGGACGTCCCATGGCCGAGAACCAGTCCGTCGGAGCGGCGAAGGCCAAGGCAGCTTTCAGGCGACGATCGCGTTGGGCCATAATCAAAGCGACTCCGCCGCCACGGCTGTAGCCGTACGCAGCCAACCGTTGCGAGTCGATCTGCGGCGTCGCCGACAGCGCCACGGTAAGAAATGCCATGGCATCTTCCGCCACTCCTTCCCAGGCGTCACGGCGGTCGCCGTCTGCCTGTATGCGTACGGCTCCGATCTGCAGTGCCATGCCGCGAGCGCAGGGAACGATCAACGCGAAATCGCGCGCTCTGTCGCCGAGTATCCGGGCGACGTAGGGACCCTGGGTCAGGTTCCGATCCGGGTAGTCCCACCGGATGTCCCCGATATCGACCAGACCCGCCAAGGCGTTCTGGGTGGATGTCTCCCACAACCCATGCCTTGCGCGCCCAATCCTGATCGACGCGATGAATCTCCTCCGCCGTAGGAGGACTCAGCAGTTGTTGGAAGGTCCAACCGCGATTCTGCGAGGCGGCGCTGGAGCAAGCTGCCAGCACGGACAGGCAAACAACCACGCACCGGCAAGCTGAGCTCATGATAGCCGAATTATCGGCCTTCCTGGGACGACTCGCGGGAAGTGGGGATGAACGGCGAATCTCCTTGGCAATCGATCTGGCGACCTGTCGGCGATCGCGGGTCGGAATGGAGCGATGTGCGCGGATCGTTCCAACAAGGTTCCCTCCATTCAAGACAGAGGTTCGTGCGCGCGGTAGCCTCGAGGAAACCCCTTCCTTGCCGAGGAAACCGCATATGTCGAAGAGCAGTCTCTGCGTACTGCCTGCCGCTTTCGTGTTCATGGCATGCGATGCCCCGCCACCCACCGACCCCATGGTCGAGTTGTCGTCCTCATCGGCATCTGCTGTGGACCTGCGGGTGATCGGCCATGCTAATGGAGAGGGCGTGATCGATGTCGGCGTGCCGATGGACTTCGTGATGACCGCGTTGCTGCGCGCTGATGGAAGCGCGTCCGGTGAGGCGTTCCATCACGCACTGCTGGGATCGAACGTAATTGAATTCCGCACTCGTGTAACGTGCGTTTCCTTCGATCCGGTCAACAATCGGGCCTGGATCGGAGGCGTCATCACGGAGAACAATTCCACAGACCCTGCGCGAATGCAGGAGCGGAACCAGGTGGGCCGGGACATCTGGTGGCGTATGGTGGACTACGGCAACGGCGGCTCCGGCACGGTGGACCGCTCGACGTTCCTCGGGTTTACGGGTGACGCAGGCTTCCAGACCTCGGCGGCCTACTGCGCCGGGCAACCGTGGCCCGGGCCGAATGACACTCCGCCGCAGCCGGTGGACGCTAGGACCGGTCCCCTGCTTTCCGGCAACATCTCGATAGAGCTGAAGTAGGCTTGGCATTCGATGAGGCAAGCGGGGGTGCCTAGCCGGCACCCCCGCAGCTGCGCTCGGCTGGTTCGTGGCGTCCTCTCTCTTCGCGAACGCGACAATGCGACTTCTGCTCTGCGCTATCGGCCTCGTTTCGACGTCAGTTAGCGTCAACGCACAAGCGCCGGGCACGTGGCCGCCCGACTCCCTGATCAACACCCAGGTCATCCCGCGCACGACGCCCGTCATTCAGGTCGTCGGTACGATGCGCAACTTTACGTCGGCACTCGGCGTCCGCTGCCAGTTCTGTCACGTCGGCGAAGAGGGGCTCCCGCTCGAGCGCTTCGATTTCGCGAGCGACGAGAAACGCAACAAGCTCGTTGCCCGGCAGATGATGCGCATGGCGCAGGAGATCAATCGGCGCCTCGACACGATTCCCCAGCGCGGGAGCCCGGCGCTTCCGGTGACGTGCGCAACCTGCCATCGCGGCATCAGCCGCCCCATCCCGCTGTTCACCGCGATCGCGGAAGCCGCCGTTGCGGTCAACGCCGACTCGGCGATTCGCGCGTATCGCGCCTTGCGCGCGCGCTACTTCGGTCGGGACGCCTACGATTTCAGCGAATCAGCGCTCAACATCGCCGCGTTCCGCGTGGGGCGCGCCGGGAAATCGGATGACGCGCTGGCGCTGCTGCGTCTCAACGAAGAGATGTTCCCCAATTCGTCCGGGATGTACGTCTTCAAGGGCAACATCCATCTTATGAAGGGCGACACGGCTACGGCGGCGACCGCATTCCGGGAGGCCTTGCGTCGAGATTCGGCAAACAGCGAGGCGCGCGGCCGATTACGGGACATCGGCCAGCGACCGTAGTGTGTTGGTCTCCGCGGCATGGATCAGCGCAGAAAGAAGGCAGCCACTCGCCTGGCCTCGGGCGCGCTCCAGCTGCCGAGCGCGTTCGAGCCCATCGCGACAACAGTCTCCTGAATGGGATAAACGAGAAGGAACGCGGCCCCCCCATTGGATGACCCGCCATGGTGATAATAGACGCGACCAGCCGAATCCGTTGCAATCCTCCAGCCGATACCGACTTGCGTGGTGCTCCCCGTGCTCAGGCGTTGCGGCGCAAACATTAGTGACAGTGATTTGGCGGTGAGAAACCCGGGACGCCGCACACCGACGCCGAACTGGGCGAGATCTTGGGTGGTCGAGAGATATCCGCCGCTCGGCCATCGTGAGCTAAGGTTGTCCGAGGGGGCCGTTGTCACATTGCCATCCGCTGCCACGCGATAGAGCGCGGCGCGGCCAAGGATGATGCGTCCCGACGAATCGGGAACAGTGTTCAGCATTCCGAGTGGCGTGAAGACCAAGCGGTCCACCATAGTGGGAAACGGCTCGCCCGTCACTGTCTCGATGACCGCTCCGATGAGATTGTAGCCGTAGCTCGAATACGAGTACCGGCTGCCCGGAGGAAACAGGAGCGTGTCGCCGATGAAGATGCCGATTGCGTCGCTCAGCGACGCGTATTCGGCCGTGGACAGAAACTCCACGCCTCGATAGTGCCGAATGCCGGAGGTGTGACCAGCGAGTTGTCGGAGCGTAACGTCCGGCAGCGTTGACGGATACCGTGGCAGATACTTTCGTATCGGTGTATCCAGATCGAGTAAACCCGCGTCGACCAGCCGCATCAGCGCGGCAGCAGTGAAGAGTTTCGAGACGCTGCCGACGCGAAACTTGGTCGCTGGTGTGGCGGCGACCGCATGCTCGCGGTCTGCTACCCCCAGCCCCTCACTCCACACCGGACGGCCTGCTTGCACGACCGTTACGCCTACCCCCGGAAGAGACTGCGCGAGGCGCATGCTATCGACGAATGCTCGCGCCTCGTCGATCTCAGCCCCCGAATGGCGCGCCAACACCCCACGTTCCAAGCGGTGGGCGCAGCCCGTGCTGGCCAACGCCAGTGCGACGAGGACGTGAACAATGGGCTTGTGCATTGTTCCTCCGAAATGGCTAATGAAATACGTTTCGAAGCGCCAGTCGGCTCACGTTAGGTGCCGGCAACCGTGTGCCGGACCAGTTGCAGACGCATCCCTACGGTTTCCCGCGAACATCCTGTGGACCTCTAGCCGTCCCTTCTCCGCGTGGATCCGATGCGCCGACAAAGCGCGCCGGACGGCCCGAGCGATCATACTCGATGCTCAGGGCGTGCGCGTTCCCCACGCCGTTGCTCGGGCGAACGTTGTGGCCCCTGGCCGCGAGCGCGCGCAGCACAGAGTCGGGAATCGTCCTCTCGGCGACGAGCACGTCAGGCTCCGAGAAGCTGACCCGCGGTGCATCGAGCGCCTTTTGAAGATCCATTCCGAAGTCGATGACGTTCATCAGCATCTGCGGAACCGTCTGGCCGATCGTGTGTCCACCGGGCGTTCCGATCGCGATCCACGGACGGCCATCTTTGAAAGCGATGACGGGCACGTCGCCCGAAAGCTTGTGGCGGCCAGGAAACGCATCCATCGGGTTCCCTTTCGGCTCGAAGGTCGAATAGGCAAGAGAGTTGTTGAGCCAGATGCCGGTGCCAGGTGGCATGATGCGGCTGCCGAAGATGTTGCCGATCGTCTGCGTCGCCGACACGACGTTGCCCCAGCGATCCCCTACCACGAAGTGGGTCGTGTGGCGCGAACCATCGGCTGACACGCCGGGCGGGACAAACGGTCGCGCGCGCATCGGGTCGATCTGCCGCGCCAACGAATCGAGGTAAGACACCGAGAAGAGCCGCGCGAGCGGCACCGGTGCGACGTCAGGGTCGCTCGCATATCGCAGCCGCAGCCAGAAGCCGAGCTTCGTCACCTCGGCGAAGGTGTGCAAGTAGTCCGCACTGTTGTGCCCGAGCGAGCGGACATCGAACCGCTCCATGACGCCGAGCCGTGCGAGCGCATCAAAGGTGTTCGCCGGCGGGGAGGCCGAGTAGATGCGAAGGCCGCGGTAATCGATGTGGATCGGATCCCACCACTCGGCACTATCGGCGCGCAGGTCCGCCAAAGAAAGAAAGCCGCCGGTCGCTCGCATCACCGAGTCGATGGTGGCTCCGATCGAGACGCCATAGAACGCCGCAACACCTTGTCCGGCGATCATGCGCAATGAGCTCCCGAGATCCCGTTGGACAAGACGCCCGCCTGCGCGGAGCGGTGTGCCATTGCGACCGTAGATCTCTCGCGCATGCGGAGCAAATTCCGGGAATGCGTCCGCGATCATGCGAGCCTGCTGATCGCCGATCACGTACCCTGAATCGGCAGCCTCGATCGCGCTCGCGAAGAGCTCACCCCATGGGCGGGAGCCGTACGTTTTCCAGAGCGCCTCCCATGCATGGAGATTTCCCGGCGTGGAGACGGCTTTCGCGCCACGACGGTTCTCCATGAAACCGGGCGTTGGGGCCCGGAATGCATCGGCGTCCACGGCGCGGGGGATGCGGCCACTGGAATTGAGAAAGCGCACGCGCCGTTCGCGCGCGTCGAACAGCAGTATGGTGCCATAGCCTCCGATGCCGGACATCATGGGCTCGACCACGTTGAGCGTCGCGGCGACGGCGACTGCGGCGTCAAAGGCGTTGCCCCCGGAGGCAAGGATCGCGACGCCGGCGTCGGTCGCCAACGGGTGCGCCGCGGCGACCATTCCGGCAGCACCGTCAAGCTCCGCAGAATTTGACGTGCCGGCTGGGACGCGCGCACAATCCGAGCACAATCCACCCAACGCCATCAATGCCAGAGTCTTTCTCATGAGATTAATCAGGAGTCACAACTCACCCGACGCAATGTGCCGGGTGGCAACGCTGGAGACTTTGTGCCCGCTACTCCACCCTTCTCGCGTTGATCACCTGACCACCCATACGGATCGTCAGCGATTGCACCGCACCGGATGCGTTCCGGTCGCTGACAATAGTGACGCCGGCCAACACGCCGATCGTGTACCGCCACTCGCCAACCCGCAGAAGCTCCGCTTGGCCACGACGCGGCAGATACATGAACAACCGATCTCGGAAGACCGTCACTCGCACGCGCTCGGGTGCGCCGACGTCGTACTCACCGACAAGAGCGGCGCCCTCCGTGCGGCTGGCGGGCATTATGTTCGGCTGCTCCAACGGCGGCAGCTGCGAGGTGAATGATACCGGCGATAGGGCGACCAACGCCGGCTTGGGCTTAGGCTCGCCGCGGCGTGCCGCGAGGATGCTCTCCACCAGCCCCCACACGCGCCCACCAGCGATGTTGCGATTGTGATCGGTGTCGCCGCGGTGAACAACCACGAGCTGTGCCTCCGGAATCACGATCACCGCCTGTCCGCCGGTGCCCGATCCCGCATAGCTCGCGTACTTGTTCAGGATCGTAAACCGGCTTCCGTATGAACCTGGCGCGTACGTCCACCACATGTAGCCGTAACCGCGACCGTTGCCGAAATCGGAGATCGGCGAGGTACTCACCGAGATCCACGGCGCGGGGACGACCTGGCGTCCATTCCAGCGGCCCTGCTGTAGATAGAGCTGTCCAAAGCGCGCCAGGTCACGCGCGGACATCCGCCAAGTATGCGCGGGGTAGAGCGAGAGCTGGGGCTCGTAGGCCAGGAATCCGTCGCCGGGGCTCAGGTCCTCCATCCCGATCGGATGAGCGATGCGGCGCGCGAAATCATCGTAGACCGATTCTCCCGTGCGCTGCTGGTAGATCGACTCGGCGACATTGAAGTCCCAGTTGTTGTAGAACCAGAAGGTTCCCGCGCGGTGTGCTCCGCGCGCCGGGCGCGTCGAGTCCTGGTCGGCGGGCGCGTACGCCGCCGGGAGGTAGACGCCTGAGCGCGCCGCGATCACGTCGCGTACGCGGGCCGCCTTTTCGTCCGCGCTGAGGCGCGTCGTGTCGTCGATGCCGAGCTGCGCGAGCGTGGCGCTAAGCTCGATACGCTTCGACTCGACGGCGATCCCGTACAAGGCGCTCGTGAGGCTCTTGCGCACGGAGTGCAGGTGCAACTTGCGCGACACGTCCCCCCATGCCGCGAGCACGCGGCCGCGATAGACGACGAACACCGCCCCGACCCCGAGACTGTCCGCCACGCGCCGAGCTGAATCGAGAGCGACGGAAGAGAACCCCGCCTCCTCGGCGGTCGCATACTGCCGCCACGCGTCCTGCGCGAACGCGGGTCGCGCCGCCACGATGGCCAGCGAGATGGCCAGCAAGAACTCGGACGTGATTCTCTTCATGTCATGGCTCCGGAGGGCGGCGAGCAATGGTACGCTCCACGAGTGGGGAATGTTTCCTCGGGGGGCAAGACGCGCAGAGGAGGGCTGAAGGAGCTGATCGATGGTGCAACCCGCTCTCACGATTTCTGGCGTCGCAGCTCGTCGAGATCAGCCCGACCGATCCGCTGTCGTTCGTGAGCAGCGTCGCGATCATCGTTGCGGCGGCGCTGTTGGCGGCGCTCATCCCGGCGGCGCGTGCCGCGGCTGCCGATCCCGCCGAGGCTCTACGCGCCGAATGATCGGTCGGGGGCAGCGATCTCTTGCAAGCACCGCCTTCAACTTCCAATCGTCTGCACCACCACTCGGCCACCGTACTTGAGATGCGGACAGCCCCGAGCGATCCGCGTCGCGAGCTCGTCGGAGCTTGCGTGAATGAGAAAGAAGCCGGCGACGGGCTCGCGTAACGAGCGAGCGGGAAGCTCGTCGACTACCCGGCCGAGCTCTTCGCCGCTCACGAACCTGGCGTCTCCTGACAAGCTAAGCGCCCAGCGGTGATACTCCTCTGCGCGCGCCGCGCGGGCCGCGTCGGTATCTCCCTCGGAGCCGCCATACAGGAGGAGTGCATACCGCGGCGCCACTGCCACCGCAGCTTGGCGAGACGAGACTCTGCCAGTGAACAGGCCGGCGGCGAAGCACAGAACGGCGCCAGCCGCCAGGAGTCCCCAGGTGCTCGTCGAGCGCCTGTAACGAATCAGGCCGCGCTGGCGCAGAGCGGCGTGCACGCGCCCGTGCAACGATGTGGGCGCGTCGATACGCGGCAGCTGCTCGCGGAGTGCACCGCGCCCTTCATCTTGGTCGTTGTGACGATCTGTCATGGAATGATCCGTCGCATATCGCTGGTCAGAGCCTCGCGCAGCTTGTTTCTCGCGCGTGCCAATTGGCTTTTCGACGTGCCGGGGACGATCCCCAGCATCGTGGCGATTTCTTCGTGGCTGAATCCTTCGACGTCGTGCAGCACGACGACGCAGCGATACCCCGGCGGCAACGCCACGATCGCTGCGTGGAGGTCCATGGGATCGACGTCCATGGGCAAGCGTGCCGGTGCCGGCGCCGCCTCGCCGATGGCGTCGATCGAGACGAGGTCGCGCTCATCGCGCCAGCGAGCACGAATGCAGTTGATGAGAATGCCGGTGAGCCAGGTGCGGAAGGCCGACCGCCCCTCGAATCGACCGAGATTCTCGACGGCACGCACCCACGCATCGTGCACAGCGTCCGCGGCAAGGTCCGGGTCCGCCGCGATGCGAAGCGCGGACGCGTACAGCGCGTCGGTGTGCCGCCGGTACAGGACGTCGAATGCGTGTGCGTCGTGACGGCGCACCAGCCGTGCAATGAGCTCGGCATCGCCGTCACCCACCGACGTCACTATGGGCGGATTGGAGTCACGTCCGCGAACGCGCTCATGATGATGATCAGGCTGGACTCTGCTCCTCCGTCCCCGCCAACCATGCCGACGCGCATGTCCGGCGTCGTGGGGAGCGCCATCGCTTTCGTGCTGAGGTTCGGATAGTAGATCATGAGGTGCGGCCGCCACTTGCCGGCGTACTTACCCGTGTCGTCGTAGAGAACTTGCTGCGCGGACATCATGTACGTGAGCGCGGGGCGCGACGGCAGCCGATACTTGCCGGACATGAGACCGAGCGCCAGCTCCTCCGAGATCTCGTCTTCCGCCGTACCGATGTGGCGGAGGTAGTTGCGTCGCAGCTCGATCTGCATGACGGTTGCCGCGCCCTCCGGGTCGTAGCAATGCGGCTCGACGCTGCGGTCCCAGCTTCGATTTACGACGCAAGTGACAGAAGAGGATCCTGCGGCGATCAGGGCATAGCCGGTGTCGGTCAGCGCCAGGACACGGGCGTTGGCGGAGATCGACGAGGGCGCGGCGCTCCGCGCGAGCGCCACCTCTTCGGCCGCGGGCAGAACCGGCCGGCGGCCCGAACGCAACGCACGCGGCTGTTGTTGGACGTCCTGTGTGAGGGCCGGTTCCCTAACAGCGAGCAATGCCACTGTGATGACGGCGAGCTGACGCAGCATGGCACCCATGTCCTGTTGTTTTACATGAGTGCGGTTTGGCGGTCGAAAGGTTGCACGAGCCGGCGAGCCATCACGCGCAGCCTTCGCCAAATTCCACCGCGGGCCGTAACCCCGCACGGTGGCTAGGCGCGCTGTTCACTTCCTTTCTGTGGGCAGAACGATCGTGTGCAGCTCTCCGGCCACGTGTCCACCGGCTTCGCTCCTCAGCACATGCCACCAGTGCACCGCGACGCTGCCTGTGGTGCCAAAGGCGGCAATCTCCTCGTTCGGCACCGTATGACTCGCGCCGGCCGCGAGTCTCGTGCAGCTGGGTTCAGGGCTCGCGCACTGACCGAGTTGGCCAAGGAAGCCGACGTCCCACACCTCGAAGGCGACGCGATCGGACGTGTTGTTGGTCACGCTGACTCCGCCGGCGACCACCGCAGCCGACACAGCGCCACTTGGCACGACGAGGGCTGCGGCCGTCGGTCTCGACGGCTCCGCGCTCCCGCATGCAGCGGCAACCACGCACGTCGCGAGGGCCAGCAGAAGAATTCCCAACTCTCGTCGCAATGGCATTCTGGTCACCGCTCCGCGCAGGGTTTGTCTCAGGTTCCTTCTCTCTACGGATGCTACCCCAGAGTCTGCCGGTCAGTCACACATGCGTGCAGCTCGATGATCCATGGAGTCCCTCGCGCGCGGTTCATCCCGGCGGAGCGCGCTTTGTCCCAGAGTGCGGCGGCGACATTCCGGAGAGACTCGTCTCAGTTCGCGCGACGGCACCGTTCTCGTCGCGCAGGTGTGACGGGTAGTATCCATCCAGCGGTTGAGAAACTGGAGAGCATCCCGTGCGGCCACTGTCGGTTCCCGTCTCAGTTGGAACGGAGACATTCAAGTCTCTCGAGACTGAAAGCTTCCGAATCACGGACCTCTGGTTTCCGCCGGAGGCGGTGCTCGGGCCGCATGTCCATGACCGTGCATGTATTGCCGTGATGCTGCACGGCGCGTGTCACACGCATATCGCGCGGCGATCATTGGCGTGTGACACGGGCTACGCCTGGACCGAACCGATCGGCGAGCAGCACACGAATCGGATCGGCCCGGAAGGGGCACGCGGCATCGTGGTTCAGCCCGACGCATCGAAGGAATACATCGCGAAACCGATGGCCCGTCTGGTCAACGACGTCCATTTGTTGCGGCATGCGGGAGTCGTTGGATCTGCGCTCCGCATCCTGAGCGCGATTCGCGAACGCGACGCAATCGCTGCCTTATGCGTCGAGGCTTTGGCGATGCTGCTACTGAGCGACGCGGCGCGCGTCGCCAATCCCGATGGTCACGGCAACCGCAGACCGGGATGGCTGCTGATCGTGCGCGACCTCCTGAACGACGAGTGGCGTGCGGGCGTCACGGTCTCGCGACTCGCGGGAGCCGCTGGGGTGCATCCCGCTCATCTGACGCGGACGTTCCGGCGGTACTATGGCCGGAGCCTTGGCTCGTATGTGCGAGCGCTGCGACTCGAGTGGGCGGTGACCCGTTTGCTGGAGCGCCGGCAGAGCATCTCGGAGATTGCCTGCGCGGCAGGATTCAGCGACCAGAGCCACTTCACGCGCGAGTTTCGCAAACACTTGGGCGTCACTCCGGGGGCCTACCGTTGGCGGTTGCTCGGTCTCCGGAGCTGAGTCGCGCACCTTTCCATCGGAGAGGTCAGGTACGCGAGGTCAGCTGGTACACTTGGTACACTTGGTACACGGCGGAGCGCTAGTGAACCTGTACGTTCCCCCGTTGCACGGTTAGCTGCGGAAGAAGCAACGGCCGGTTGGTGCAGAACAGCTGATCTTCGCCGGCTCGATCGTTGATGCGGGCGAGACTCACGATGTCGGGCTGTGCGCCGTCGCCTTCCCCGTTGTCACGCGCCCAGAAATACGAAACTGTCCCGACGCTCACGCCGGGGGCATTCGTCTCGGAGATGATCCCGGCTACCCAGCCGGTGTTGCCCACTACGGCGAGGCACGTGACCTGCACGACGAAGTACGCGCCGGTGTCGGTGCGCTCGATCTTGTAGCTCCCGGAGACCGTTCCATCCTGGTGCTCGATCGCGTGGAACGTGAATTCGCGCAAGTCGTCGGTCATTCCGACGGGCACGTGACCGCTGCCGGTAACCATGGCGCCGCCCGATTGAGCCAGTGCCGTACCAGACCCCGTCTGCGCTATCCGCGGCGCGGTTGGGCTACTTCCGTCCCCGCAGCCAAACAGGGCCGCCGCGACGACTGAAACGAATGCCCCCCCCAGATGACTCGTTCGCATGTATTGTCTCCCATTATCAGGTTGGCGTGTTCGGGATTCGCCGACGGCGACCCGTCTGCGTTCCGAGTTTATGTCGCCGCGACCGGGAGTTCTTGAACAAATCCGATAACGTTGAACGGGACAATTCATGTGGGGAGGAATTCGCCGCTACACGGACGACTCATCGAACGGTCGGCTATTCCCACGGGCCGAATACCCGACGACCGATCACAGTTTGCATCCATCAGGGATGGGACGTGTGACAACGTGACAAGGGGCTTGATTCGGCACGGCTCGTGACCGTCAGCGATTGCAGGGAGTTGTATCCAGGCGACGAGCTTTGCGACGTCGCTTTCCCTGACACACATGAACCAGTCAGCCGCGCCGGTGGCGATCCTACTGATCGAGCGGGAGTGCTCGAAGCGCAAGTTGCTGCGCGGCTGCTTCGACGGCGACGGTCTCGCCGTTCTGGCCGTCAATACCATCGGCGAGGCGTTGGCTCGGCTGCGTTCGCGTCATTACTCGTTGGTCCTTTGCTCCATTCCGCCGCAGACTCGATCGCCATTGCACGATTACGACTTGCTGGTCGACGCCGATGGACTCCTGCATCGCAGCGCGGGATACGATTTGTATTTGCCGGGGATAGGCATCAAAGCGAGAGCGGTGTTGATGTTCCCGAGCGATGAACCCTGGCGCGTACGAAGAGTCGTAGGCGACCTATTGGCCTGGCTCGATAGGACCGCGCCGGCACCGTTCGCGACGCGCGGCGCGGGTGGCGGCGAGCACACGTGACAAGCAGGACCGCGCTGCTTTCCCTCGGCCTCAGCGTCTGTTCTTTACCCGCGTGCGACCCGCTCGGGGCGCAGGATACGACGCGCCGGATCGCGTATCGGCTGCCGGGGATGAGCGAGGCCATTCGCCGCGAGAACATCACGTACCGTTCGCTCGCCGGATCGGCCGACACGGTCGCCTACGGCCAGGCGCTGCAGTACGACGTGTATCTTCCCGCCGGCAGTGACGCCGCGCTGCGTCCGGGGGTGATCTTCGTTCACGGAGGCCTCGTCGCCGGTACGCGAGGCGTGGGGG